>JBEKLB010000076.1:0-19187 GCA_050010415.1 Bryobacteraceae bacterium | reverse complement strand
CGGGAGCTGGCGCAGCACCATCATCATCGCGATCTCGATTCCGCTTTCCATCCTGTGCTCCATCTGCGTCCTCAGCGCGCTGGGCGAAACCATCAACATCATGACGCTGGGCGGTTTGGCTTTGGCGGTGGGTATCTTAGTCGACGACGCAACCGTCGAAATCGAGAATACGACGCGCAATCTGGCAATGGATAAGCCCATCCGGCAAGCGGTGCTGGATGGCGCCCAGCAAATCGCAGTTCCGGCCTTCGTTTCCACCCTCTGCATCTGCATCGTCTTCATCCCGATGTTCTTCCTCACCGGCGTTGCGCGCTACCTGTTCGTCCCGTTGGCTGAGGCGGTGGTGTTCGCCATGCTCGCCTCCTACCTTTTATCGCGAACCCTGGTGCCCACCCTCGCCATGTACTTGCTGAGACCGCACCAGCAAGACGCAGAGCCCAAGCCCTGGAACCTGGCGGGACGCTTCCAACGAGTTTTCGAGCGCGGTTTTGAAGCCATGCGCATGAGTTATCTCGGGACGCTCGAAACCTGTATCCGCAGGCGGAGATTCTTCGTTCCGGCTTTTCTCGCGCTGTGCGCCGCCGCCTTTCTTTTGCTTCCCTGGCTCGGCCGCGACTTTTTCCCCGCCACCGACGCCGGCCAATTCAATCTGCATTTCCGCGCCAAGACCGGAACGCGCATCGAAGAGACCGCGCGCCTGGGCGACTTGGTCGAAACCTCCATCCGCGAAGCGATTCCGGAATCGGAAATATCCAGCATCATCGACAACATCGGGCTTCCGTACAGCTCCATCAACATGGCCTATAGCAATTCGGCGCCAATCGGAACCATGGATGCCGACGTCCTGGTCACGCTCCAGCCCGGCCATCGGCCTTCCGATGTGTATGTGCATGAGCTGCGCCGTAAATTGCCGCGTGAGTTTCCGGGCGTTACGTTTTACTTTTTGCCGGCCGACATCATCAGCCAGATTCTGAACTTCGGGCTGCCCGCGCCCATCGATATCCAGGTCTCAGGCCTGAACCTGAACGCCAATCATGTTTTCGCCACCAACCTTCTGAGCCAGCTCCGCACCGTTCCCGGCGCCGTGGATCTGCGCGTCCACCAGCTTTTCGATCTGCCGCGAATTCAAGTGAACGTAGACCGCACCAAGGCCATCGAGAGCGGCTATTCACCGCTGGATGTCGCCAACAGCCTGCTGATTTCGCTCAGCGGAAGCGCTCAGACCAACCCGACGTATTGGCTCGATCCCAAGAATGGCGTCGAATACAGCCTGGTGACACAGACCCCGCAATACGACATCTCGTCGGTCAGCGACCTAAATAACGTCCCCATTACCAGCGTGGGCCAGCGCCGTCCCGAAATCATGGGCGATGTGGTCGCTACCCAGCGCCGCGCCGAGATGGCGGTGGTTTCGCACTACAACATCGCGCGAGCCATCGACATCTTCGGCAATGTGCAGGATCGCGATCTGGGCGCTGTCGCCGTGGATATCAACCGCATTGTCGACAAGGCGCGCGCCAAACTTCCGCGCGGATCGCAACTGATCGTGCGCGGCCAGATCGATACCATGCAGTCGTCTTTCCGCGGCCTGCTGGGCGGCCTCGTTCTTTCCATCATCCTGGTTTACTTTCTTATCGTGATCAACTTTCAATCCTGGCTCGACCCGTTCATCATCATCACCGCGCTTCCCGCCGCCATGGCCGGAATCGTGATCTTCCTCTTTGTCTCGCGGACCACTTTGAGCGTCCCCGCGCTGATGGGCGCCATCATGAGTGTCGGGGTGGCCACAGCCAACAGCATCCTGGTGATCAGTTTCGCCAAGGAACACCTGGAGGCCGAAGGCGATCCGGTGCGTGCCGCGCTCGAAGCCGGTCTCACCCGTTTTCGGCCGGTTTTGATGACCGCGCTCGCCATGATCATCGGTATGGTTCCGATGGCCATGGGCCTGGGCGAAGGAGGCGAACAAAACGCCCCGCTCGGACGCGCCGTCATCGGCGGACTAATCTGCGCCACCATCGCCACCCTATTCTTCGTCCCAACCGTGTTCAGCATGTTGCACCGGAGGCGCGCGACAGCCGATGCTAAGTAAAGGATCCCTGGATGCTAGATAGCGAACGAATGCTCGAAACCCAACTGGCGAGTGGGACCCTGCCGCCCAGCCGGCCGCCCTCGCGTGCGCGAACCGCGCGGGCGGTGGTGCTTCTGATTTTGGCAGTCGTGATCGTCGCCGGAGTGGTCTTTTGGGGCATCAACTCACGTATCCAGACCGCTGCCGCGGTAAAGGAAACCACGCGCGAGCTCGCGATTCCCGCCGTTTCGGTGATCCATCCCAAGCCCGGCGCCGTGAAGAACGAAGTGGTGCTCCCCGGCAACATCCAGGCATTTACCGATTCGCCGATCTACGCCCGCTCGAGCGGTTACCTGAAGCAGTGGAACGTCGACATCGGCGGACACGTGAAGGCCGGACAAGTGTTGGCGATCATCGAAGCTCCAGAGTTGGACCAGCAGGTGGTCCAGGCCAAGGCCACCATCCAGCAGGCGCAGGCTTCTTTAGATCAAGCCATCGCCAATGAACAGCAAGGCAAGGCCAACGAAGAACTGGCCCGCGTGAACGCCGAGCGTTGGAAGAACCTGGTGGGAAAGGGCGCGGTTTCGCGCCAGGAGAATGATCAGTATCAGGCGCAATACCAGGCGCAAGCTGCCAATCTCAATGCACTCGAACAGGCTATCGCGGCGGCTCGCAGCAATATCGCGGCGGCCCAAGCCAATCTGGGGCGGCTGCAAGAGATGCAGAATTATGAAACGGTCAAGGCGCCTTTCGACGGCATCGTGACGGCCCGCAACGTCGATGTCGGCGCGCTCATCAATGCCGGTAATGGCGGTGCGGCGCAAGAATTGTTCCATATGGCGGCTACCGCGAAGCTGCGCGTTTACGTCAGCGTGCCACAGGCGGATTCACGCGCCGCGGCTCCCGGTCTCAAGTCCTATCTGACGTTATCGGAATTTCCCGGCCGCCGCTTTCAAGGCGAACTGGTCCGCACCTCCGGCGCCATCGATCAAGCCACCCGAACGCTGCTCACCGAGGTGGATGTCGACAACGCTTCCGGTGAGCTTCGTCCAGGCGCGTACGCCGAAGTCCATCTCATGATTCCAGAGGGCTCGCGCTCTCTGATTTTGCCCGTCAGCGCGCTGATATTCCGCAGCGAAGGTTTGCGCGTCGGGGTAGTCCGCGACGGTAACAAAGCCGAATTGGTCCCGATAATTCTGGGCAAGGACTTCGGCAATGAAGTGGAGGTGGTTTCCGGCATCGCCGAAAGCGATTTGGTGATCGCCAATCCGCCAGACTCGCTATCGAGCGGGGCCGCCGTGCAGATTGTTAAGTCCTCCGACGTCCGCTGAGTGCGTGTGCTACGTTAGGATCGTGATCGACTTAGGGTGGGACATTCCAGAGACTAAACAAGTAGCGGTGGACGCCGAAACTCTGGCCGCTATTGACCGTGGGATCAAAGACGCTGACGCGGGCCGTACCGTCTCCCTCGACGAGCTGCGGAAACTGATCCCTCAGTGGATTTCCAAATTCGAGTCGCAGAAACAGCGGTAGCGGATTTCGAAGAAGTCCTAGCTTACTCGTGGGCGAATTTCCCCGGAACAACCGAACGATTCGGCAACGCCATTCTTGACCATCTTGATCTGCTAAAGAGCTTTCCGCGGATTGGAGGCCTTGTGGACGGGCTGCAGGGTGTCCGTCTACTGGTTCACGCGCCGATACTCATTTATTACAAAGTCCACGAGGCGCCCAACTATGTGGAGATTCTACACTTCTGGCACGCCAAACGTTCACCGCCCTAGCGAACACCTGCGATGCCCGTGCTTCAATACAGAACGGATGGCAGGAACGCACCCCTCGGTTCGTTGTACAGTCCGAGCGACATGAGCGTCATGGGCTGCACCACGCGCAGACCGTTTGCCAGGCACCAGCGGAATAGTTCCGAATTGCGCGATGGCACTAGGATTCCGGCGCCGGCAAATCCGTCGGCTGCGGCGATCAGCGCTTGGAGATCTGTATTCGTCTCCGCAACGGTGTGTCCGAAAAACGCGAGTGAACTAGCATACCCGGTGATGCGGCCGCCACGTTCGACCACCAGTGCGGTTCCTTGCGGGATGGCGTCGGCGAGCTCTCCGCCGCGATGATGTCCGTGCACGCGATGGCAGACCTGGTTGCACGCTTCCAGATCCGCCGGTTGCGCCGTGCGCACTGCAAATCCCTCAAAGGTTTTCTTGATCGCAGGGCCTTGCATCACTGCGAGCGGCTCGCGAACCTCGAATCCGAGCGTCGTGTAGAGCGAAAGCGAGCGATTGTGAAACGCAGCCTGCACCAGACGGACTCCGGCAAGTTTACGCTCCCGTGCGCGATCCAGCACCGCATCCATCAGCTCGCGCCCGATGCCCCGATTCTGCGCCTCTGGATCGATGGTGATGGGCCCAACGGCGGCGATGGCATCGCGCTCGTCCAGGCAATTGCTTCCAGCCAGGCGGCCATCAGCTTCCGCTACCACGCAGTAGAAGCCGGGGTGCGAAAACAGCTGGGTCAACAAGCCTACGCCCCTTTCCGGCGACGGAAAATCGGTCGGGAAGTTGTGGGCGCTGCTGATCTTGAGAAACGCCTCATAGACGATTTGCCCGCAGGCGGGCGCGTCTTCCGGTCTGGCGCGCCGGGCGGTCACAGCAGCGCTAGCGTGTGGGGCGGAGGTCACAGTTTCAGCAGGGCGCGCAGCCGCTTGGTTTGCACGCGGCTCACCGGCACTTCGGTTTGTTTCTTGTCATCCATGCGCAGTTGGAAACTCGACTTGAACCACGGAATCACTTCCTTGATGCGATGAATGTTCACCAGAAACGAGCGGTGAACGCGCCAGAAGGTGTCCGGATCGAGATTGGATTGCAACTCTTCGATGGTGCGGTAATTCGATTCTCCCTCCACGTTGGTGGCCACCACCGTGATGAGGCCGTCGTCGATGGTGGCGTAGACCACATCCTGCGCGTCGACGATGAAGTTTCGATTGTTGTTCTTCACCAGCAGCTTGGTGCGCTGCGGCGAGGCCTTCAACGGTACGACCTCGGGTTGCGGCGCCGCCTTCGATTTCTCGGTGACGGCTTTTCGTGCGCGCTCCACGGCCATCTGCAAGCGGTCCTTCTCGATGGGCTTGAGCAGGTAATCCAGCGCCTCCCAACGGAAAGCTTGGATGGCATACTGATCGTACGCTGTAGCCAGAATGAAATGCGGCAGCGGGACGTTCTTCTCGCGCAGATTCTGGATCACTCCGAAGCCGTCCAAACCCGGCATTTGGACATCCAGGAAGACAACATCAGGTTCCAGGTTTTCGATAAGCTTTACCGCCTCCAGGCCGTTGCGCCCGGTGGCCAGTATCTCGACGTCGGGGAACTCCTTGAGCAGGTAAGACAGCTCCTCGCGCGCCAGCTGTTCATCGTCGATCAGAATGGCAGAGAGGGTGCTCGTCGCGCGCTCAGTCATTAGACTTTAGTATAGCCCAGGGGTTCCGTAGAGACAGAACGATAACCCTGGTAACTACCTTGAGGAGCGTGTTGAGGAGCATAGGGTTAGGCGTGAGGGAAGGTTCGCTATAATTCCTTCTTGACCCTTTCCGTCCGGCCCGTGTCCCCGAACGATTATGAGCAATGGCTGCCGTTGTGGGCCGGGTATAACGCCTTCTACGGCCGGTCTGGCGCCACCGCGCTTCCCGCTGAAGTTTCCGACACGACCTGGAAGCGTTTTTTCGAAGCTTCTGAGCCAATGCACGCTCTGGTTGCCGAGCAAGGTGGCGAGTTGGTCGGCCTGGCGCATTATCTCTACCATCGCAGCACCACGGCCATCCAGCCAATCTGCTATTTGCAGGATTTATTCACCAAAGAAGGGGCGCGCGGACAGGGCGTGGGCCGGGCTCTCATCGCCGAAGTCTATGAGCAGGCGAAACTTGCGGGATCGTCCCGAGTGTATTGGCAGACTCACGAGACCAACCAAACCGCCATGCTGCTCTACGACCGGATCGCCGAGCGGTCCGGTTTCCTGGTTTATCGTAAGATACTCTGAAATCCGTACATCGCCTTTTAGGGAGAATGGCAAAAGTCGCGCTCCTTGTCATGAAATGTTAGAATACCGATGGATAGGCTGTCGGCAGCCCTGTTCGAGGGTACATTTGAGCATCCTCGTGCCACTCAAGGAGATTCGCAGTTGTCCACTATAGGAAATACCAGGATTGCGCCCGCGGAAGGTAAGCTGGGGGTCCTGATTCCCGGCATTGGAGCGGTCAGCACCACGTTCATGGCTGGAGTTGAAGCGGTGAAGCGCGGCCTCGGCCAGCCCATCGGATCGCTGACACAGCTAGGAACCGTGCGCCTCGGGAAACGCACCGACGGCCGCAGTCCGATGATCAAGGATTTCGTCCCACTGGCGGGCTTAAGCGACCTGGTCTTCGGCGGCTGGGATATTTTCAACGACACGGCCTATGAATCGGCCGCGCATGCCGAAGTGCTGGAGAAGTCGCTGCTCGAACAGGTACGCGAGCCGTTGAGCGCCATCAAGCCGATGAAAGCCGTCTTCGACACCGATTATGTGCGGCGCCTGAACGGGCCGAACGTCAAAGAAGGTTCGAAAATGGACAAGGCGGAAATGCTGATGGAAGACATCCGGCAATTCCGCGAGAACAACAAGGTGGATAGAACCGTGATGATATGGTGCGGGTCCACCGAAGTGTTTCACAAGCCGGCAGCAGTGCATCAGACGGTCAAGGATTTCGAGTGCGGCCTGCAGAAGAACGATCCCGACATCGCGCCCAGCCAGATCTATGCCTATGCCGCTCTGAAGAGCGGAGTGCCATATGCGAACGGCGCGCCGAACCTGACCACCGATACGCCGGCTTTACTGGAGCTCGCGCGCGATCGGCAGATTCCGGTCTGCGGCAAGGATTTCAAGACCGGCCAGACCTTCATGAAGACGCTGGTGGCGCCGGGTCTGAAGGCTCGCATGCTCGGCATGTCCGGTTGGTTCTCGACCAACATTCTGGGCAATCGCGACGGCGAGGTGCTGGAAGATCCCGGCTCGTTCAAGTCGAAAGAAGAGACCAAGTTGAGCGTGCTCCAGCAGATCCTGCAGCCCGATCTGTACCCGCTGCTTTATAAAGACCTTTATCACGCAGTTCGCATCAATTACTATCCGCCACGCGGCGACGCCAAGGAAGGCTGGGACAACATCGACATCTTCGGATGGCTCGGTTATCCCATGCAGATCAAAATCAACTTCCTGTGCCGCGATTCCATTCTGGCCGCTCCTCTGGTGCTGGATCTGGTTCTCTTCTTGGATCTGGCGCAACGGGCGGGCATGAAAGGCATCCAAGAGTGGCTGTCCTTCTACTTCAAAGCTCCCATGACGGCTCCCGGATTGTATCCCGAGCACGACATTTTCATTCAGTTGATGAAGTTGAAGAACACGCTGCGTTGGATGCGCGGAGAGGATTTGATTACACACCTTGGCCTCGAGTACTACGACTAACGGATCCAAGCGCCAGGAGCCGGCCAAGCGAAAAGTGCTGGTGATCGGCGGCACTCTGTTCATCGGCCAGACGCTGGTGAAGCAACTGCTTCACTTGGGGCACGATGTTACGGTTCTGCATCGCAAGCCGCGCCACAAGCTAGGGAAAAAGGTGGGCAATATTGTCGCCAACCGCAACGATCCCGATGCCGTGAAGCGCGCGCTGGCCGGCAAGAACTTCGATATCGTTTACGACAACGTATACGATTGGGAGCACGGCACCACGGCCACGCAGGTGGAAGCGACGGCCCGGGCCTGCGGAAACAATCTACAGCGTTATGTTTTTATGTCGAGCGTCGGCGCTTATGGCGACGGTTTGAACCATCACGAGGGCGATGCGCTGGCCCCGGACGATCATCCCGACCCTTATGTGCGCAACAAAGCCATGAGCGAGCGCGCGCTGTTCCGCATGCGGCAGCGCAATGGATTCCCGGTGGTGACGCTGCGTCCGCCGTTTGTGTATGGCCCGGGAAATCCGTTTTATCGCGAGGCCTTCTTTTGGGACCGTTTAAAAGACGGCCGTCCCTTGATTCTGCCCGGCGATGGGCGCCGGCTCATGCAGTTCGTTCACATTAACGATCTGGTAGCCGCGCAGGTGAAGGCCATCGACACTCCCGATATTGAAGGCCACGCATTCAACATCGCGAATCCCCGGCCGCTAACGCAGGTGGAAGCGGTGGAGGCATTTGCGCGGGCCGCCGGGAAAGAGCCCACCTTCGTGCGACTGCCCCGTGAGCGGATGCTTCGCGCGGGCGGACACCCCATGGGCCCGAAGCTGTATTTCGGAGTCTATTTCGATCTGCCGGCCATCACCGTGGTGGTAAATAAGGCGCAGCGTATTCTGAAATTCAAGCCGGTGGAATTCAACGCGGGTTTGAAGGAAACTTACCGCTGGTACGTGCGGCACAAGTTTCCCAAGCCGGATTATTCCTTCGAAGACGCGATCATAGCGTCGGCACCGGCGTCGGCCTATTCAGCGCCGGTGGATTGAATGGTAAGCGTCGAAGAATATCTCACGACGAGTTACGAAGCGGATCGCGAGTATGTCGATGGCGAGCTCCTGGAGCGTCACTCAGGCGAACAGCCCCACGCTCGCGTGCACGGAACTGTGGCCTCCCTGCTTTTTCAGAAGGAGCGTGAGGCCGGAGTTCGCGTGCTGATGTCACAGCGGGTGCAGATCAGTGCCACGCGCTTTCGAGTCCCCGACGTTTGTGTTGTTCTTGCATCGGATCCTGTTGAGCCGATCGTCAGGCATCGACCGTTCCTATGCGTCGAGATCCTGTGTAGGTTAGACAGCGCCGCTCGTCTCAATGAGAAACTCTCGGATTATTTCCAAATGGGCGTTCGCTACGTTTGGGCGCTCGATCCCCTGCTGCGCCGGGCGTACTGCTACACCCCGGGCGAGATGCATGAAGTGCTGGACGGCGTCTTGCGCACCAACAATCCCGATATCGCGGTTCCGCTCGCGGACGCCTTCGAACAGTAGCCTACGCGCCGCGTTCTTCGGCTCGAACCTGTTGCAACCGATCACGCAGGGCGTCCGGGAGTGACGCTTCAATATCCGGAGTGATCAACCCGACCGAATCCATGTCGACGATGTGGACTTTGTCCTTGAGCCGAAAACTGGTGAGCTTCATTCGGACCAGATCGGGAACAGGAGCGAGAAGAAATCCTTCGATCGTCTTCGTGGGTTCGGAAAAGTCCGGAGTGGCCAGCAAATCTCCTGACCGAACTCTCTCTCTGACGAACAGCAGGTGAACTCCTCGTCGATTGGGAGCAGCGGGGTCAACCAGCCTGTCGAGTCCAGGCACTTGCTGATGTTCCAAGCCGAGGGAGCGAACAGCCGCTACGATGCGCGCGAGATCGGCACGAGTCACCGCCAAGTCCACATCTTTCGTTAAACGCGCGCCGAACGGGTCACGAGGTTCGACATGAAAGAAAACCGCCAAGCCGCCCACAATTCGGTATTCGATTCCTTCTTGCCTCAGGGCGCCACAAACTCGTTCAGCGATGGTCTTTAGCTGCTCCAGCTGTTGGTCAAAGAGTTCGAACAGCATCGCCATTACTGTAGCGCCTCGCGGGCGGCTTTGGCCGTGTTGCAGTGGATGGTCACGGTATCATCGGTGTCGCGGGCGTAGCCGCCGGCCAGCACCACGGCCACCGGTACGGATTGGGCCAGCGCTGTTTCAAACACCAGCTGGTCGCGGCGGTGAAGGCCGTCGATGGTCAGCGACAAGCCGCCGAGCTGGTCCTCGCGATAGGGGTCCGCGCCGGCCAGGTAGAACACCAGATCGGGCGCAAAGCTCATGGCGACTTTCAGTGCGCCGTTAAGCCGCTCGAGGTATTCGGCATCTTCGACGCCGTCCGGAAGATTGACGTCGATCACCGACGGCGGTTTCTGGCTCGGATAGTTGTTGAGCTGGTGAAGGGAGAGCGTGAGAACGCTGCGGTCGCCGGAGAAAATCGCGGCGGTTCCGTTGCCATGATGAACGTCGCTATCGACGACCATGGCTTTTTCGATCAGGCGCTCGTTTTGCAGCGCGCGGATCGCGATGGCCACATCGTGAATGGCGCAAAAACCTTCGCCGTGGGCCGGAAAAGCGTGATGGAATCCTCCGCCGATGTTGAATCCGATACGCTGGCGCAGCGCGTTGCGGGCCGCGAGAAGCGTGCCGCCGGTGGCCAGCCAGAAGCCTTCCAGCATCTCACGCGAGTAGGGAATTTCGAGCTTGACGATTTCGGCTGCCGTTAACGTTCCGGTCTGCAAGCGATGCACCAGCCGGGATCGTGAACTCGCAGCACATCGTCATCGGAAGCGGCCTCAGGTGCTACAAAATCGGCTGGTTCCGCGAAGCGTTCTTCCAATAAGCGATGGTGAATGAGACGATACTTGCGCGCGGGAAACACATGGTCGCCGAGGTTGAGATCGTAGCGCGGATGGTAAACCAGTTGGAACGGGAGCATGCGGCTTCGTGCTTATTGGGGCTTCGACGCGCGACGGTATTGCTGGACCGCGGCATTGTGCTGCTCAATCGTTTTCGAGAACTGGTGCCCGCCGGAACCGTCGGGCTTGGCGACAAAATAGAGGTAATCTGTATCAGCCGGCATGAGCGCGGCTTTGAGCGATGCCGCTCCCGGATTGGCAATGGGTCCCGGAGGCAGTCCCGCGTGGCGGTAGGTGTTATAAGCGTTATCGCTCGTGAGATCCGAATGATAAATCGCTCCGCGATACCGGGCTTCCAGCAGCGCCGCGTAAATCGTGGTTGGATCGCAATCCAGCGCCATCCCCTTGGCCAGCCGGTTTTCATAGACGGACGCGACAATCGGCCGGTCTTCGGGACGCCCCGTTTCCTTTTCCACCAGAGACGCGAGAGTCACAATGCCGTTCACCGGCTGGCTGTGTGCGGCAGACTGTAGATCGCGCCACTGCTTGCGGAACTGGCTGGTCATCATGGCGCAAAGTTGCTCGACCGTGGTGGAGCGCGTGATGCGATAGGTGGCAGGGAAGAGGTAGCCCTCGAGCGTGGGCGCTTCCGGAGCAAGGTCGCGGATGAGCGAAGGGATGCGCGCGGCGCGCAGAAAATCGGCGGGTTTCAGGAAATCGAAGCGGCCCAGGCTGGCCGCGATGTCGAACATATTGGCGCCCTCGGGCACCACGAGTTCATAGAAGAAGACATCGCCTCGCGCGATGCGATTGAAAATGTTGGACGTGTTATCGGCTCGAGCGAACTGATATTCGCCGGCCTGCAGCTTCGCGCCGCGATGCAGGGCGCGGGACACGATGAACTGCCAGGAATAGCGGATCACGCCGTTTTGAGCCAGCTCAGCGGCCATGGCTTGGGTGCTGGTTCCCTTCGGAAAATCGAGGATCACGGGCTGATGAAATCCCTGGTACTTGGCGTTGAGGGAGAGATAAGCGGCTGAGGCGGCAATCAGCGCCAGGAGCAGAAGCGCGGAGAGGATGCGCGTCATGATTGGCGGGAATCCAGGAAGCTTTCCAGCAGAATTACGGCGGCCAGGCGGTCGACGGCTTTGGCGCGCTTTTCAATGCTAATACCGCTCTCGCGCAGCACGCGCTGAGCCTGCACCGTGGTGAGGCGCTCGTCCCACAATTGGACGGGAATCGCGGTAACGGCCTCCAGGCGCGCGCCAAATTCGCGGGCGTGCGCGGTGCCGCGTCCTTCATGCCCGCTCATGTGTAACGGGTTCCCCATCAATATCAGTGTGACGTTGTGGTCGGACGCCAGTTTCGCCAGGTGCGCCAGATCCTCGCGAATATTGGTGCGCTGGAGGGTTTCCAGGCCCTGTGCGGTGACGCCGAGTTCGTCGCTCAGCGCGAGCCCGATGCGCCGTTTCCCCAGATCGAGGGCTAAGATTCTGCCGGGTGTCATTAAAAAATGGTTCGAAAGTTCGCGGAGGCCCTTATTTTGATTGCTGTTTGTGCCGATTTCATTTCATCATAGAAGTGGTTATATAGGAAGCAGAAGCAGAAGATCCGGGGTTCCGATGTCCACCCTAACGCCTACGCCCATTCCGAAATTGCCGGTGCAAAGACAAGCGCAAGCTGGGGTGACCATATTGGCGGTGGCCGCGGCGATAGCGCTGCTGTACTTCGGGCGTGTGTTTTTCATCACCATGGTGATCGCCATCACCATCGCCTTCCTGCTGGACCCTCTGGTGACGCCTCTTCTGAAACTGCGCGTGCCGCGTTCCGTGGCCAGTTTCATCGTTTGCAGCGTCGCCCTCTTGCTTTTGTACCTGCTTGGACTGGGACTCTACACGCAATTTTCCGGATTTGTGCAGGAACTTCCGACGTTCAGTCAGCGGATGAATGAGCTGGTGGATAACGTGGCAGCGCGCGTGGACGATGTGGAGAAACGAACCTATCAGGTGGTGATTCCCAAGCGTTTTCAGGAAGCGCCTCCGCCACCTGGAATTCCGGCGCCAGAGGTGTCACGCAGGCGGCGTGGAAGCAAAGTGGTGGAACCGCCGCCCGCGCCAGCCCAGATACCAGAAGTGCGCATCCATAGCGAGCCGACGCCGCTTTTGACGTATCTGTACGGATACATCCGATCCTTCTACGATGTGTTGCTGATGGCGAGCTTCGTGCCATTCCTGGTGTATTTCATGCTGAGCTGGCGCGATCACATGCGGCGCAGCTTTCTCTATCTCTTCAGCGGCTCGGAGCGGCAGGTCGTCGGAAAGAGCTGGCAGGGAGTGGCCGACATGGTGCGGGCTTACGTAATCGGGAACTTTATTCTCGGATTGATGCTGGCTACGATCAGTTGCTCATTCTTCTTCTCGATCCGCATGCCTTATTGGCCTCTGGTGGGGGCGTTAAGCGGCTTTCTCAGCCTGGTGCCCTACGTCGGCCTGCCGCTTGCCATGATTCCAGCCTTCGCGGCCGGGCTGATTGTTTACGACCAGCCGGCGATTTATGTGATCATCGCGGTGGTGGTGGCGGTGCTGCACCTGGTCGCGATGAACCTGCTGTATCCGAAAGTGGTGGGTTCGCGCGTACACCTGAATCCGCTGGTGGTAACGGTTGCGCTGATGTTCTGGGGCACTATCTGGGGCGGAATCGGGCTGCTGCTGGCCATTCCGATCACGGCGGGGATCAAGGCCGTCTGCGATAATGTCACCAGCTTGCACGGCTACGGCAGATTGCTGGGAGATTAGTGCGCTCGTCGACGTCCGGAACAAGCTTGGCTCATGAACAAACGGCTTCTGATCTTTTTCGTCCTCGGTCTGGTTGCAGTGGCGATTGCGGTAGTGGTCATTGTGACCGGAAACAAGGGCGCGCATCTTCAGTTGGTGGGCAAGATCCTGAAGGTGCGAACGGGGCCGTTGGGCCAAGGGAACAGCATCGCGACCATGGATTTTCGCGTGGAGAATCCTTCCGACAAACCTTTTGTGGTTCGAACCGTGGACATCAGCCTGGAGACCAAGGATGGAATGATGGAGGATGGCGTCACGGTATCCAAGAGCGATCTGAAGCGGATTTTTCAATACAACCGTTTCCTGGGCGATCAGTACAACGAGGGATTGGGGCTGCAGGACATCATTGCGCCGCACAGCACCGTGGATCGAATGGTGGCCGTTCATTTTGAAGTGGGCAACGATGAACTGGAGAAAGCCAAGGCGGTGCACCTGAGCATTCAGGATGTGTCTGGTCCGGTGTGGGAGACCAGCGCGAGCATCCACTGAGCTGTCCTTGCGCCGTTTGATCATTCGACCTGGAGGCATTGGCGACTGTATTTTGTCGCTGCCGGCGATCGAATTTCTGAAAACAGATCGCACCGAAGTTTGGGTTCCATCGAGTGTGCTGCCGCTGATACGGATGGCCAAAGCCCGGTCCATCGCATCCACCGGAATCGACTTGCTGGGCCTGCCGGGCATCCAGCCGGCCCCAGACTTGATTGCGAAGCTCGGGTCCTTCGATTCGATCGTTTCCTGGTACGGTGCGAATCGCGTGGAGTTTCGCGAGCAAGTGGGCGCGCTCGGTCTGCCGTTCCAATTTCTAGAGGCTTTGCCCGGGCCGGAAACCAAGCCGCACACGGCCGATTTCTTTTTGAGGCAGGCGGGGGGAGAAGGCCGGGCTGTGCCGAGGATCGATTGCGAACCGAGTGAGCGTGGTGACTATGCCGTGATTCATCCATTCTCAGGAAGCGCGCGCAAGAACTGGCCGCTGGAACGATTCCGGGAACTGGCCGATCGATTGGCGATGCCGGTGCGATGGTGCGCGGGTCCGGAAGAGACGCTCAAAGACGCCGTGCGATTCGACAATTTGTATGAACTCGCTGGCTGGCTGGCAAGCGCGCGGGTGTATATCGGCAACGATTCCGGAATCACGCATCTGGCTGCGGCCGTAGGGGCTCCGGTAGTTGCGATCTTTGGGCCGACAGATCCAATTGTATGGGCGCCACGTGGAGAGCGAGTCTCGGTAATCCAGGGTGTCAGTTTAGACGCGGTCTCGGTGGCGGAAGCGCTAGCGGCTGTCAGCCGGACGTGTTGAAGACGGGCGGCTAAAGCGAGGTGTGCTGAAAGTCGTCAGCCATTTCTTGTCCCACTCCTCCGAATGCCGTGCCGATTTCGCGGGCGCGGTGCAAGGCAGCTTCCACGTGAGGCAGCACGTTCTCCCGTCCGATGTGCTCGATGAACTCCGCTTTCTGCAGCAGTTGGGCCGGCTGATCGCGCGCGCCGCACAGTAGGAGAGTTCTGCCCGATTTTCGCAATCGGTTGGCGAACACTTCGAGCGCGTGCAGGCCGGTTGCATCCAGGGCCGTCATGTTGCGCAAGCGCACGATCACCACCGCGGGAAATGCACCCAGGTCGGCTGTGGCTTCGGCCAGCTTCTCGGTGGTTCCGAACAAGAATGGTCCGTGGATGCGAAGAATCGAGACGTATGAAGGAAGCTGTTTATCTTGCAGCACGTGAGCTCGTCCGTCGCGGATATACTCTTCAGTCACGGGGGCGACCGTAGTGGTTTGTGAAATGCGATAGATGTACAGCAGCGCCGCCAGGACCATTCCAACTTCGACCGCCACGGTGAGATCGGCCAGAACCGTGAGTGCGAATGTGGCCGCCCAAACGGCGATGTCGGCCTGGGATAAGCGCAGGATGGTGCCGATCTCTCGCCATTCGCCCATGTTGTAGGCCACGACAAAGAGAACCGCGGCCAGCGTAGCGAGCGGAATGTAGCGGGCGAGCGGCGCCGCGATCACCAGTACCATCAGAAGCGTGAGTGCGTGGATCACTCCCGAGACTGGAGTGCGCGCGCCAGCCCGGATGTTGGTGGCGGTCCGCGCAATGGCGCCCGTGGCTGGAATGCCGCCGAATAACGGCGAAGCGAGATTGGCAAGGCCTTGCGCCACAAGTTCCAAATTCGAGTTGTGCCTGGTCCCGCTCATGCTGTCGGCCACCACAGCCGAAAGCAGGCTCTCTACCGCGGCTAAGAGCGCGACAGTCATCGCCGAGGGAAATAGAAGCAGCACCTGGTCGAGTTTGAATGCGGGGATGGATAGTTTAGGAAAGCCAGCCGGAATTCCACCGAACTTGCTTCCGATGGTCTCGATCGGAACGTGGAACAGGGCTACGAAAATGGTGCAACCCAAGAGCGCGAGAATCGATCCGGGAATTCGCCTGGTAATTCGAGGCAGAAAGATTATGATGGCCAGGGTCGCAAGCGAAAGGCCCGTCGCCCGCCAGTCCAGCGTGCCAAGGTGTCTAGCGAGAACAGCCATGCGTGGAATAAAAGCGCTCGGCACATCGCCGGTCTTCAGCCCCAAGAAGTCTTTGATCTGGGTGGATGCAATCAGCAGCGCGATGCCATTGGTGAAACCGATGGTCACGGGGCGGGGAATGAATTTGACCGCTGAACCGAGGCCGGTGAGTCCCATGACGATGAGCATTGCGCCGGCCATCATGGTGACCAGCGCCAGACCTGCCACTCCGAACTTCGCGACAATTCCCGCCACGATGACCACGAACGCGCCGGTTGGTCCGCCGATCTGCATGCGGGATCCGCCCAACGCCGAGATCAATCCGCCCGCAATGATCGCGGTGTACAGGCCGGCTTGTGGAGTGACGCCGGATGCAATGCCGAACGCCATGGCCAGCGGCAATGCCACCAGACCAACGGTAAAGCCAGCCAGCAGGTCTGCGCCAAAGTCGTGCCGCGAATAAGTGCGCAAGCACCGTACCGATTCCGGAAGCCATTGGTCTGGAATCCTCATCTATGGCTCTTATCGGCTTTGTCAGCCTTATCGATGGCTTTTAGCGTGGCCAGTACTTCGCTCATATGAGCATGAAAGTAGCGGCGCATCACGTCGAGAACCTCGATGATCAAGGGATCGCGCACGGCGTAAAAAACTTGATTCCCGGACTTGCGGCTTAGGAGAATATTCTTCCCGCGTAGGACGGCAAGGTGTTGCGAAGCGTTGGCCTGCTCGATCCCAAGCCGGCCGATCAAAGCGCCGGCCGATAACTCACCATCTCGCAGCTGCTCGACAATTGCGATGCGAGTGGGGTGAGCCAGCGCCTGAAAAAAGTCTGCTTTGAACTGGCGAAGGGCATCCTGCATGAAAGTCTACGAATATGAATATTCGAAATATCGAATATAGCATAAAACGAGACTACGCGTGCGGGAGGCCCCTCAGAGCTCCGAGGGATCTTCGTCCAGTTCGCCCAGGTCGGGCTCGCGGTGCTCCAGATCGCGATCTTCCTTCGACCATTCCGAGGGAAGATCTTCGATTTGCTTCGGGACTTTGCCTTCCTTCAGGTCTTCCTTAACTTTCTTATCGATTGGCTTCATACTTCAGTCTCCCACCTTTAGACGCTACCTGAATCCAACTCGAGTCAATATAATCGCCAGCTGACGGCTGTCGCCTGGAACGGAAAAGCTCTTGTCCACCGTGATGGTGAGCGTGGCAGTGTCGCCATCGGGCCTCAGTGGCGGGCTGGAGAGAGAATACGTGCCAGGGGCAGGGTAGGTTTGAGCGGCAACGGTTTGATCGTTCAACGTGATGGTTACCTCGCGAGCCGGCGATGCATCGGGGATGGTGAACTGAACGGTTACTGGCTTGGGCTGGTCCGGCGGTTTCAAAAGGATGGTGGCAGTCTGGCTCATCCAACGCCATTGGCCGCTTTCGAGTTGATAAAGGCCGCTGACGATCTGCTGCTCGGCTTGGGGCGCATTCATCGGCAGATCGGTCAGGGAGGGCTTGCGTTCGATCATCAATTGGGCGCTGACCTGGTCGATGGGTGCGCGCGAAATATCGAACGAGCGCAGGCCGAACATGGTGGTGGAATAAGCCGCTCGGCCATTGAGCGCGACGATGCGGAAGGGGATGGATGACGTAATGCTTCGCTCCGCAACGGGTGCCAGAACTCCGCCGCCGCTGGTGAATGGGATGGGATAGCTCAGTTTGCTCGACACCACTATTTCGTCGGGATGGATCGCCTGGCCCTGGTGCAGCGGGAGCCCGCCTTCGGATTCGAAATAGTAGCGAAGTCCCCACTCGCCGTTGATCCAAAGCCGTTTCGATTTTGCCTGATCCTGAAGCTGGCGCGCGAACTGGCGGTATCCATCCCAGTGCTGATAGTTCACTCGGGCGAGCGCGAGACTCAATGCGAATCCGCAAGCCAGGCTGCTGGCGAGAAGGCGAGGTCTGGCGCGCTGGGTGGCCAGGATCGCGATGGGCAGCGCAATTGGGAGCAGGTAACGAGCGGAGCCAGCGAAGAAGATGGCGAGCGCTCCAGCGAAAAAGATAAGCACCCATTGGGCGAGAAAATCGCGCCATTGGCGAGCGCAGCAGATCAGAATGCCAACGCCTACCGCGATGGAGCCCCAGAAGAGCGGGTTCCAATCGTAGAACGCGGCCCCGATGGCAGCGACGCCAGCGAAAGGGATTGCGAAGAGCGAGGGAATCCAGAGCGTGGGGAAGGTTAGCCAGGCCAAATGACCGGTCAACGCGACAGCGCTTTTGATCTTCTGCGCCAGCACCTGGAGACCGTAGGTGGACATGTAGCTCGCGAGAACTCCCGCCGGAAGTGCGCCCGTGGAGAGGCGTTCGAAAATGTTCCAAGCCAGGAGCACGGCGAGAGGAGTGAACGCCGCGATGCGCGCGGACCTTGACCTCCGGCCGTAGAGAAAAAGGATCGGCACCAGCAGAATGGATTGATAGGCGGTGAGAGCGGTCAACGCCATGGCGATCGAAGAAGCGATCAGCCAGGAACTCGAGTTGCGGTCGACAGCCAGGATGTAGAGCGCCGTTGAGAGCAGCCAGAGAGCGACGAAGGGCAAGTCCGCTTCGAGCGATGTTCCATTGATGATGAAGGTGGGAGTGGCGCAGAAGAGCAGAGTGGCAAGCAGCGGGTGCGGGCTGAAACGGCGGGCGAGCGAAAGCGCGCTGAAGGCGGCGATCAGCGAGAAAAGGATATACGCGGCATGGAAGGGGATCTCGGAAACGCCATGGCCGATGGCGATCAGCAGTGCGAGGAACCAGGCATTGAGAGGCGGATGGGATTGGCCACGCATATCGATGTCGCGTCCCATGAAGACATAGGTGGTGTGTTTGGGATGCAGTGGCTCGATTTGCGCGTGGGCGGCCTCGGTGAGGTAGAGGACGTCGTCACCCTGCAATGCCTGGTTGAGGAACGGAAGGCGCAGTGCGAGGACGACAAGAGCGACTAGGATGACCTGACGGCTCAAGAACTAAAGGATACCCGCATTGTGAACGACATTGCCATTCACGACGGTGAGCACGGACCGGATTTTCTTGATCTCGGCGTCGGGCACGCTGAAATAATCGCGATCCAACACGGCGATGTCCGCCAGCTTTCCAGGCTCCACTGATCCGATTTTGTCTTCCATCCGAAGGAACCAACTGTTGTTGCGCGTAAACAAGCGCAGCGCCTCCGCACGCGTGAGCTGCTGCGCCGGGTTCACCTGATCGCCAAACGAATTGATCCCGGTTGTGGCGTAGTAGATGTGCAGCCAGGGATTCAGTGGCGCAATGTGTACGCCATCGCCGTGCATGCCCACCTGAATGCCGTGGTCCAGGATGGTTCGAAACGGCGGACC
>JBEKLB010000075.1:0-19217 GCA_050010415.1 Bryobacteraceae bacterium | reverse complement strand
GCAACCACTATAGTTTCGACAGCGCCTTTAGCTGGCAGTCTAAGGCATGGCAGGGTTGGCTGGGCCGGGATGTGTCTGGTTAGCTACCTCCTTTCACAGAGAGGCGCGGCGGAAACGTCGCGCTTTCCTGCGTCTGAAGGCAAACGATAATGAGCACTCAACCGACTCCCACACGCTACGCACCGGGGGAAACCTATGTCGATTTCCGCTTGGCTGAATGGGGCATGGGAAGGAGTGGAATAGTTGCACGCACTGCAACTAGAGCCGAAGGTGGGCTCAAGTCTCCGCCAATTTGTGTGCTAGGTTTTGTGCTACTCGCCACCCTAACCCAGCCCAATCGGGCCCAATACGCTCGCCATAAGTCGCTACTTTGATTGGTTTGGAGTGGGGCGTGCTGCGGGTTTTTACTGGTTCGTAGCCAGACGCTCTATCCAACTGAGCTACGGGCGCGCGAGATCCATTATAGCAAGCGCGCGCTCCCAACGATCCTTCCTTCGTCATCCAGCTGGAGCTTCTGATCGCGCCACACTACTGTGCGCCCGACCAGCCCGGTTGCCCAAACCGCGACGCCGGCCAGATCGCGCACTGGGATCGCATAGCAATATTTCCAGACATCGCTGCTTCCCAGGAGCCAACCGCTGACGATCGCCATGGCCATACGGATCGCGAGCAGCGGTAGCGCGATCCACCACAGCCCGAACCCTGCTGCGATCAGAACCCACAGGCTGGCGTAGGTAATCGGCAAGCCGGCGTACCCGGCGCCACCGGACAGTCGAATCGTTTTCGCCCAGCGCTGTTGATGCCGCCAGGCGCCGGCCCACGATCCCGACGCGAGCCGGGTGCTCACCACCACTTCAGAAATCATGTTGCGCAGTCCCAACGCGTGCAATTTGTGGCCGAGCTGATAATCGTCGGCGAGGTAATCGGCGATCGCGTGAAATCCGCCGATGCGATCGAGATCCGCCCTCCGAAATACCAGCGTCGAGCCCAGGCCAAAGTCCGACACGCCGAACAATCGTGCCACCAGGGTGCTGGGCGCGAAATCGGTGGCGATGGCGAGCGCTTCAAAGCGGCTCGGCCAGTCGCGCACTTCCGCTCGATAGAGGCAAGTAACCAGACCGATGCCCGGCTGCGCGAGCGGAGCAGTGACCTGGGCGATGTAGCCTAGAGGCACGCTGATGTCGCTGTCGTTCACGATGAGAATGGAGTAGCGCGCTTCCCGCGCGAGATCGATCAGCGATCCGACCTTCATATTGGGAGTGGACGTCGTACACACCACCAGCCGGATCGGCAGGGCAGGGAACTCGGCCATCAGCCGCTCCACTTCCGCGCGTGCGGGATCGTCCGCTCGCCGGATACCAAAAAGGATTTCGAACTTAGGATATTGCTGGATGGCGTGGGTGCGAATCGCTTCGTAAAAGCCCGCGTCCTTGCCGTAGACTGGTTTTAGAATGGAAACAGGAAGCGGTTGGGGATTGGGGATTGGGGGTTGGCGGCGGTGGTAAAGAGTCGCAATGATCGCGATGAACTGATACAGTGCGGCGGCGATCGCAACTGCGACGAACACGACGTGGAGCCGGATCACATCGCCAGCAGCGCCACGCCGCAAGCCACCGAGAGTGCGCCGGCCCAGCGCAGAGCCGTCACGTTTTCGCGCAGGACCAGCCTCGCGAGCACGGTCTCTAGCGCAACGCTGGCCGCAGTCACCGGAACGGCGAAGCTCAGATCGGCTACCGAAAGCAGCTTCATAAAGGCGAAGAACGAAATCGCCATGAAGAAAACAGCCAGCACCAGCAGCCCGCGTTGAGCCAGCCCGCGCAGCATCCCAGCCAGCCGTCCAGGACGCAGATCCTCGACGGCCACCATGTGACGCTTCATCTCGAAACTTTGCAACAAATCCGCCAGGACTGTCGAGCCGACAATAGTTCCCACCATCCACCACTTCATCGCGCTGATTCCTGCCTGGTCGTATTGGCTGCTGTGAGCCCGACGAAAATAATGCCGACCACGATGAATGCGGTTCCGAGCCACCGTTGCCAGGTGACCTGTTCGCCGAAGAACACTTTACCGAGCACGGCGCTTGCGACGTAAGCGATGGACGTTACCGGCAGCACGTAGCTCAGATCGGCCCAACCCAGCAGCGTCATCCGCGAGAGCAGCCAAAGGATCAGAAGCAGCGTTCCCAGCAACACCCAAGGCGTGAAGATCAAGCGAATATAAGCGAGTGGAGAAAGACCCAGATCGACGGCCTGGTGCTTCATACCCCAGGACATGGCGAAGTTGCCGAGAACGTTGGTGGCAACAACAAAAAGAGTAAGGAGTTTGGTTTTGAGATCGACGCGTCGCGTGCCAGCAATGGCCACGGCCCCAGCCATTTTACGATGCGCTTCCCTGTAGCGCCGCGGCGGCTTCCTTTTGTTCTTTGACGAATTTCTTCCGGCCCCGGCTTACAAAGAGATATTCGCGCGCTTCTTTATAGAGACGCGGGATGTCGTTGTTGCGAACGGCGCTCGATACCACGCGCCATACGGCTTTCGGGCGGAAGTAATATTCCGAGTAGAAGCGCTCCACCCATTCCACCAACTCGCCTTTATCGAAGCCGGGATAGACGGCATTGGGAAGCTGGTGGCCGCCCGAATCCGTCATGCCCTCGATGTTCACCAGGCCATTTTGCTTGGCGTGCTCGTAGAATTCCGTGCCGGGAAATGCATGGCCGAGAGAAACCTGAATGGTTTCGACGTCCAGCTTCTTCGCGAACTCGATGGTCTTGCGCAAGGTTTGCCGCGTCTCACCGGGGAGACCCACGATGAAGTCGCCGTGGATGGTCAACCCCAGCTTGTGGCAGTTCTCGGTGAAGCGCTGCGCCATATCGATGGTGGCGCCCTTCTTGATGTTCTTTAGGATTTGCTCGTCTCCTGATTCATAGCCCACGATCAGCAATCGGCAGCCGGCGTCCTTCATCGCCTTCAGCGTGTCGTAGTCGGTGGTGACGCGCGAGGTACAGCTCCAGGTGAAGTTCAGCGGTCCCAGCTTATTCGACAGCTCAATCGCGCGCGCCTTGCGATAGTTGAAGGTGTCGTCGTCAAAGAAGATCTCTTTCAGCCCGGGGAAATTTTCCAGCGTGTACTTGCACTCGGCCGCGACATCGTCCGACGATCGCAAACGCCAGCGGTGCCCGGAATGCGTCTGCGGCCATAGGCAGAAGGTACACATGGCCGGACAGCCTCGGGTGGTGTAAAACGAAACGAAGGGGTTCAGCAGGAACGGAACGTTGTAGCGCTTGAAATCGAGGTCGCGCTTGTAGACCTTGGTCACCCAGGGCAGTTCGTCCAGATTTTCAATGACGCCGCCTTCCGGATTGTGCACCACGTCGCCATCTTTCCAATAGCTGACGCCGGGAAGTTCGGAAAGCGGGGTGCCTTTGGCGTACTGCACAATCTGGTGATCAAACTCGCGGCGCACCACGAAGTCGATGGCCTTGGAAGCTCGCAACGATTTCTCCGGCTCGATCGTCACCGGTGGACCGACAAAACCCACTTTCATCTTCGGGTTTACGTCCTTCATCATTTCAGCGATCCGGACATCGACGTCGAATCCGGGGCTCGAAGTGAACAGCACCAGCAGCTCGAAATCCTTGGCCATCGCCACAGTTTGTTCGATGCTGAACTTGTGGGGCGGACCATCCACCAACTTGCTGTCTTCGAGCATCCCAGCGGGGTAAGCCAGCCACACCGGATACCAGTAGGACTCGATTTCGCGCGACGCCGGCCAGCGCGAGCCAGCGCCGCCATCGAAGCCCTCAAAGGAAGGTGGATTTAGGAATAGCGTTCTCATGGACCCTTTCAGCTTACGGTGTTTATCGGCTAACAACAACAAACAACAACCCTTGAGCAGATTATTGCGGCTAAAATGCCAGTTTATCAGGTTGAAGCGCGAAACCTAAAGTGGACCGAGGTTACTGTTCATCCGCTCCGCTGTCGGCCACCGCTTCGGCGTCTTCAGCACCAGCCTGCACAGCGTCCTTGGAGAACGTCAAATAATTGATATTCAGCTGCACTTGGCCGAAGAATCGCGTATCCACGCGGCTCTCGGTGCGCTGCGGGAGCGAAACTCCATTCTGGAGGTCATAGTCGCGCACGAACTGCATCTTCTTCAACATGAAGGAAGGTGATTTGACGAAGGTGCCAGACTCGCGGACCGGCATATACGTCTCCGCGTCCAGCCACAATTCGCCCTTGAAAAGCCCCACCTTCTTTTGGCGCGGATTCAGGTGCAAGACATAGACATCGCGGCCGTTCCACTGGTAGGTGCCTTTGAATTTGAACTTGTAGTTCTGCGGAGTGAGGGCGACGTCGGAGGGACCCTTAGCGGCTTCTACTTCGGCCTTTAGATAGTTAGCGATGACTTCAGTTTTCACCACATTGTCGCCGCTAAACCCCAGCGCCTTGTAGGTGATCTTGCCCAGTTTGGAAATGCTGCGCAGTGCGTGTAACTTGCCTTGCTTCTTGAACTTAGGAACGGCAGCGTCTATATCTATCTCTTCCGTTCCGCCGCGCAGCGCACTTTGTTGGGCCTGGGTGGCTTCCAAGTACCGGCTCACCATCTGCTCTTCTGGCACGGGGGGCGCTTTCGGTTCGGAGAAGGCCACCGGAGAACAGACAGTTACAGCTAGTACAGCCGCGAGAAGTGGCTTCAAAATGCTCCTCTGAACTCCCAAAGTAGTACGCCCAGCACTGATAAGACCTGTTTGTCTAATGTACCAGTTACGATTCCTTAACACAACTCCCCCTCTGTTGTGTTGGATTCCGGCCGCGTGCATTACGATGCCCCAAAAAGCCCTTTCAACCTATAATCTTGCCCGGCGGGAACGCCAGTCCTAAAACTGAATCGGCTGCTGCAGGGTAAAGTTCAGACGCGTCTCAGAGGGGATCTTCACCTGCTGCCCTCTGGTAAGAACCTCGGCGCCTCCGCCGACCGCCGCTCCCGAAGCTGCCCCGATCGCTGCGCCTCTCCCCCCACCGGCCAGTGCGCCGATGATGGCTCCAAGCGCGGTAGCACCGCCCACTACCTTCGCCGTGCGCGCACCGCGTGAGCTGCTGGCCCGCGTGACGTCCCCGGTGGTTGTGTCGATCATTTGTCCATTGATGGTGATATCGGTCAGGGCCAGGGTCAGGATGGTTTTTCCTTCAAACTTGCCCGATTGCTGGTCCTCCACCAGCTTCGCCAGGGCGTCGGCGCCGCGAGGAATCACCGTTTGACCGTTGATCACCACCGGTTCGTCCACGCTGGCGCGAAAGGTTTGACCCAGGTGAGTAACCTTGGAGTCCACCGCATCGATCATGCGAACGGTAATCGGCGTTCCGGCGGGAATCTGGATGCCGGCCACCGGCATGGGCGGAGGCGCCTGCTGTTGCTGCGCGAATCCCTGAGGTTGGCCTTGATTTTGGGGAGGGGGTGGTTGCGACGCCGGAGCTGCATTTCCGCTGAACTCCAGATCGCCAACGTCCTCCACGTTGAAGGTATCCACATGATCGCCGATCGCCATGCGAATGTGGCGTGCGTCACCTCCGACATACTGGCTCGTTACCACTGTTCCGCTGCGGAGGGTGAGCGTATCGGCGGAACAAAGGCTGAATGCAATCACGCCAATCATAGCCAAACGAAGCACCATAAGATCCTCCCGCACCAATATAAAGTATCAACTTCGGATGGCACAACTGCGCCAGGTGTGACTACAAAGCGTGTGACTACAAAACGCGTGACTGCAAATCAGCCTTCAGGACCTTGGACGTATCCACGCGCCCGGCTGGTTGCTTCTTAGGAGCTTCGCCGGGTACCACGCTGCTGAAAGCCTTCGATCAGGCCGCCTACCAGGTGCTTGCCGCGTTCCAAGGCATCCTCATAGGCGCTGCGGCGCTCGGCTCGCGTGTAGGCTTTCCCGATGCGATAGTAACGCTCGAGCGACAGGCCCGCTACTCGAGTACCGGCGTAAGCGATCGCCGCTTTCGGAATCAGTCCGCCGCCCCACGGGATTTTTCCGACCAGCTCGCGAGCCAGCGCCCGCCAACCGAAGGCGCCCAGGATAATGGACGCGATCTCGCCGCGCTGTTCGTGATAGCCTACATCGCGGTCGTTGGCCGCTGCGAGCAGGAACGCCAGGCGGATCTGGTTCGCCGTGAGGAACGCGGTATCGGAGGCGAATTCACCCACGGCCCAGGGCAGGGAAATGAACGGTACGATGTCGGGCAACGCAGTGGCCAACGAAAAGAGAGCGTTTTCCTTGGCGACCTTCTTCACCATGCGCCGCGACACCTCCTGGCGAAAAGGCAGAAGATGCAAGGCCAGCGGCACCGCCAGATCCGGCCGCTGGTGAAGGATCGCATGCATCGTGCTCGTTGGCGCTCCCGGATTGAATCCAAAGACGCCGGATTCCTGGGCGTTCAAATCGTGCGAGGGGTCGAAGTAAATCTCCAGGTCGCCTTTCGCCGGCGCGACAGCGCCTTCCTCGGCGCGATAGATCAAGCGGCGAACCTGTGCCCGTTTGGCTGCGGAAAGATCGCGCGGGACGAAATAGTCCTCCATGTCGCGGTATTGCCGCTCATTGTCAGCGTAGAGCAACAAGCGGAGCGGCCGTTCGGTGTGTTTGCGGATGTCTTCCGGATCCAGACTACGGATCGCGTCTTTCACGTGGTCGAAAACTTGGATTGACATGTGTGGCTTCCGGTTTGGAGCGGGCAGGGCGTTCCAGAGCGGTACATCACCTTCAGCTCCTTCCGCCATTCTAATCCTACGCCTATTCGTTCGACCGGAATCCGCGGTGAAAAGTAACGTAACACGCGTTCGTTGGAGGGATGCAAGTCGAGCGCCGGCGACACCAGCAGCAGCCGCGGGGCTTCGCGAATCAACTCACGGCCCGGGAAGTAGCCCTTGGCCTGGAACTCATTGCGTTCGACGTGCCATTGGACGCGCATCCAGTAGTCCATGGCCTGCAAAGGCAGGTGAACGTCTTCCGACGCCTTCAATTCGATTACCGCGAGCCGGCCTCGATAGTCGACGGCCAGCAGATCCATCACTCCCCGATCCCGGGCGGCGAACGCAGGTACCTGACCATACACGGGCGCAGGCAAAAGGGTCGCGTCGATTTCTTGAATCTGGCTTCTGACTACGGATTCGAGCCAGGCTTCGGGGTTGTGGCCATCGCTGCGGACGGGCCGTGGCAGCTCGCGCCCCTGCCGCGGTTCCAGGTGTGTATCGAGATTTCCGTAGTCCAGAAGATCGATCCTTTCCTCTAAACCCTGGTCGTCATAAGCGAAAGCGCGATACTCGGCGGCGGCTGGGTCCAGGAACAACAAGCGCAGGCAGGTGGTCTTGGCATGGGCCGACGGAAGATAGAGAACCAAGCCTTGCAAAGCGAGCCATGGCTCTCGCTGCCGCAGATAGTCGAGCCAAATCAGACCGAAGGTGAGAACACCATCAGGACGGCTGGCATCGAGCGGCGCTCCGATGGCTGCCCACGCCGCAGCGCCCTGCCGCAGGAAAGCTCGAGGATAGGCCGGCGAGAGTGTGTGTTCGAGATCGGCCTCGGTGGTCAAATCCGCAAGCTTGTAAGAGGGGAACTGGCGGCGGAGAAATTGACGGAACTGCTCGCGAAATCCCAGCCGGGCTGTTTTCTGAGGTACGTTGTCGCGTAGCGCGCGGCCGCGGTCCATCAGTTCCAGCGTGCCCTGAGGTTTGCCGAAGCGCGCCACTTTCAGCGCCAGTTTCCCGCGCGTCTCCCGCTCGACGGCGGTGACGCGCCGCACCAGGTTGCGCCGCTGGTCCCAGGCCTGCAACTGGACGCAGGCGCCGCGCACTTCGAGCACAAAATTGTCGGGCGTAATCGCCAGCCACTCCTCGCCCGGCTCGCACAATACCGGATACTGGCTGGATGCAAGGAAGCGCTCGACGGCGCGAAGGATTTCGGTCCCAACCACTTCGGTCACTGCGCTAACCTATTGATCGACAATTGCTGAAAGAAAAATTAGACCAAGTGGAATCTCGCATGGCCGCCGCGGCGGCTCGTGCCGGACGCAAACGCACCGACATCCTGCTGCTGGCTGTGACCAAAAAATTCCCAGCCTCTGCGATTCGCGACGCCTTCGCGCTCGGACTGCGCGACTTCGGCGAAAATTACGTGCAGGAGTTCGACACCAAACGGGAGGAATTGGCCGATTGCCCCGGTGCCCGCTACCATTTCATCGGCCATCTGCAGTCCAACAAAACGAAAAAAGCGGCGGAGATTTTCGATTGCATCCACACCGTGGATTCCGCAAAAATCGCCCGGCGGCTGGACGGGGACGTGCCCGGCGATGGCCCCTCCCCTGGTATTGACGTCTTAATTGAAGTAAAATTGTCCTCCGAGCCAGCTAAAGCTGGCGCCGCGCCTGGGGAGGTGCCGGCGCTGGTGGAGGCCATTCGAGGGTGCCCGCATTTGCGGTTGTTGGGGTTGATGACAATGCCGCCATGGTCTGAGGACGCGGAAAAATCGCGGCCGTATTTCGCGCGCTTGCGCGAGCTGGCCGGTCAAAACGGCCTGCAACATCTGTCCATCGGAATGTCGCACGACCTTGAAGTGGCCATTGAGGAGGGCGCGACCATAGTGCGTGTGGGGACGGCTCTTTTTGGTCCGCGCAGGAAAACTTGACTGTCGGTTTCTTCTCGCCTCTACCACCGGCGCGCTCGGGCGTCGCCGATTATTCCGCCGAACTGCTGCGCGCTCTTTCGCCGCTCGGTGCGGTAAAGGTGAACGCGCGTGACGCCGATATGCCCCTCTATCATCTGGGCAATAACCGGTTGCACGGCGAAATATACGGACACGCGCTCAAAACACCGGGTGTGGCGGTGCTGCATGATGCGGTGCTGCATCATTTCTTTCTGGGTGGCGAGAACGAACGGGAGTATGTCGCCGAGTTCGTTTACAACTACGGGCATTGGAGCGAAGATCTGGCGCGCGAGCTGTGGCGCAGGCGCTCGCGTTCGGCCGCCGATCCGGAGTACTTCCGCTATCCGATGATCAAACGCGTCGCCGAGCGGTCACACGCCGTGATCGTCCACAATCCGCGGGCGGCGGCTCTGGTGCATGAGCACGTGCGCGGCGCCACCGTCCACGAAATACCACATCTGTTCGCCCTGCCGCCGGACCTTCCAGCTCGCTCTGAAGTGATTCGCTGGCGAGCCGAATTAGGGGTTGCGTCGCATACCTTCCTGGTCGGCGTCTTTGGACATCTGCGCGAATCCAAGCGCTTGCTGGCGCTGCTCCGAGCCTTCCACCGCGCGCGCCGATCGGCCGACATTGTGCTTCTGGTGGCGGGCGATTTTGTTTCCTCCGATCTGGCCCGGACTGTAGAGCCCATGCTGCGCGACGACGCCGGAATACTGCGCATCGGCTATCTCGACGAGCGCGATTTCTGGCTGTGCGCCTCGGCTGTGGATGCCTGCATCAACCTGCGCTATCCCATGGCGGGCGAAACCTCCGGCATCGCGATCCGGCTGATGGGGCTGGGCAAGACCGTCCTGGTGAGCGCCGGCGACGAGACCTCGCGTTTTCCGGAAGCGGCCTGCGTGCGCGTGGATCCCGGCCAGGCCGAAGAGGAAATGCTGTGCGAATATCTGGTCTGGCTGGCATGCTGCCCCGACGACTGCCGCGCCATTGGCCGGCGAGCGGCCGAGTATATCCGCGAACATCATTCGCCCGGTCACGTGGCCGGGCTCTACTGGCGCGCGCTAACGGACTGCTATCATAAGAGCAAATCGAACTTATTGGTTGCAGAACCGCGTCCGTAAGGAAGCCGGTTGTTGTGGGAAAATTTACTGCACTCTTATTGTCGGGCGTGGGGCTGCTTTTGGCTACCTCCACGCCATCGGCGGCGCCCTACGCGAAGCTGCTGCACGTGCCGGTGGCGATGCGCGACAACGTGCGGCTGGACACCAATGTTTTCCATCCTGCCGGCAGCGCTAGATTCCCAACGGTTCTGATTCGAACTCCGTATGGCAAAGGTGGGGACCTTCCAGCGGGTTACCAGTCCTTCATCAACCATGGCTATGCGGTGGTGATGCAGGACGTGCGTGGCCGCTATGCATCGGGTGGCGTGTTCAACGTTCTGAACCAGGAGGGCCCGGATGGGTACGACACGCTGAACTGGATCGCGGCGCAGCCCTGGTCGGACGCCAAAGTCGCCATGATCGGGGGCTCCTACGTGGGCATCGCGCAGTGGCAAGTGGCGCTGTTGGATAATCCCCATCTGAAGGCGATTTTTCCGGTGGTTTCGGGATCCGACGAATATCTCGACCGCTATTATTCCGAGGGCGGAGCGATGAAGTTGGGCCACCGTCTGCTGTGGATGTCGCAGAACCTGACGGCGCCCGGAACCGCCAAACCGAAATTCGTGGACTACATTACTCATCTTCCGCTGCGGACCGTGGATCGCGCCGCCACGCGCCGGACGCTCGCGTTTTACCAGACTGTTTTGAATCATCCAACCTATGATTCTTTCTGGAAGAATTTGAGCGTGCGCGAGAACATCGATCGCGTGCATGTTCCCGTTTTCGCGGTAGGCGGCTGGTACGACAATTTCGTGGAAAGCGATCTGGATGCGTTTTCCGCGCTGCACAAGCTGTACGGCCGTCTGGACGACAAACACCGCATCATGATCGGCCCGTGGGCGCACAACATGTCGACGCCGTTTCAGGGCGTGAGTTACGGAGACGACTCTTCTTCTCCGATCCGCAGTTATCAGATCGAGTGGTTCGATCATTGGCTGAAGGGCTCAGCCGAAGACGCCCGGCGGTTTTCTCCGGAGAAGTGGCACGCCGTGCGGGCTGAGGTGGATGAAGCGCCGGTGCATATCTTCGTGATGGGAGTGAATCGCTGGCGGGATGAACCGGATTGGCCGCTGGCTCGGGCTCGCACCACGGCGCTGTATCTGGCCAGTGAACATGCGGCCAATGCCTCGAATGGCGGAGGTGTCCTGCAATGGAAGCCTGAGCGGGCGAAGACGCTGGATACATCCACAGATTCGTTTACCTATGATCCTCGCAATCCGGTACCGACCCTGGGTGGCGCCGTGTGCTGCGATCCGAAGATTTTTCCGTGGGGACCCATCGATCAGAGGCCGGTGGAGAAGCGCAAAGACGTGTTGGTCTACACCACTGCTCCATTGAAGCAGGACTTGGAAGTGACCGGGCCGGTTCGTTTCGTGCTCTATGCATCCACGTCGGCTCTAGATACCGACTTCACCGCCAAGCTGGTGGATGTGTTTCCCAACGGCGAGGCGCGCAATTTGACCGATGGCATCTTGCGGATGCGCTATCGGGGTGGTCTGGAAAAGGCTGAATTAGCCGAGCCAGGCAAGGTCTATCCGATGACGATTGACGTGGGCGTCACCAGCAATGTGTTCCTGGCCGGCCACGCGATCCGCGTCGAAGTTTCCAGCAGCAACTTCCCGCGATTCGACCGCAACCCCAACACCGGCCGTGCGTTCGCCGACGAAACCACTTTGAAAAAGGCGGAGCAGACCGTTTATCATTCGGCGAAGTATCCGTCGCGCCTGCTGCTGCCCGTGGTTCCGGCGTCCGATAGCGAAGCGCACCGGCTGGGCGCGGAATTGACTTCGGCGAGCGCCGCGCGGTATGGTGCGAAGAGAAGCCCAGTGGTTTCAGTGAAGCCCAGTCCGATTCCGGCGCGGTAGCCAAGTGGTAAGGCAGAGGTCTGCAAAACCTTTATTCACCGGTTCGACTCCGGTCCGCGCCTCCAACAATTTCTTTAGGTGAACGACGATCTGCGCACCTTGATTTGTACGGTGGAGTGACGTACACTGCAAAGTGATCGAACTGGAGCTTAGGTATGCCAGAGCAACACACCAACCGGACGGCCCGCCTGGAGGCGCGCATCGCACCTGAAGCACTTGCCGTCGTACGTCGCGCCGCGGAAATCCAGGGGCGTTCGGTCAGCGATTTTGTCGTCGCTGCCGCCCAGGAGGCCGCGCAAAAAACGGTATCCGAAGTAGAGGTCATTCGGCTGTCGCGCGAGGCACAGGAACAGTTCGTAAAGCTTCTGACGAAGCCGCCCAAACCGAACCTGGCCTTGAAGAAAGCTTTCGCGCGTCACCGGAATCTCATCGAGAAGTGAGTGAGCGAGACCTTTCGGATTGAACCGCTCACGGACGAGCACGACCGAACCGGATTCGTGAGTGCCTCCGCCGCGCTTGATCGATATTTTCAAACGCAAGCCTCCCAGGATGTCCGGCGCCGGATCGCTACGTGTCTTGTCGCTGTCAGCTGCGATTCGGGACAAATCGCCGGATACTACACCTTGAGCGCAACCAGCATCGCCTTGGATACTCTTTCCCCGCAGCTCATTAAGAAACTGCCACGCTACCCAGTGGTTCCGGCGGCTTTGCTTGGCAGGCTTGCCGTTGCCCGCACTCAGCAGGGGCTTGGTCTCGGCGGCGTTCTGCTGGCGGATGCCTTGAAGCGCTCCGCCCGGACGGAGATGGGGGTGTTCGCAATGGTTGTAGATGCCGAGAGCGATGGGGCGCAACGCTTCTACGAGCATCATGGCTTTACGCTTCTGCCCGGTGCGAGCCGGCGCCTGTTCCTCCCGATCGATACCGCACTCCGACGTCTCGTCTCACGCTGAGCTTTAGAGCTACCGGGAGGCTGTGTTCCCTAGCAGAGCCCGAATTTCGGCCGCGCTCCCTGCGCCCTCTCCCACGCTCGGGCTGCTTCCCGGCACCCGGGTTTCTCTGGCGGCAGGTTCACCCGAGGCGCCAGAATTTCGAACAGCCGCGGCAGGCGCGGGAGCCGCTCCGGCTCGTGCAACCTCGCTGCCCGCCAGATCAATGGGCTTGCGGCCCTTGCTATCGAGAAGGTCGGTTTTGGCCCCCTTCGCCAGCAGGTAGCGCACTTCATCTGCTTTGCCCTTCTGGGCCGCCACGTGCAACGCCGTCATGCCCTCGGTGGCGGAGGGCGCGCGGGAAATACGATAGGAATACGTCAGCGTTCCGGTGACCTGCGCGTTCACATCGGCGCCGTGTTCGAGCAGCAGATCCATGATCGCCGTGTTCGCCGGCCCGCCCGAGCTGGTGGATGAAGCCAGGCCAGTTCCCCGACCGCCGGTTCCCACGCCCGCCGCAATCAGGAACGGTGTGAGGCCCATCCCGCTGATATTGGGAGAAGCGCCCTTGTCGAGAAGTGCTCGAACCACTTCCACGTCGCTCGAAATGGTGGCGCGCAACAAAGGCGTGCACCCGGTATTGTAGAACTCCTCGATAAAACGTCCGCTGTTCCCGCCACGGCTGGGGCGATGCATATTGAGCTGCGGGTTCACATCCACGCCCGCGGCCAACAGCGCATGAATCATCTCGAGGTCGGAGACCGGCGGACCTGCCGAAGCGCGCGGCCGAGGGGGAGCGCTGGGGATACGGATTGTCAGGAGCGCACTACGGAAGGGGGCGATCACGGCTTCCCTTCGATCGATGGCGATGTAGAGCGCGGTGCGCCCCCACCAGTCCCAAAGATTGGGATTTGCGCCGCGATCGAGCAGCAGTTTCGCCACGTCGTTGTGGTCGTTATCGAGCGCGAGGAGCAACGGGGTGACGCCTTCCGGAGTCGGGTAATTCACATCGGTGCCCGCGCCGATCAGTTCTTCTGCGCAGGCATAGCAGCCGCTGCGGGACGCATAGAGCAGCGCGGTCAGCCCGCCCACCGGGCGATACTGCGCGCGTGGCTCGGAGGTAATCTGGCTCCCCCAATCGCTGGTGAGAGCACGAGGCTTGAAGTCGGCGCCCTTGGAAAGAAGTAGCTTTACGATCTCGCCCGGGTTTTTCGGCGCATCGGCGGCCCACATCAGAGCCGTTTGATGGTGAAACGTTTCCTTCGCATTCACATTGGCGCTGGCCTTGATCAGCATTTCCACTACCGGCAGTTCCCCGGTCTTGATCGCGAGCATTAACGCGGTCTCGCCGTCCTGATTGGGCTTGTCGGGCTGCGCCCCGGCATCCAGCAGCGTTCTCACCATCCGGGCGTCGCCCAGCTTGGCGGCTTCCGCCAGCGGCGTGGATCCGAACTCATTGGCGACGTCCACTCTCGCTTTCTTCGCGATCAGCGCGTCCAGGATTTCGTAATACAAGTGGTAGACCGCCCACTGAATGGGGCGAGTACCGTCGGCTTGGGCCGCGTTTACATCGGCTCCGGCGCGAATCTGTTCGAGCGCCGCTTTGCGGTTTCCCTCTTCAATGAGATCGGCGAGAGAACTTTTGGGCGTTTGCGCCGAGAGCGGCAGAGTGGCGGCGGCGAGAAGAAGTGTGAGGATTCTAGACGACGTTGGGATCGATTTTGTCATGATGAGCCCACAGTCCTTTGGCTGCGTCATACGCGAATTTGTTCGGATCTTTCCACGTTCGCGGAAGGCCTTTCAGAAGGCCATCGTCGAGCATCTCCTGTGGTCCTTCGCCTTCGCGAACCTGTTTGAACAGGCGCGAGCGAAGCTCATCCATCATGTCGCGTTCGCCCTTAAATTCGGTTCGCGTCATAACGGGACCATACGCGGGCACAATCTTGGTCTCTTCATTGGCCAGCTTGAGCAGGACATCCATGGCGTCTAGGCGGCCGCCGATCCAGGCGCCGGTGAAATAATCAAGCGCCGGGTCTCGCAGGGGCGATGCGACGTCGCCGACCGCAAGAACATTCGAAGTTCGGAAGTAAACGTAAATGTCGCCGTTGGTATGGGCCAGGGGCAGGTAGCCGTAGTCGATCTGCTCGAGCCCCATTTTTAAAGAGCCGGTGGTTTCGAAAACCTCAGTGGGCCAGGCGGCTTTAGGACGGGCCTTTTGGTACCGATCTTCGGCGGGAACCCAATAGTCGGTCGCCATCCACTGGCGGGTGCGTTCATGGGCGATGATCTTCGTGCCCGTCGCTGAGTACACTTCGTTGTTGCCGGTCTGATCGGTGTGATAGTGCGTGTTGAAGAGGGTCTGAACCTTGGCCGGGGCATCGAAACTTTTCGGAGCGCCGCTGTCCACCAGCACGAGCCCGTCGTCGGTGGTGAGGGCCAGCACGTTAGCGCCGCCTGCATTCATCAGCGCGATCTTCTCGGTGAGCCGGTTCTGCGCGAACACCTCGCGGGACGCCCATATGCCGAGCGCAGCCGCCGTGCCACTCTTCAATAGATCTCGACGATTCACTCGACCCTCCGTGGTGAAGCCTTTGGCTCTGGGCGTTCACACGAGTGTGAACGCGGCACGCACGAGTGCGTGCGCCACGGCGTGCAGAACATTCCCACTGCTTGCATCCCTACACCCCCGCGATCGTACCGGTGCTGTCGCCGAACTTGTCGCGCTCCAGCCCCACCTTCTGCAACAGCGTTAGGTGAAGATTCGCGATCGGGGTGCGTTCCGGCAGCAGCAGGTGCTGGCCCACCAGCTTCATCTTGCCGGCGCCGCCGCCAACTAAAATATTCGGCTCCGGATAATTGTTATGCAGGTCGCTATTGCTCATGTTCGATCCGTACATGAAGATGGAATGGTCCAGCAAACTTCCTTGCCCGTCGGGAGTGTCCGCCATTTTCTTCACAAATGCCGCGAATTGCTCGACGTGCCAGGTTTGGATCTTGACCAGCTTGTTGATCCGCTCGATATCGTTGGCGTGATGCGACACAGGGTGGAACGAATCCGGTACACCGATGTGGTTGTAGGTGCGGTTGGTGCCTTCGGCGACCATGATGTAGGAGGCCACACGGGTGAGGTCGGCCTGAAACGCCAGAGCCAGCAGGTCGAACATCAGCTTCACCTGCTCATCGAACTTGTCGAGCGGTCCCACTGGAGCATCCGGAACCTTCAAGTCCCCAAGACTTTTCGAGTTTGCCATCTTGGCTCGGCGCTCTATTTCGCGAACGCTGTCCAGATAGCCGTCGAGCGCGGCGCGGTCACCGCTGCCCAGTTCGCTCTGGAGCTTTCTAGTGCGGTCCATGATCAGATCCAGCAAGCTGCCGGTCTGGTGATTGATGGATGTGCGCTCTTGCGGCGTGTCGCCTTCGCCAAACAGCTCCAGAAAAACTTTCCGCGGATTGTACTCCATCGGCAGCGGCGAATCGGCATCGCGGAAAGAAAGAGTGGTGTAAGACCCGCCACCCCCCGCCGCCACTTGAACGGTGGTCTCGGAAGCCAGTTCCAGAGAGGGCAGAGGCGTGTCCTGGCCGATGAATTTCGCGATCACTTGATCCAGAGTGGTGGCCATGTGCGCTTTGGGGCCGCCCGTATCGGGACGCGTGGCGCTCAACCATGTCGCCGGATTGAAGGTATGCACCGATCCCGCGCTGGCCGCGTTTTCGAGGTTGCCGAAGGACGTTACGTATTTTTTGTATGGTTCGAGCGAAGCCAGGATCGGGCTGAGCTTGAACTCGGCGCCCGAGCCACTCGGCGTCCATTTGTCCATGGCCGGGCCGTGCGCGGTGTTGAACATGATGGCGCCGTGGGGAATGTAGAAGAACGCTGCCCGCGTCTTGGGCTTAGCCGTTGTTTGGGCCAGCGCTGTCGCTGCGGGCACCATGGCACTGAGAAACGGCAGCGCCAGCTTCACTCCGGCGGCTTTCAATACCGTTCTGCGGGCGATGTGTTTTTTCGTGATAAACATGTGATCTCCTAGCGGCTCGCCGACGACGTAACTACGCTTTGCTTCCCAGCGGCTGCCGGGCCCTGCTTGCGAAATGCATCCGTATTCACGATTCCCAAAACAATGGACGAGAACTTGTAGTTATCTTTCGCGGACGCGCGAACCACCGCGCGAACCTGCGGCATATCGAAATATTCCAACTGCCGGTTGACGGCATACATCATGAGCTTTTCAGTAAATGCCTCGGCGAAGGTGGCCGGCCGAGCGACAAGCTGCGCCCTCAGATCCACCGGACCGTCGATGGCAACGCCATTCGGCAGCACCGTTTTGGCGTCGATGGGAGCCTTGGCCTGGCGGTCCGTGGTCCTCCACTCGCCGATCGCATCGAAATTCTCGAGAGCCAGACCCGTGGGATCGATGACACCGTGGCACTGGTTGCAGCTCGCCTTGTCGCGGTGTTGCTCCAGCCGCGCACGGACCGTTTTCGGCAGCTCTCCCGCCTTTTGCGAAAGGTCTGTCGCGGTGTTCGGCGGCGGAGGCGTGGGAGGGGTGCCGATCAGCTTGTCCAGCACCCACGCGCCGCGCAGCACGGGGGACGTGCGGTCGCCATACGAACTCCGCATCAGCACCGCCGCCTTGCCCAGCAGGCCGTCGCGCTCCTTCTCCGTCAGTGCAACCTCGCGGAACTGCGGGCCGAAGACGCCGGTGACGCCGTAATGGCGAGCCAGCCGCTCATTTAGAAAAGTGTGGTCCGAGGTGAGAAGCTCCAGCACGCTGCGGTCTTCGAGAAGGATGCTGCTAATGAAATCCTCCGCTTCCTTCGAGAAATCGTGGCGCAGCTGTTCGCTGAACCCTGGAAATAAATTCGGATCGGGCTGCACGGAATCGAGAGTGGTCAGGTTCAGCCACTTCATCGCAAAACTGGTGACCAGGCTGGAAGCCTTGGGGTCCGCCAGCATGCGCCTCACCTGCTTTTCCATGGCGCCGGGCTTGGTTAAGCCGCCCGCCGAAGCCAGGTTCAACAGTTGCTCATCCGGACCAGTGTTCCACAGGAAAAACGAAAGGCGCGAAGCCAGTTCGAGATCGGTGAGAGCGAATTCGGCGCCGGGAGATGCGTTCGCTGGTCCGCGAATCGCGCGGTAGAGAAAATCCGGGCTAGCCAGAACGGCCGCCACCACTTGCTCGATCCCCTGATCGAAGCTGCCGGCACCCTGTCGTCCGGCTTCATAAAAGGGCATCAACAAGTCCACATCTTCAGCGGTCACGGGCCGGCGGAAGGCGCGTCGCGCCAGGTTCTCCGCAATCTGCCTGGCGCACGCCTGCTCCCCGATCGGCTTCTTTCTGTCACCTTGAACCCCCCGGGGATCGCACACAAAAATCAGCGAGCGGCTGGCAGTCTTAGAAACCCCAGCAGGATGGAACGGTCCCACGATTTCGATGCCGTCGGCCAGGCGCGCCATGCGGCCATTGCCAGAGCCAAAGCCCAGGACGCCGATCCCCCCGAAACCGCCTGCCACATTCTCGTCGGATTCCACGTCTGCGCGGTCGATGAATGCCACAACGATATCGCGCACGCCAGCCTGGACCGTGACAGGAATTTTCGAGAACCGGTCCATGATCGCGGCTCGCGCCTCTGCTGCCTTGCGATCCGCCAGCGCCTGATCGGCGGGCCCGCCGATAGCCTTGCGGAACACGATTCTGCCGTCAATCATGATCACCAGCGTGCTCTCGTTTTCCATGGTGCTGGTGTACAAGCCCAGCCCCAGGTCGAGCAGGCTGATGTGATACTCCCCGTCGGCTGCGAAATTGTGCCTGAAACGTACACCGCCGCGCGTGCCCAGAGGTAACGGCTGATCCCCGTTTTGAACCGCCGAGATCAAGTACTTCACATTCGCGACATGCCCGGCGGGATCGCCAATAGCCAGCTTCGCAACGTGCCGGGCCGCGCCGATGTACTGGTCGAGGAACGCGGGTGAGACGCTCAACGCGTCCGCGATGTTGTCGAAGCCATCCACCTGGATATCCTGCGGCAGCACGTCCTTTGGATTGACGTCCACACCCACCAGATCTTTCACCGCTGCGGCGTACTCGGTCCGGTTCAGGCGTTCGATTGGCACGTAGCCGGCGGTGGGGCCTTTGGGGTGGGAATCGAGCGTGTTCTCCATCCAGGTAACGAAGGAATCCACATCCTTCTGCGGCGGCTGGGGATTTCCCGGCGGCGGCATCAAGTGTCCGCGCAGTTTGCGCAGGGCTTTTTCCCAGGTGCGCGCGTCATCCGGCGCCACCGTCAGATCCAGACTCTCCAATGCCAGGCCGCCCATCTTTGCGCGCGTCGAGTGACAGGTGAAGCAGTAGGTGGCGAGCATCGCGTGATATTGATCCGGTACGCCTGGTGCAGTCCCGGCGGAAGTCTGCCCCATGCCTCGCGAGGCGATGAGAACCACAAGCGCGGGGACCGGAATAGAACGCTGCATCGATATGAATTATATTGCTGGATCAATAATTTGCGGTCGAATCCATCTTATAATAAACGCCTCCGAACCGCTGATGGCGGCCGTTCTGAATCTGGC
>JBEKLB010000074.1:0-25659 GCA_050010415.1 Bryobacteraceae bacterium | reverse complement strand
GATATGGCTGCGGCGCTCGTCAATCGGGGAGCCATCAGCCTGGATCTGTTCACCGAAACCAATGGGGAACACATCGGGATCTTCGCCAAGATCGAGCCAATCCTCGGCGACATCCGGGCAGCTTTTGGACCTCAATTCGCATCGAATCTGGAAAAGCTGATCGACGCCACACCTGACGGCCGTAAACGCACCGCCGGCACTCGCGACCAGATGAAAGCCATTCGTGCCCAACTCGCTCAAACCGCGTAGGCTATCGGAAACATCAGGAGGGTAATGTCATGAAGATTTCAAAAAGCTCTTTGGTCCTCACCGCGGCCTTCACCGGTCTGCTGAGCGGAACTGTAGCTCGCGCGGCCACTGCGACCAGCGGCGTCTCCGCCCTGGGCTCCATCGCTGGCCAGGCTGCCGACGACAAAGTGGAAAAGCACGCGTGCAAAGGCCTCAATTCCTGCAAAGGCAAAGGTGGCTGCGGATCGAGTGACAACGGCTGCAAGGGCAAGAACTCGTGTAAGGGCAAGGGCGGCTGCGCCACCGACGGTTCCAAAAAGTAACGACCTGCAACTCCGGGGCGCGTAGACAGCGTGCCCCTTTTCCCACCCTTATAAATCCGTGCCGGCCAATCGATTCAACGGACACACCGATTATCGGATTGGGATCGGCCTGCGGGTTCCGCATTATCAACACATCCTGGAACGCAAGCCGGCCGTCGATTGGTTCGAAATCATTTCGGAAAATTACATGATCGATGGCGGGCGTCCGCTCGCGATTCTGGATCGGATCCTGGAACAATACCGTGTCGTGCAACACGGCGTATCCATGTATTTCGGTTCCGCCGAGCCTCTCAATCGTGAGCATCTGCGGCGCCTGAAAGCGCTGGTGCAGCGCACCAAAACGCCCTGGCTGACCGATCACCTGTGCTGGGGTAGCGTGGATGGCAGATACACGCACGATCTGCTTCCTATGCCCTATACTTTCGAAGCGGCGGAGATCACGGCGCGAAAGGTTCGCGAAGCGCGCGATTTCCTGGAAGTCCCGATCGCGGTCGAGAATGTCAGCAGCTACGCGGAATTCCACCTTTCAGAAATGACCGAGTGGGAGTTCCTGAACGAGGTGGTGGAGCGTGCAGATTGCGGCATTCTGCTCGACGTAAATAACATCTACGTTTCGTCACAGAATCACGGTTTCGACCCGTACGATTATCTGAACAGCATTCCCTCCGATCGCGTGGCGCAGATTCATATCGCCGGCCACTCGAAATTCAAGAAATACCTTCTCGATACGCACGATCATCCGGTGCTCGATCCGGTATGGAAGTTGTACCAGCACGCGACCCGGCGTAGTGGTTCCACTGCCACTCTGCTCGAATGGGACGATCGCATTCCTTCCTTCGACGAGGTCCACGCTGAGGCAAGAAAGGCCGAGCAGTTCGCCGAGGTCCCGGTATGAATCTCCTGGACCTGCAGCGGCGTGTTGCCGGCGCGGTGATGAGCCCTTTGAAGGCGTCCGTCAGCGCGCAGGCCAATGAGCTGGTCAAGCCGAACGATCGGCTCACTTCCACCGAACGGCTCAACATCTATCACCGCCAGTATTGGTACCGTGTTCTCGATTCATTCAGCGAGGATTTTCCCGGATTGCGGGTGGTGCTCGGCGAGCGCGCTTTTGAGCGGCTGGCGAAAGCTTATTTGACCGATTGCCCCTCCCAGGCTTTCACCCTGCGCAACCTCGGCTCGCGGCTCGATGGCTGGCTTACCGAGCATCCCGAGTTCGCAGGCAAGAATGTTGGGCTGGCGCTGGACATGATCCGGCTGGAGTGGGCGCACATTGAGAGCTTTGACAGCCCTGAGCGAAAGGCTCTTGGTCCGGAAGACTTGATCGAGCTCGGGTCTGAAATGGCCATCGCGCTGCAGCCCTACATCCGCCTCTTGGAATTGCAATATCCTGTTGACGAGTTGCGCGTTAAAGCTCAAAGCCGGCAATCGGACGAGCACGGCGCGGCCAGCAACGCAGTGAGCCAACCGGCCCGCCGCCATATCGTCCGTCGGTATGCGCGCCTGAAGCCACAAAGGATTTTCCTGGCGGTACATCGCGTCGAATTCACCGTCTATTACCGCAGGCTGGAGCCGCGCGAATTCCTTCTGCTGCAATGCATCGGCCAGGGCCGGACGATTGGAGAGGCGCTGGATAACGCGGGCGATTTGGAGCTAGAAACAATCCAGACATGGTTTGCGAACTGGGCGCAATTGGGATGGCTATCGTGAAACGCTCTTGGCCGCGGCCGTATCGGGATCGCGCAACCAAGCCTGCAACCCTTCCGGATTCAGTTTCAATTCCACGACGGTTGCCTCGCCGCTTTCGATAGCCACCACCAGCAGCTTGCAATCGCCTCGATCCTGCGCCATGAAGACCAGGATGGTTTCCGCATGCCCGTGCACCTTCACAAATGGGCGCCAGCCGCCGTCCGTCATCAGAATTGCTTTGGCGATATCCCGCTCACCTTCGTCGTCCACATTCAGGTTCTCAAACACGGCGAGGTTGAGATGTTTCACGCCGGCCGGACGAGCCACGAAGGTGGCCGCGTTTACCAGGCCGAAGAAGGGAATGTGTAGCGGACGCGTATGAAACTGGTCCGAAATCACCTGGACAATCTCGTCGAAGCCGCGCTCGGCGCCCTGCAGCACCGCGCAGGAAAGCATGCAGGCAGCGATCATGTTGAGGGCGGTTTTACTCGTCCTTCCCATGTCCCGCCTCCTTCCGCGTGTCGACCTTCGGAATTCCGAAGTGGCCGCCGAGTTGGCTGAGCTGATCCGGATCGATGGTGCCCTCAATGCTGACGATGGTCAGCTCCTTCGGTTCCGTGGCCAGGATCGCGAGGCCGCCGATCTTTCCGTTCTCGGTTTTTATGTACACCTCGGCGTTGTCGCCGGATTTCTGGCTGCGCACCCCGACAATCCGCGACCAGGCCGGAGTGTGAAGCTGTGCGCGGATGGGCTCTACGTCGGAATCCTGATATTCCCCGGCCTTCTCAAATTCGAAGCTCCTGACATAGATGCCTTTCAGGCCCGCGATCAACTTCTTTACCTTGGCGTCGTCGGCATCCTTGTCCGAGAGAAACCGGCTGGCCAACTGAAGCAGATTCGCATCCATGGTGACGTCGACAACTTCGCTGGCTGTCGCCGCCAGACGATCCAGGTTGGCGGGAAGCTTCAGCTCTTGCCCGCGCAGCGATGCGAACGCAAGCATCATAAACAAAGCAGCTCTAATCATTCGTCCTCCGTGGATGCTCTTACCGTCTTTTGAATCTTCGATAGTTCGGTGACTGTGATTCTCAGGGCGAGTTGTAACCGGGAGCGCGCGGCTTCCCCCGCTGCTCGTTCCCGCTGGTCCGTCCAGACGGCAACCGGAATCACCACGGCCAGGGACGCCACCAAGGCCCATCGCAAGAAGCTTACTTTTGGCCGCTTCGGCGCAACCGCTGCCAACACTTTCGCCTCGAACCACGCCGGCTGTTCCTTGCGAGCCAGCGCGTTTCTTAACTGGCACTCAAAATCTTCCTGGCGCTCAAAATCCTCCATCAGCGAATGTCTCCCATGCTTCGCTCGATCTTCTCTCGCAGGATTGCGAGCGAACGCTGTAAATGGCTCTTGACGGTCCGCACCGGCATCTCCAGCAGCGCCGCGATTTCCTCCGGCATCAGGTCTTCCTGATAGCGCAGGACCATGACCATGCGCGGATTCTCGGGCAACGTTGCGATCAGTTGCCGCAACCGGCGGCTCAACAACGGATCGCCTGACTGCTCGGCGACCGACGGCTCAGCAGTCTCCTCCAATGAAATCGCGAATTGCGACCCGCGCTTGCGAGCATAATCGATGCATCGATGGCTGGTGACCTTTCTCAGCCAGAACGTCATGTGTTTCGAGCTTTCAAAATCGGTGAACTTGCGATGCAGCCGCAGGAACACGTCCTGCGCCACCTCTTCGGCTGCGCCGCGATCCCGCAGAAAATGATAGGCCAGGCTGAACACCATGGATTGGTTGGCGCGCAGCACCTCGGCGAACTCCATTCCCGATACCGCCTCCGCTGTCGCTTCCGTCGCTGAGCCGGCCGTCGGCATCGTTTCTAAAGAATGATACGCGGGACCTGGTCCGCGGGGACGCAGAAACTTTCGACTGGTCTTAGCGAACGTAGGCGGGCAAGCCCTGAAGCTCGGATTCCTCGATTTTGGCCCAGCCGCCATCGAAGGTTTCCACTGGGCTGCCTTCGAGGAACCAGCTTTTGGGTGCGTTGCCTCCCCACAGGGCCTGGCGGCGAGGGTCGTGCAACTGCCAGCGGATGGGTTCGAAATCCGGGTCCACGCTTAGGTAATCGGAGGTATAAAGCTCGATGCGGTGACCGTCGGGGTCGCGGAGATATAGGAAGTAGGCGTTGGTGATGCCGTGGCGGCCGGGGCCGCGCTCGATACGGTCGCCTTCAAAGGCGCCAGCCAGAATATCGCACAACTGCGTAATACGCGCGCCATCGGGCAGCCAATAGGCGAAATGATGCAGGCGCGGCCCGGCTCCGTTGGTGGTGGCCAGATCGTGTGCGTGGCCCTTGCGCTGCATCCAGGTGGCCCAGATGCGGCCGGCGTCGTCCTCGGTGGATTCGGTAAGACGAAAATCCAAATGCTTTTGGTACCAGTCCGAAAGCTGCTTCACCTGGGGTGACAGCACGTTGATGTGATCGATACGCTGGATGCCGGGGCCGCGGTGCAGATCGAAGCGCTGGAGCAGCCAGGGATGTTTGACGGATTCGTAATAGAAGGCGATGGGAAACCCGAAAGGATCTTGGAGGCGCAAGACGCGCGGGCGATCGCGCTCAGTCTCGAATCGATGCGACAGGCCTTCGGCTTTTGCGATGGCGGCGATTTCATCGAGCGCCGCTTCCGATCCAGCCTTGTAGGCCAGTTGTTTGACGCCGGGCACGGCACCAAGTTCCAGCTTCAGGCTCCATTCGCGATCCTCGACACCGCGCAAGTAGAGCGCGCGATCGTCTTCATGAACCACGTTGAAGCCGAGGAGATCGACGTAGAAGTGGCGCGAGGCCGTGAGATCGGCGACCGAGAGAACGACGTGCCCAACGCGAATTACACGGGGGAAGGTCATGATATTCCAGTCACCCTTTTCCAGTCACTTTTTTCCAAACCCAGGAATGGCATGCGACGTGAGAGGCACCGCAATGTGCTTCAGCTCGGTGTAAAACTCGAAGGAATGCTCGCCGCCCTCGCGATGCGTGCCGCTGAATTTGACGCCGCCGAAAGGCGTGGGAAGATGGCGCACGTTGTGACTGTTGATCCAGGTCATGCCCGCTTCGAGCGCCAGCGCCATTCGGTGCGCACGGGTGACATCGCCGGTCCAAATATAGGAAGCAAGGCCGTATTTTACGTCATTGGCTAGCATGAGCGCGTCGGCTTCGTCTTTGAATGGAATTGCAGTGAGGACCGGGCCGAAGATTTCCTCCTGCGCGATGCGCATATGATTTTGGCCCGTGAACAGGGCGGGGGAGACGTAGTTTCCTTCTGATCCCACGCGTTCTCCACCAACCAATAGTCTGGCGCCTTCCTGCTTGCCGCTCTCGATGTAGCCGAGCACGCGGTCGCGATGTTCGGGGTGGATGAGTGGGCCGACTTCGGTATCGGGATTGAGCGGGCTGCCCACTTTGACGCGCGCGGCGCGAGCAGCCAGTGCCGCGCTGAATTCGTCGAAGACGCACTCTTCGATCAAGGCGCGAGAATTCGCGGTGCAGCGTTCCCCGTTGAAGCTGTAGATCTGGAAGATGGTGGCGTCGAGGGCGCGGTCCAGATCGGCGTCGGCAAAAATAACGGCGGGCGATTTGCCTCCGAGCTCGAGCGAGAGGCGCTTCAACTGATCGGCGCCGGTTTTCATGACGATGGAGCCGGTGGTGGTTTCGCCGGTGAACGTGATCAGAGGAACCAATGGATGAGCCACCAGCGGAGCGCCCGCTTCTTCGCCGAATCCTTGGACGACGTTGCAGACGCCGGGTGGCAGGTCGGCCTCTTCGAAGATCTGCGCGAGCTTCCAGGCGGTGAGTGGCGACCACTCGGCGGGCTTCAAGATCACCGTGTTGCCGGTGGCGAGCGCCGGAGCGATGCGCCACGTGGACAGCATCATGGGCGCGTTCCAGGGCGTGATGATGCCGCACGGGCCGATGGGGACGCGCAGGCTGTAGTTGAGCCACTCGTGATCCACCGGATACGTTCGGCCGTCCATGGCCTTTTCGGCGTATTCGGCGTAGAAACTGAAGTTCTCGGCCGTGCGGGCGATTTGCGCACGAACGATCTTGAGCGCTTGGCCCGCGTCCAGGCATTATGGTGGCAAGCTCGTCGCCGTGCTTTTCGATCAGGCCGGCAATTTTGAGCAAATATTTCTTGCGGTCCTTGGCTTTGCCGTGGCCCCACTTTTGAAACGCCGCATGCGCCGCTTGGGCCGCGCGATCGATATCTTCGGAGTGGCCGCGCCAGGCGCGAGCCAGCACGCGGTTGGTGGAAGGGTCGAGCGTTTCGAAAGTTTCGCCGCGCGCGCCCTCGGTCCACTGACCGTTGATGTAATGCTCGACTGTCGTGCGGGCGAGCTTGCTGCGAATCTGATCGATAAACTCCGGGCTGATGCCGGCTGCTGGGGACGCCGTGGTCATTGGTCCATTTTACCGGCTCGCTGGGGCTCACCGTTGGGATTGGGGATTGGGGGTTGGGGATTGGGGACCAGGCACAGCGGCGGGAAGCTATGGGCGGTGGTGTTTGAGGGCGGCGCATATGCTAATGCCCGCGAACTCTCGCTTCAATTCTCAGTGGGGGATTTCTCGAAATGATCGACGACGACGAAAGGAAGCGGCGCTTTTCGAGCTTCCAGTTTCAGGCCCAATTGCTGAACAGAGGCGAAAATGCTTGAGCCGGATGGGTCCGCGGCATCCACAGGGGCGTTGCCGGCATTGCCGCCGGGTGTTCCGGGCATGTTCAGACCCGCGGCTTTGGCGACACTCTTCAGATCGTCCATCGAGAGATCTAGAGTCACCTGGTAATTTCCCTTGAGCTCCGTCATGTCGACAACGGGGCGGCCGACGAAGCTGCTGGCGGCATCGGCCAGACCGGCCATGGTCATCTTGGCGGCTTCCATGTGCATCTTTCCATCAACCATAGTCATGTGCAACTGGCCCGTGGGACCACCCTTCATGGTGATGCCTTTTCCGTCGGCCATGTTACCACTAATGTGGAGTTGGTTGGATCCCTGGCCGATCACCGTTTCGCCCTTTTTCGAGGCATCGGGCGCGTCGGGAGGAGTTTCCGGGGCGGGCGGATCGGGTTCGGATTCCTTGAGCTTCGGCCCACCCTTGGCGACGACCAGGGCGTAAACGGATTGGTCCCTGGTCTCGCGATGAATTACCAGCTTGAACCGTTCGGCGAGAAGAGTCTGGAGCATCTGAGGCACCTGCTTTTCGGTGGCGCCTTCGGGAAGAGTGGCCTGGATGTTGAATCGCTGGGCGCTCATGGCCGCGCCAAGGGAGTCGAGGCCGGAGACCTGGTAATCCTTCACTTCGCACGCGGCGCGAACTAAATCGCGCAAAGAGAACGAGCCGATGTTGCAGATGGCGCCGTCCACCTTCATTCCGACACTCACTTTCCCTTGCGCGATTGCCATGGGATCCAAGGCGCCGGCGGGTTTGATGGATGCGACCTCGAAGGCCAGCGGGGCGGGCGTTTGAGCGAACGCTGCGATGGCGGTGGAGAAGAAAATAGCGCAGCACATTGGGAAAGATTTCATTGATGTGATTCTATAGGAGCTGGCGTCGCCAAGAGTGGCGACGCGGCACGCAGGAGTGCGCGCGCCACAATGAAGAAGATGAAAGTTAACGCTGACGAGAAACTCGTCGATCACAGGACGCGGTTCAAACAGGCGCGGGTACGACTACGTCAATTGAGCACGCAATCCAAGGGGCGTCTCGGAAAGAAAACGTGGTCACGGGAAGATTTGCATGAACGTTAGCGGACACGGGTAAGCAGGGCCGCTTGTTCGTCAAGGCGTTTCGTGCGGGCGTGGGCGAAGCGTTCGATACCTTTAGCGATCGATCCTTTGTCGAGGTGCGCTTCGGCGATTACTTCCGGTTCCAGACCGCCAGTGAGCCACTGATTGTCCCAATCGGAAGTGAGCGAGTAAGCGTCAGTGAGCGGACCGACGTCGCGCAGAGGCCACATGCGGCGCGTACCGGTGGAGACCACCATGAGATCGTAACGGGATTCGGGAGGTAAAACGGAATTGCGATACGATTCGGGCTGGCGATCGAATAATTCTTCGCTAATGGCCGCCACTACCTTCACGTTAATTCCGGCCTGCTCCAGGCGGGGCAGAATGGCCACCAGATTCACGGTTGAACTGGAGCCCTGGGTAACGACATAGCCGTGCTTGGGCTGGCTGGGGGCGAAGTCGCGAATCACGTAAAAGCCTTTGGCGGCGGCTTTCAGATCGGTGTCGGCGAATTTGGAGCGGTCGGCCACGGGAAAATCGGGGCGCGCCACTTCGATGCTGATGATGCCGACTTTCTGGTCGCGAGCGGCGATCTCGGCAGCGGCAAAATAACCGGCCGCAACGTCGTTATAATCCCAGAAATTCAGATGAATAGTCTGACCGCGCGGGAAGAGCTTCCACACTTGCGTGGCGAAGATCCCGAAATGAGTGCGGCCGTCAGCGGCGGTTTCCGGTCCGGAATGTCCGGCGAGAATATGCAACACGCCGGTGCGGAATTTGCTGTCCTGATTCTGCTGGCTCCAGACGCGGGCGGGAGTGTACATCAGCGGAGTGAACGCGCCATAAGTGCCGCTCAGCGCCCAGACGCCAGAGAACTTTTGCGGATCGACACTAGCGCTTTGACTGACCAGGCCGATGGCGGTAGAGACGTTGCCGGCTTCCTGAATGGCGGCCTTGATGCGCGTGCCGAGCGGATTGGTTTCCGGATCGTAGTGGCCCCACAGGCTGCCGTGCTCCACGTTGATGGATTCCGACAGATCGGCGGCTAGTGTGATGAAGCGGCTGTCGGTGACGTAGTTCATCCACTTGATGATTTCCGAAATCCCCCGGCGGGTTCCGGCAATTTCGCCGGGCTTGCGGAAGAGAGCGATCGAGACCGTCTTCTCGGCGCCCGAGATGCGATTCTTGACGGTGACCTTTTGAGGATCGACGGGGAGATTGGCGACGCGCAGTCGATCGTCGAGAAACGGGTCATGCTGCACGTCGAAGTGTATTTTGGTTTCGTCCTTGACCGTGTCGCCAATGGCGACCAGACGGCCGGCCAGCCAGTCGCCCAGGCCGTTGCGTTCCAGCACAGACATTGCAATGTCGATATTGGCCTTGAACTGGATGAGACGTTCTCGCGGGTCGCTGACTGCTCCCTGGCGAATGCCCACGAACTCCACGCCATATTGCTGCTCGAATGTCTTGGCGAGCGCGACGAAATATTCCGAGTTCATTTTCATCGCGTAGGGATGGCTGGGATAGCCTACTACTTGATCCTGACCGGCAATTTTTCCGTGAGAGACGCTGGGCCAATAGCCCTTGATGGTTTTCCCGAGGACCACCATGGGACGGCGATCGTTGGCGTCCCAGTCCTCCATGGTCTTGAGCGCTGAAACAACCTGGTCGTAATTGTTTCCGTCCGGGAGGGTGAAGACGTTCCAGCCGTAGGACGTCCACTGCTCCACCAAGCTGTAGGTGTCGTACTTGGCTGCGATGACGCCGCCTTGTAACGAGTCGTCGATGCCCGCGTTGTTGTCGGAGAACATCACGCGGAGGCGCTTGCCCACCTGCAATGCGAGAGCTTGCGTTTTCAACTCCTGGGCGTGACCCTCGGTCATGGCGAACTCGCCTTCGAAGGCGATGATCTTGGGCCCGGACATAGAGGCTCCGACCATATCCCAAAACGCAGCCTTGCCGGCCGCGGTCGCGATTCCGATGCCGGAGGGTCCGCCGTTGACGTCGTTGGTGAGGTCGGTACTTTCCGCGTGCCCGGCCAGAGCGCGGATGCCGCGCCCCTTGGCTTCGGCGAAGAGGGGATGATCCACCAAACCATTTTCTTGCAGGATGGTCGCCATTGCGCCGGCGCCACGGCGGAAACCGAGCGCGTCAATGCCGAGCATGGCGACGTGCGGGTCCACGTAATAACGCTTATCGCCAGTGGCTTTGAATTTGCGGGCGAGAGCTTCGCCCATGATCATCCAAAGCGCGTAGCAGGTGGGGATGCAATGGCCGCCGGCGAGCATGAACTTGTCGCCGTAGGGATGCTTGGGACGCCGATAGTCATAGCGCAGTCCGCCGAAATCGGGACCGGCCAGATGCACGGCGACGTTGTAGGGCGTGTAGGCCAGAGGTCCACCGAAATGCCCGGTCTGCGCGTAGTTGCCGAGCAGGACCAGGGTCATGCAGGTCATGAAGCCGACGTCTTCCAGACGCTCGCGGTCGTACGCCAGATTCAACGGTTCAACGGGTGAGAGTAGAGTTTGTGCAATTACGGCCAATGGAATGCCTCCAGGTACGCTCTGGGCGCGAATTATTTATCATGACAGATTCGGAAACATTCTTGCAGATGCGAGTTTATTCGGGCAGGTCGGCAGGCGGCTCCGGAAGCAGAAAGGTGAGGGCCAGCGCCAGCGTGTAGACGGCGATGCCCGTTACGGTTGCCGCGTGGGTCAGCCGGGAGGCCGGCGAGTTTCCGGGCATCAGGGCCGCCAGATGCGTGGTAACCAGTGCCGCTGAAGTGCCGAGCATGCGCCCGCCGACATTAGCCGCGAATCCTTCGCCGGTTCCGCGCAAGTGCACCGGATAGACGCGCGGCAGATAATTTCCCCAAAAGGTGAGCTGCGCCACCGTAGTAAATCCAGCGAAGAAGATGCCGATGCGGAACATTTCCAGGCTGTGCGTGGCCATATAAAGGAAAACGATGGGGACTATCACCAGCCCAGGGATCAGGAACAAGCGCAGCAGGCGACGGCGGCTGACGATGATGAGAGCGAGTGCGGCGAGCACAATGCGTCCGGCTAATCCTCCGAACTCCTGCGTGCCTTGGACGCTCGAGATGGCTTGCCCGCGCTCGGCTGGCGCCAGTTGCGCCACTTCCTGTAGACCCGGCGTGATCTGCGGCGATTGCTGGATGGTGCCGAATGCAGCGCCATAGGCGCAGGCGAAGAGCAGAGCGGTGACGATGGTTACGCGCCGAAATTCGGGGCTGAATAGTTCGCGCACGCTGGGGCGCTTCAGCGTGCCTGCCAGGCGCTGGTGCTCCCATTGGGGCGATTCGGGGAGAAATGGCCGGATGATGGCGAGAGGAATGGCGGGCGCAACGCCAGCGATCAACGCGTAGCGCCAGGCGGAGTGGCTTCCGTAAATCGCGGGCAGGGTGAGACCCCAACGATTGGCGATGTAAAACGATCCGGCGGTGAGCACGCCGCCCGCGGAAGCGAATGCTTGCGTATAGCCCAGGACGGCCTCGCGAGTTTTAGGATTGGGAAAAAGCTCGGCGAGCCATGCCACGGCCGCGACAAATTCGACGCAGGTACCGGCGAAGGAGAGCGTGCGGAAGAACAGTAACCATTCCAGGTTCGCGGCGAGTCCAGAAGCGGTCGCAGAGAATGCGTAGACGAGAATGCTGTAGGTGAGGATGCGGCGGCGGCCGAGACGGTCGGCCAGATATCCGCCCCAGAGGCCGCAGAATCCGCCAACGAGCGGTGGAATCCAGAAGAGATAACCGGCCCAGTCGCGATACTCGGGCGTGCCGGGACCGAGATGTCCGAGCTCGGTGAGGGCGGGCTGGAGGATGAGCGGGCCCACCAGGACGACATAGATGTCGAAGAGAAAGCCCATGGCGGCGACGGCGCAAATGGTCCACCTCACGGGGCGCGAGACGCTGGCACGCATAACGTGCCAGCGTAGCAGGCGGCGTCGGCATTCGCCAACGCGGGTTTGGGGATTGGGGGCCTGGCACATTCAGATATGATGGGCGGCGAGGTGTTTCCATGCGGATCACGATCTTCTGGATTGCTGCAACGTTGGCAGCTGGTGCGCCAGCGACGGTGCAACTGGATTCGGGGCAAATCTCCGGTGTCGACGGGGTGTTTCGCGGAATCCCGTATGCTGCGCCGCCGGTCGGGAAGTTGCGGTGGCGCGAGCCGCAACCGGCGCCACATTGGGATGGTGTGAGGAAGGCCGATCAATTTGGTGCGATTTGTATGCAGCCGGCACCGCGCGGCGCGACCAGTGCTCCCCATATGTCCGAGGACTGTCTGTTCCTCAACGTCTGGACTTCGGCGTCGTCGGCCAGTGACCGCCGGCCGGTGATGGTGTGGATTCATCCCGGCGGCTATCAAACCGGATCGGGATCGACGCCTGGATACGACGGAGAAGCCTTGGCGAAGAAGGGCGTGGTGCTGGTCACCATCAACTACCGGCTGGGCGTGTTTGGATTCTTTTCGCATCCCGAGCTGACCAAGGAGAGCGAGCATCGCGCGTCGGGAAACTATGCGCTGATGGATCAGGCGGCGGCGCTCGGATGGGTGCGGAAAAACATTGCTGCATTGGGAGGCGATCCGCAACGCGTGACGGTATTCGGCGATTCGGCGGGGTCGTCGAGCATCGCAAATCTGATGGGATCGCCACGCGCCAAAGGGTTGTTCCAGCGAGCGGTGGGCGAAAGCGGGGCCTGGATGGGGCTTTCTCTTACGCCTGCGCGGACGCTGGCGGAAGCGGAGCAGGCGGGCGTGAAGATCGCCGAAGGGTTGCAGGCGCCAACTTTGGATCAACTGCGCGAGAAACCGGCGGAAGATTTGCTCAAGGCTGGCCGCGCCGGTGGGCCGGTGGTTGACGGATGGTTTTTGCCCGAGGACGTTGGGGTTGTTTTTGCCCGGCACAAGCAGAACGATGTGCCGCTACTGGTTGGATCGAACCAAGACGAAGGAACGTTTTTTCTGCAACCCACAACCGCCCAGAAGTTCATGGAGCGTTCGCGGATGCGCTACGGCGATCAAGCGGATGCGTTCCTGAAGCTGTATCCCGCGGGGACGGACGAAGAAGCGAACGCATCGCAACTGGCGGCGTTTCGCGATGAGCTGGCGTTTGTGATGCGCGTTTGGGCCCGCGCGCAGACCAAGGCCGGACAATCGAAGGCGTTTCTCTATTACTTTACGCACCAGCCTCCTCCGCCGGTTGGCGCCACCTCGCGCGGAGGCTTTGGGTCGGGCGCCACGCATGGTTCGGAAGCCCAATATATATTCGGAAACCTGCTCGCGCCGCGCGCGTGGACAGATCTGGATCATCAAGTATCCGAAATGTTGTCGTCTTATTGGGTGAACTTCGCGACGAATGGCGATCCTAATGGCAAGGTGCTGGCGAAATGGCCGGCCTTTGACGATCGCAAGAGTGACCGGCCACTGGTCCTAGGCGATCAAGCCGAGGTGGGGCCAGTGCCGAACGTAGCGCAGCTCGCGTTTTTCGAATCAGTGTACGAGAAAGAACGCGGCGCCGAGCGCTAATGCGCGCCGAATTTGTCGAACGGGATCGCGTCTTCGATATGAATCCGGAAACTTACCACCGATACGGGCCCGCGAGCTTCGTTGTAACCGGGGTTGGTGATGTGCTGCCAGTCCGCCGCGAAGGAAACGCCTCGCCAGATGTGGGCAGTGTAGTAAGTTTCGAAGATTTTCTCCAGCCCGTAGGTGAGTCCGCCGTCGCCTAAGATGAAACCCAGGCCGCCGAGAGCCAGGTATTCCCGATGATCGCTTGAGATTCCGTTCGTCACGAAGGCCGCGCCGACCTTGTCGTTGGAGCGATGCCATAACTTGCCGATCAGGTCCGATCCGATAGAAGCGGTGCGATCCACTTCGGTGTAGGCAAACGATTCCGTGGAGCCGTTGTTCCAGCCGAGACGTCCGAAGGCGCGCCATTGGCTGGTGAGGGGCTGCTCGACATTCACTCCGAAGCCGTATTTCACGCGGCCTTGCTCGCGAAACTCGGTGATGTTAGGAACCGGATCCTGGCCCGAGAGATAACCTGCGATGGCTTCGCGATAGCTGCCCATGTTGGCGTGGTTCACGAAGCTCAACAGACGCAGGACACTGGTTCGATGCGGAAAAAGCTCGTGATGCAATTCGAGTTCCCAGTTTTCTCCGCGCGCGCGCGCGATGTCCCAATCGAGCGTAACTCCGTTGGCCACGGTGGGCATCAGCATCTCGCCGAAGCGGAAAACCCAGTTGTTGCGGTCGTAATACTCAATCAACAGGCCGTATGTATAGCCACGCGTATCGGCCGCATAATCAAAAGCGCCGTTGTTGACCAGCGTCCAATTCATGAACTGCAAGTGGCTGTCGCTGCCCACGGAATTCACATCGAAGAAGTCCACCGTGCTCATTTTCCCCAGGCGAAACTCGAGGCGGCGCACGGGTAAGGTGGACGCGAGCGACAAGGGATTGCGGGTCGCTTCGCCGGATTCGCCACTGAGCGGGACCGTATAGTGCAACATCTCGCGCGCCATATAGGCCGCTTTCGAGAGCGAAGGATTGCGGACAACATCCAGGTTGGTAAAGCCGGCCACGCCCAGCGCATTGCTGAGGCCGCCACCGCCGGCTTCTTCGACATCCGCGAGGATCTCCAGGTTCTTGGTGATCTGAAATCCGGTGTATAGGGTCAGCACTCGAGAGGTAGCGTGTTCGGCGTAGGGCTTTAGACTGTTTGGCCCGCTATACGCTGCCGGAAAATCGCCGTGCTGCTGGCGGATGAAATTGGCCTGGCCTGAGATCCAGAATCGGCTCCAAAACGAATCGTTCGAGCCAGTGTCCGGTGCTGGTGTGGGAAAGTCTTGGACAACATCCTGGGCGCCGAGTGAGCTCAGGAAACAGAAAATCAGAACGAGGGAAAATACGCGCAAACGTCCCATGGTGCGGGATCGGCGCGCGAGGTGTCAACGAAAAATGGCCACTGAAACCAGATGTTCGCAGCATTGTAACTGCTTCGTTATATTCAGGGCGGACGACGATGTCAACATGGTTGATTCGTGAATCGCTGCGCGCCGTTGCTTTGGATTTTTGTTGCTTCGTTTCTATGCGGGCAGCAGGCGAATTCCCTGCGGTCGGTAAAGCGAATCTTTATCGCTGGATTGGGTGACAAGCCGGAGTTACGTGAAATCAGAAAGGACTTAGGAACCGAGCTGCGCCGGTCGGAAATCTTCAGTTTGGCCGATTCCGCCGATCAAGCCGATGCGACGTTGGCGGGCCGCGGCGACACCTGGCTGAAAGGCTACTACAGCTTGAATCCGCGCGCCGGTACATCGCCAGCGAATGGCCAGCCGGTATACGGCGGGTATGTTTCGGTGGAGCTGAAAGACCGCAAAGGCGTCACGTTATGGTCATACCTGGCGACGCCGCATTCGGGCTCGAAGAACATCGCTCACGACCTTTCGAAAGATGTAGTGAAGCACTTGCTCGCGAGCTACTCCGAAGAGGGAAGGCATTGATGGCAGCGTGGAAGGGACGCATCGCTCTTCTCGCCGTTGGCTTTTTGCCGTTGGCTCTTTGCGGACAATCGGGAGTCACGCTGCGCGGGGCCGGTGCGACGTTTCCGGCGCCGATTTACCAAAAATGGATCGAATCGTTTCAATCCAGTGCTCCGGGTCAAACCAATGTACCGGGCATTGGCATATCGTATGAAGCGGTGGGGTCCGACGAAGGCATTCAGCGGCTGGGCCGGGGCGAGGTTGATTTTGCGGCGTCCGACATTCTGCCCGACAAGAACGTTCAGGAACAAATGGGCATTGAGACGTTTCCTTCCGTGGTGGGCGCTGTGGTTCCGGCGTACAACATCCAAGGCCTGGCGCGCGATCTGCGATTTACTCCGGAGGTGCTGGCTGGGATCTTTCTCGGACGCATCGCGAAGTGGAATGATCGGCGCATCAAAGAAATCAATCGAGGCGTCAACCTGCCGGCGGCGGACATCGTTGTGGTTCATCGGTCCGATGGCAGCGGCACCACCTATGTGTGGAGCGAGTACCTCGCTAAGACGAGTACTGAATGGCGTGAGGCCGTTGGATCGGGCAGTACGCTCCATTGGCCGGCCGGACAAGCGGCCAAGGGCAACGAAGGTGTGGCTGGCGCGTTGACTCGCACGCCGTATTCCATCGGCTACCTGGAATTCATTTATGCGCTCAGGAACGAGCTGAACTATGGCGCGGTAAGAAACGCGGCCGGCAAGTTCGTCCGGCCGGACATCGATAGCATCAGCGCCGCGATGCGCAGTCCAGGACCGGGGCGCGACGCGTATCCGATCGCTTCCTTCACCTGGCTGCTGGTTTTATCCAAGATGCCGGCCGGAGCCAAGCGCGAGCGCCTGGCGGCATTCCTGGACTGGGCGTTTTCATCGGGACAGCGGGAGGCGGGTGCACTGGGTTATGTGGCGCTGCCAGAAGAACTCGCCGGGCAAGAACGGGCTGCGGTGGCGCGGTTCCGCGCACAGCAGTAATCCGGTAACATAAGCGTGGAGAATCGCATGACCCGACTGAGCACGTCACTCCTCGCCGGATTCGCGGCGCTTGCCCTGGCCGCCACCGCTTCAGCTCAACGCTACATCAGCCCGCCGGCCAGCGCGTCGGCGGTGATCGATGGAGATCACATTTCGATCGATTATTACGCGCCGTCCATGCACGGCCGCAAAGTGATGGGCGGCCTGGTGCCATTTGATCAGGTGTGGTGCACGGGAGCAAACTGGGCTACGAAAATCACCACGGAAGCGGACCTGGATATCAACGGTCTGAAAGTCCCCAAGGGCAGCTATAGCATCTGGACGCTGCCCAGCGACAAGCAATGGATGCTCATCATCAACAAGCAGACCGGCCAGTTCCATCTGGATTACGACCAGAGCCAGGACTTCGCGCGGGTGAAGATGAACGTGAAGACACTCCCGTCGCCCGTGGAAACGCTCAAGATCGAGGTGCAATCAGCGGCCGGTGGCGCGCCGGCGAACAAGGGAACTCTGTCGGTGCTGTGGGAGAACACCGACGCGTGGGTTCCCATCACGGTGTTGCACTAAGGCGCCCGGCGCTAAATTAGTCTTATCAGTTGCTCGGAGCGTAGGCGGTTTGCGCCATGTTCTCCGCCATCACCTGCTTGCCATAGACGCGCAACATGCGCCGGGCGATGGCTAAGTCTTTTTCAAACTGTTCTTTCTCAGCCGCGAGAAGTTGTTCCGCGGTTCTAAAATCGATGCCCGCCGAGAGGTCATGCGCGCTCAACAGGTCGCTCACGTACGTAGCAAGCCAATGTTCCGAGCGCATCAACGTCTGCAGGCGCGCCAGGGTTTTTTCTTCGTCTAAGATTTGATTACCCACAAAAAACCTCCGATGGTGGTGGTCAGTATTTTATTCAAGATCCGTCGTACGTATCGGCCGCGGCAGGCTGGGCCGAGATATCGAAGCAACGCAGTTCCTGCACCAGACTTTCGATACTTCCCTGCATTTCCTGGGCGGCTTGCGCGAGCTGGTGCTGTTCGCCAAGCCGGTTCCGCAAAACTCGTGGCACGTCGGCAGTCTCCGACATCAGATCGGTGGCCCGGCGCGTTAAATCGTTCAACTCTCTGGCGTCGATTATCATTTCAAAGCCCCGGTGATCATGATGCACCTCCCTGCGGGATCGGCTGACTTTCTGAAGAAGGCTGCTCGTTTTGAATCTCCGGGAACAGGTGGGGATAAGTACGATACATTCTGCGAGCTATCAAAAAGTCTCTCAGAAAATCGTCTTTCCGTTGTTGCAGCAAACGCTCGGCGAGTTCAAATGTGATTCCACCCGAGGTTCGCACTTGCGAAGTCAGGTCATTGACGAACATCGGGAGCCAGTGTTCGAGCTCCAGTCCAGCTTGCGCGGCAAAAGCAGTCATGGCTTCCATCCCCGGTGGTATGTGATCCGACGGATTTACCGGCGCCGGGGTTACGGGCTGTGTTTCAGTGTGCAAGGCGCCCTGCAATTCCGCGAGGCCGCCGGCGATGTCGGTGCCCTGCGTTGCGGAGCTTCGAACTTCACGCAGCATGCTCTCGATGCGGAGTGAGGCAGCGTTGGCTAGAACAGCAAGCCGGTGCTCCGTTCCGAGCCGCGCGCTAATAGATGTGGCTAGTTCGGTGGCGCGCGACCGGGCCTCCGAAAGTGTGCGGATCAAATCTTCGAAGTCCGCTTCAGGAATGTGCAAGTCTGAAGTCTAAACGGTTCTTCTGATTACATCAACTGGGGTTCGGCCTAGTACGCCCAGCCCGCTACTTTCGGGCAACTTTGGCCGTCACAATCAACTCGCCGACATGTCGCTGGGTATGCTCGGCTAAATGAACCACCAATCCGATGACGGTGGTCGGCAAATGATTCCGGCCAACAGTTCTTGGCTCGGCGAAGCTCGATGGGTTCAGGGAGCGGATCACTTGTTCGGACTGGTTCAGAGCTCGATTTACTTCAGCGAGCAATTCGAGCCGTCCAGGGCCGGGGTCCATCTCGCGGGGGATGGCGGCCAATTGTTCCGGCGTAAGCTGCTGGCCACGCAGATAGGTGGTCAACCGTTCGACGCTGCCTGCGATATGCCGGAGCTGAAAACCTACCGGCGCCAGGCCATGCGGCCGGGACCAGATGCTGGCGTCTGAGAGCCCGCCGGTCCAATGGGCGAGATCCTCGCGAACCTGCACATAAGCGTGCAACGTGGGCATGACCAACGGATGGACGCCTGCGAGCGGACCTCGCAGCCAAGGTTCTAAACCGGGCAGTGGCTCAATAGGGCTATTGGCAGGTTTATCCGGATCACCCATGCTTGATCACCCATGCTTGATCACCCATGCTTGTGGACTTGCGGTACGCCGAGCCGATCCAGCGTGTCGCCTTCGAAGTCGAACTCGATCAGGACGGCCGGTTCGTCGCCCACTACCCAACCTTCATGTCCGGGCTCCACTTGAACGAACTTAGGCGCCTTGTATTCCACCACGCAGCCGTCCGCGAACCGCACATTGATCTGGCCCTGGGCCATGAATCCCACGTGGGCGTGCATACAATACTGGCTGCCCATCAGCGCGCTCAAATGTTTGGCCCAATGAAACCCCGGTGGGTAGATCAGCCGCTTGACCCGGCAGGCGCCGGTGCGGGCGACATCCACTTGAACGCCGCCCAGCTCGCGGTGTTCATCGGCTTCCATTGCAGCGAGCAACGGATTGCTGATATTCATCGTCGTTTTCCTCCTGACTTAGGGTAACCTTTGTTCCGATAACAAATAGGCCTTCATATGACGCAGCGCTTCGGCACGATGGCTCATATCCATCTTGCGATCGAGCGGCGCTTCTCCGAATGTGCAGCCAAAGGGCGGGTAGAAGAAGAGCGGATCGTATCCGAATCCAGTGTCTCCGCGAGGCGCGTCGAGCAGGCGGCCTTCCACTTCACCGCGAAAGGTTTCGACCAGGCGCCCCCCTGTTGCCAGAGCAATGGCACAGACGAATCGAGCGGTGCGGTTAGCGATGCCCTGCATCCGGGAGATGAGCAATTGATTGTTGGCGGCATCGCTTGCGTGGGGGCCGGCAAAGCGCGCGGAGTAGACGCCGGGCGCGCCAGCGAGCGCATCCACTTCCAGGCCCGAATCATCGGCGAACAAATAGCCGTCGCAATGTTTGGAATAATATTGCGCTTTCAGGGCCGCATTCTCTTCAAACGTCAAGCCGGTCTCTTCGGGAGGCGTGATAGACCCGAGGCGAGGCAAAACTTCCACCTGGATGGAAACATCCACCTGGATGAGAGCATCCACCTGGATGAAAGCATCGAAGGCCATTTGAAACTCGCGCAGCTTGCCGGGGTTGGTGGTGGCGCAATACAGCTTCAAGAGGTGAGCGCCGCCTTCTGGATTTCAAACAGGTCCGCGATGCCGCGGCGTGCGAGAGTGAGCATTTGCTCCAACTGCGCGTCATCGAAGGGCGTCTTCTCGGCCGTGGCTTGCAGTTCGACGAAACGCCCGGAGCCGGTCATCACCAGGTTCATGTCCACTTCGGCCGAGGAGTCCTCCTCGTAACACAGATCGAGCAGCGGAACGCCTTTGGAGATCCCGACGCTGGTGGCTGCGACGGGTTGTGTGATGGGGAGCGATTTCAGCGTGCCATACTTAACCAGTTTCTGGAGCGCGAGCACCAATGCTACGTAGGCGCCCGTGATGGACGCGGTCCGCGTACCGCCGTCCGCTTGCAGCACGTCGCAGTCGACGATCACGCTGCGGTCTCCGAGCGCGGCGGTGTCCACCACCGATCGCAAGGAGCGGCCGATCAAGCGCTGGATTTCGAGCGTGCGTCCAGACTGGCGACCCTTGGCCACTTCGCGCGGCGTGCGCGTCGCGGTGGCGCGCGGGAGCATGGAATACTCGGCCGTAACCCAGCCACGCCCGCTGCCGCGCAGAAACTGCGGCACCGATTCTTCGACCGAGGCAGCGCACAGGACGCGCGTGTGTCCAACTTCGATGAGCGCGGAGCCCTCGGCGGTCATCAGGTAGTTCGTTGTGATGCGCACCGGGCGCATCTGATCGGGCTGTCGATTGTCGATTCTCATTTGGGTTTGGGATTTCACTGAGGAAGGCCGGCTTGCAGGGAAAAGTAGAATAGCACGCACATGAGCGCGATCCCTAAGGCTACGAGAACCAGGCAGGGGATGGCGGCTCGCGCGGATTTTACTTTTTCGGACGTCTTCTTTGTGCCGCCGGCGGACTTGAACTTGGCCATGAAACTTCAGTGTAATCGGCGGCGCGTTAGGCCGGAGTTCCGTAGCCGCCGCCGCCGGGTGATTCGATGCGCAGCACATCGCCAGGCTTTACTTCGAAGCGCGATTTTCCAGGGATGGAGATGGTGCGTTTGCGGCCGGCCAGCGAGTTCTTGCCGCGCGCGCCGGGCTTGCCGCCGAACAAGCCATATGGGCCGCGCTCGCGACGGTCCGAGAGAATGGTTACGTCCGCGGCGGTGAGAAATTCATATTCACGAACGATGCCATCGCCGCCGCGATGTTTTCCCGCGCCGCCCGAACCAGAACGAATCCGGTAGGCGCGAATGCGCAGCGGGTACAAGTGTTCGAAGGCTTCCACTGGCGTATTCCAGCTATTGGTCATGTGGGTGTGCGTTGCGCTTATGCCGTCCGACACCGCGGACGCTCCCATGCCGCCGGCGATGGTTTCGTAATAAGCGAAAGCGCGGGCGCGCACGTGATCCCATCCGCCGAAGGTCAGGTTGTTCATGGTTCCCGAGCTTGCGGCTGGAATCAGTTCGGGCGCGGCGTTCGCGAGCGCGCGGAGAATCACGTCGGTGATGCGCTGCGAAGTTTCGACGTTCCCCGCAGCCATCGCTGCCGGAGCCTGAGCGCTCACCACCAGACCGCTGGGTGCGATCACTTCGAGCGGCCGCAGGACGCCGGCCGTATAGGGAATATCCTCACGCACCAGGCAGCGAAATACATAAGTGGTGGCTGAGACAGCGACTGCGTAATTAGCGTTCACCGAGCCTTCCACTTGGGCGTCGGAGCCGGTGAAATCAATCACGGCGCGATCGCCTTGGATGGTGACGGCGGCCGCGATTTTGACTGGACGGTTGGTGATGCCGTCGTTGTCCAGATAATCTTCGGCGCGATAGGTGCCCGATGGCAGCCGGCGAATGGCCGATCGAATCATGCGCTCGCTGTAATCCTTGAGTGCGGTCATATTGCGGCGCAAGGTGGGCAGGCCGTACTTCGCGGTCAATTCCAGCAAACGCTGTTCGCCGCGTTTGATGGCCATGAGCTGGGCGAGAAGATCGCCTTCGCGCTCCACGGGAGTTCGTACGTTGGCGAGGATAAGGTCAAGCAGTTCGCGATCCATGCGGCCAGCGCGGACCAGCAGTACAGGCGGAATGCGGATTCCTTCCTGATAAATCTCGCGCGCCAGCGGCATGGAGCCTGGGCTCATCCCTCCGACGTCGGCATGATGCGCGCGGTTGGCAACGTAGAACCAAGGCTTGCGGCTTCCTTTAAGAAAAACACCCGAGACGGCGGTGATATCGGGAAGGTGGGTGCCACCGCGAAACGGGTCGTTCAGAATGACGACGTCGCCGGGCCCGAGAGTGAAAGCCTGGGTCGCGTGCTGCACCGAAAGCGGCATGGCGCCCAGATGCACGGGCATGTGATCGCCCATGGCCACCGTTTCGCCTTCGGCATCGTAGACGGCGCAGGAATAGTCGCGGCGCTCTTTGATGTTCGCGGAGAAAGAAGTCTTGCGCAGAACCGCGCCCATCTCTTCGGCGATGGAGACCAGCAGGTGCCGGAAGAGCTCCAATTCGATGGGGTCCGTTTTTTTCATTCCTTACAGCTCGCGATGTTCACCAGGAAACTGGCGATCTTTTGCCAATGATTGCTCTCGGACTTCTCGATGACATAACTATGGGTGGCGGCGTCGGTTCGCACCCGCCAGGCCGCGGCGGGCTTCGGGTTGACCGGAGCAACCTTCGCCGCGCTCCAGCTTTCGCCTCCATTGTCGGTTCGATATTCTTCGTGCTTGCCGTTATCGAGGCTGGCGTCGATAGCTACGGTTCCGCTGGCGGGCGAATCGAATGAAAAGCGCTCGATGGCTGCGACGCGGGTCTCGTCGAAGATAGGCTGCGCGCGCCAGGTCTTACCGCCGTCGGTGGTAATCAGGAAAAACGGGTCGCGCGGCGCGCCTTGCAAGTTGGCGCCGGAAATCCAGCCATTCTGAAAATCGATGAACTGAATCTGATCCAGGCCCGAAGATCGCAGGCGCGGATGCGGTTCTGTCCATGTTGCCCCGTTGTCCTCGGACCCGAGCAGGATGGAGTGGAGAGTCGCCATGGGCGTGTGAAGATTTCCGGTGACGAAGATCTTGTTGCCCATTGCGTCCACGTTCGAGAGCTCCAGATAGACGGGGCAGGGATCGTCTTCCGAGCAGCCGAGGCCCGCGGCTTGGATGTCGGCCTCCGTGCACTCGTAAACCACGCGCATTGGCTTACCGCTGTTTTGGAGCGGAGCTTGAGCAGCAGCGAGACTAGCTAAGGCCAACGTCAACCCCGCGTAGCGAGTCATATCAAATCTCGAATTCGATGCCTTGGGCCAACGGCAGTTCCGATGACCAATTGATGGTCACGGTCTGACGCCGCATGTAAGCTTTCCACGCATCGCTGCCGGATTCGCGTCCGCCGCCGGTGTCCTTCTCTCCACCGAACGCACCGCCAATCTCCGCGCCGCTGGTGCCGATATTGATATTGGCGATGCCACAGTCACTTCCGCGCGCGCTGAGGAATGTTTCGGAGGAAATCAGGCTGGTGGTGAACATGGCAGACGATAGGCCTTGCGGAACCGCGTTGTGCCATTGGATCACTTCTTCGAGAGTGTCGAACTCGATCAGATAGAGGATGGGCGCGAACACTTCTTCCTGCACGATGGGCATGTCCACGCGGGCCTTTACCAGGGCCGGCTTGACGTAGCAGCCGTCGATTACTTCGCCGCCATAAACCACTTCGCCGCCTTCTGCTTTGATGCGAGTGAGAGCGGCTTGCATCGCTTCCACGGCCTGGCGATCGATGAGCGGACCCATCAGCGTCTTTTCGTCCATGGGATTGCCAATGCGAATGTGGCCGTACGCAGATTGCAGTTTGCGCGTCATTTCTTGGGCGATTCCGCGCTGCAGGAACAGGCGCCGGACGCTGGTGCAGCGCTGACCGGCTGTACCCACCGCGCCGAAGAGAGAACCGCGCAGGGCGAGATCGAGATTGGCATCGTTCATTACGATGACGCCGTTGTTGCCGCCCAGTTCGAGCAGAGTGCGGCCGAGCCGGCGAGCCACGGTCTCGGCAACGATGCGGCCCATGCGAGTGGAGCCGGTGGCGCTGATCAATGGAACTCGGGCGTCTTCGACCAGGCGCTTGCCGATGGTGGCGTCGTCACCAATGATGAGTTGGAAGACGCCCGACCATCCATGACGCGAGAGCACGCGATCGCAGATATTCTGGACGGCAACCGCGGTCAACGGCGTCTTGAGCGAGGGCTTCCAGATCACGCAGTCGCCACAGACGGCGGCGATCAATGCATTCCAGGACCAGACGGCAACGGGGAAGTTGAAGGCTGAGATGACGCCGACCACGCCCAAGGGCTGCCACTGCTCCAGCATGCGATGCTCCGGCCGTTCACTCGCGATGGTGAGGCCGTAAAGCTGGCGCGAAAGGCCGACCGCGAAGTCCGCGATGTCGATCATCTCTTGCACTTCGCCTTTGCCTTCGGCCAGAATCTTGCCCATTTCCAGGGTGACGAGCGTCCCGAGGTCGTCTTTGTGGCGGCGCAGCTCGTCGCCAATCTCACGGACGATCTGGCCGCGCTTGGGGGCCGGGAACATGCGCCAGCGCTGAAACACGTCGATGCTTTTCGCGACCGTGCGCTCGTAGTCTTCGGCGGAAGCCAGGCGCACTTGTGCGAGTTCAGAGCCGTCGGCGGGGTTCATGGAAGCGATAGTGGAGCCTCCCGATTCGGACGCGATGCCCAAGCGTTCTAAAACAGAATGTGTTGTTATTGTGCCAGCCATCCAAATCCTTCCGTGCCGGTTGCGAATCTGCGGCCCGCTTGTCCTACTGTATAGCCAATGCGCCCGATCATGTCGCGCTGAAACTCCGGTTCCAGCCAGGCGGAAAATCCATGCTTCGCGCCGATCGCGAACGCAGCTTCGCGTGTGGTGGCGCCGTGCGGCTTCACGGATCGGACATGCAGAGGATCGCCGATGATGTCCTGGTCCGTCGCTTCGAGCGCCATGCGCGCCAGTTCTTCGGGATCGCAAGGCAGAATGGGCGCGAGCGTCGCGAAGGTGGTGATTCCCGCGCCACGCAGCTCGTGGATCGCTTTCAATCGGCAATCGATGGTCGCGCAGTGCGGCTCATATAACTTGCGAATAGATTCCCGGTTGGTGGTGATTGAGAAACTCACGCGCAGGGTGGTACGCCGCGATAGCTCAACCAACCGCTCAAGATCGCGAACGATGAGCGGGCCGCGGGCTTGAATGACGAAGGTTCTTGGTGGACGCAACAACAGTTGGTCCAAGACGCGCGGCATCAGAAGCTCGGTCTCTTCCGCAGGCTGATAAGGATCCACCAAGGGTGAGCAGTAAATGATCTGATGCTCGCGCAATTGGCGGCTTAGCAGTTCGGGAGCATTGCTCTTGAAGGTGGTGAATTGTCCCCAATGCCGCCAATCATCCGGTTTCAGGCCGCCATAAATCCGCAGGCTGGGAACGTAACAATAACTGCATCCGAAAGTACAATTTCGGGCAGGCGTCAAAGAGTGCGTGAATCCGGCTTGCGCGATGTAACCACTGGTGGCGCTGAGAATACTGCTGGCTGGCGATTCTAAGACCTGGAAAGGCATGCGTGCCTCACTCAGGTGCGCTGAGGAGTTTGCGCCGTAGCATGTCGAGCGCGATATTGGTGGAGAAGGCGCGCACACGCTCGCGATCGGCCGGCCACTGCACGCGCCGTACTTCACTCGAATCCGGCGACGCCAGGCCGATGAACACCAGGCCGGGTTGGGCGCCATCGGGGCCGGCATAGCCGGTGATGGACAGTGCATAG
>JBEKLB010000073.1:10968-30489 GCA_050010415.1 Bryobacteraceae bacterium | reverse complement strand
GGTTGTGCTTGGACAATACCTTGGTGATCGCCGCCGTCAACGTGGTCTTGCCATGATCGATGTGCCCGATCGTCCCGATATTCACATGCGGCTTGCTGCGGTCAAATTTTTCCTTCGCCATGGATGTTGAACTCTCCTACTTCCTTCTGAATTCTGACTTCTGAATTCTACTTCGTCACTCTTCCCTGAACTTTCGCCACGATCTCTTCCGACAGGTTCTTGGGAACTTCCTCGTATTGCCCGAAATGCATGGTGAAACTGCCGCGTCCCTGGGTGCGGGAGCGCAATTCCGTTGCGTAGCCGAACATCTCAGAGAGCGGAACCATCGCCTTAATGAGCTGCGTGGTGCCCCGAACTTCGGTGCCTTCCAAGCGGCCGCGCCGCGAGCTGAGATCGCCGTTAACGGTACCCATGTACTCTTCGGGCACCACCACTTCAACGCGCATCACCGGCTCCAGCAGCACCGGCTTGGCTTTTCGGCAGGCTTCCTTGAAGCAGATGGAACTGCAGATCTTGAACGCCATTTCCGACGAATCGACATCGTGATAAGCGCCGTCAATCAGCGCGACCTTGATATCCACCATCGGATAACCGGCCAGAATGCCGCCTTCGAGCGACTCACGGACGCCCTTTTCGACCGCCGGGATAAATTCCTTGGGTACCGAACCGCCTTTGATATCGTTATCGAATTCGAAAGCCTTACCTGGGTTCGGCTCCACCGTGAGCCTGGTGCGTGCGTATTGACCGCTGCCGCCAGTCTGCTTTTTGTGTGTGTAATCGAACTCGCCCTTGGATCGAATCGTCTCCCGATAAGCTACCTGCGGTTTGCCGACGTTGGCGCCGACGTTAAACTCGCGCTGCATGCGATCCACGATGATCTCGAGATGCAGCTCACCCATTCCGGCCAGAATGGTCTGCCCGGTGTCAGGGTCGGTATTCACCCGCAGGGTGGGATCTTCCTGCACCAGTTTCTGAATTGCCAGTCCGAGCTTTTCCTGATCGGCCTTGGTCTTCGGCTCGATTGCGAGTTGGATGACGGGCTCGGGGAAATCGATGTTTTCGAGCAGGATCGGCCGTTTTTCGTCACAGATGGTATCGCCGGTGGAGACATTCTTCAGAACCGCGGCGCAGATGTCGCCGGCCAGTATCTCTTGAATATCCTCGCGCTTGTTGGCGTGCATCTTCACCAGACGCCCCACGCGCTCCCTGCGATTTTTCGCGACGTTGAACACCGAATCGCCCGCGCCCAGCCGGCCCGAATACACGCGGATGAACGCGAGTTGGCCGACGAACGGGTCCGTCATGATCTTGAATACCAGCGCCGAAAATGGAGCGGAATCGGAGGGGGGGAGCTCCTCGGTAATTGCGGGATTATCCGGGAGAACGCCCTGCACCGGCGGAATGTCCAGGGGCGAAGGCAGATAGTCCACCACGGCGTCCAGCAGATTCTGCACACCCTTGTTCTTGAACGCCGATCCGCAGATCACCGGAAAAATCTTCTGCGTGATGGTGGCTTTGCGGATGCCTTCCATGATCTCTTTTTCAGAGATCGGCGTGCCTTCTACAAACTTGGCGAACAGGTGGTCGTCGGATTCGGCGATCGCTTCGATCATTTGCTCGCGATAAGACTTGGCTTTTTCGAGCAGATCGGCGGGAATCTCCACCTCGTCGAACTCAGCGCCCAGCGTCTCGTCGCGCCAGATGCGGGCTTTCATGGTCACCAGATCCACGGTTCCCTTGAACTGGTCTTCGGCGCCCACGGGTAGCTGAATCGCTACTGGCCGGCATTTGAGCCGGTCCACAATCGTGTCGATGGCGTGGTAATAATCCGCGCCCACGCGATCCATTTTATTGATGAAGCAAATGCGCGGAACGCCGTATTTGTCGGCCTGACGCCACACGGTTTCCGATTGCGGCTGCACGCCGGCAACGGCGTCGAACACCGCCACCGCGCCGTCCAGCACGCGCAGACTGCGCTCCACTTCAGCCGTGAAATCCACGTGACCGGGAGTGTCAATGATGTTGATGGTGATGTCGCGCCACTGGCACGTGGTGGCTGCGGACGTAATCGTGATACCGCGCTCCTGCTCTTGCTCCATCCAGTCCATGATGGCGGTGCCCTCATGAACCTCACCGATCTTATGAGTACGACCGGTGTAATAGAGCACACGCTCGGTAGTGGTGGTTTTACCGGCATCGATGTGGGCCATGATGCCGATGTTCCTCATTTTTTCGATCGGTACAGTGCGTGCCATAAATAAAACCTAAAAGACTACCAGCGGTAATGCGCGAAAGCTTTGTTCGCTTCCGCCATTCTGTGAACGTCGTCCTTCTTCTTGATCGCTCCACCGCGCATGTTCGCGGCATCCGTCAACTCATTGGCCAGCTTATCCGGCATCCCCTTGTCGGGCCGGCTACGGGCATTCTGCAAAATCCAGCGGATGGCCAAACTCACCCGGCGGTTTTGCGATACCTCCACCGGAACCTGATAGTTGGCGCCACCCACACGACGCGTCTTCACTTCGAGCAGCGGCTTGGCGTTCTCGACAGCCTTCTTAAAGAGCTTCAATGGATCGTCGGCGGTGCGCTCCTTGATCTTGTCCATTGCACCGTAGAAAATCCGCTGCGACGTGTTTTTCTTGCCATCCCACATCATCGAGTTGATGAACTTCTCCGCCAGCGTGGAGTTGTAAATCGGATCCGGAAGGATCTCGCGAGGCTCTGGTCTGCGTCTGCGTGGCATAGCTTACTTGGAGGGCCCTTTCGGCCGTTTGGCTCCGTACTTCGATCGTCCCTGTTTACGGTCGGTCACCCCAGCCGCATCGAGCGTGCCGCGCACCACGTGATAACGAACGCCCGGCAGATCCTTCACACGGCCGCCGCGGATCAACACAATGGAGTGCTCCTGCAAATTGTGGCCGACACCTGGAATATAAGTGGTTACTTCAATCCCATTGGTCAGGCGCACACGCGCCACTTTCCGCAGCGCCGAGTTCGGCTTCTTGGGGGTGGTAGTGTACACGCGCGTACACACGCCACGCTTCTGCGGACAAGCCTGCAGCGCTGGACTGGCGGTCTTATAACGTGGCGGTTTTCGCCCTTTTCGCACGAGTTGATTAAACGTCGGCACGAATCTTCCCTTCAGAAGTTATGTTTGTTCAGTGGCACACAACGGCAGGCTAAAAGCCAAACCGCGAAAGACTACAAGCTGCGAGGGTACTTGCTCTGGACTAGCCCATATCCCAGTGGCTGAAAAACCATCAGGACCTCGGGGCCGGCCCCCGGCCGGGCTCTCTAACTAAAGAGCGGTAGCGCGGGAGCAGAAGACACAACTCGCCAAACCCTTACAAGAATACAGAACCACGTTACGGTTGTCAAATCTTGGGGAAGAAGCCAGAAATCCAGGAGTCGGAATCCAGAAGTCGGAATTCAGAATGTGCTCCAGTGGCCATTCTGAATTCTGTCTTCTGAATTCCGAACTCGTTTGACATATGGTCGTCCGATGTGATATGTCTAGACATATGAGAACTACAGTGAGACTTTCGGAGGGTCTAATGAACCAGGTGAAGCGAGAAGCAGAACAGCGAGGAAAAACTGTGACTACCCTGATCGAAGAAGGTCTTAGATTGGTCCTGGCGCAAGCCCAGGCGCAGGACCAGCGGAAACCGGTAAAGCTTCCGTTCTCGGTCGCCGGAGGCGGTGTGCTTCCTGGCGTCGACCTGAATGACAGCGCCGCGTTGGAAGATATCATGGAAGGCCGTTGGGAAGGCCGTGGGTGATTCTGCCGGATGTGAACGTCTTGGTGTACGCGTTCCGTTCCGACGCGGAAAATCACAGCGCGTACCGAGCTTGGCTGGAAGACATCGTGAACGGGGAACAAGCTTATGGAATGTCGCCTCAAGTGCTGGCGAGCGTGATACGGATTACGACTCATCCGCGCGTCTTCGCCCACCCCGATCCTTTGGCCGACGTACTGGCGTTCGTGACCGTGCTTCTGGATCAGCCACATTGCCAAATCATCGAGCCGGGGCGTCGCCACTGGGGCATCTTCAGCGCCTTATGCCACAACGCAAATGCTTATGGAAATCTGGTGCAGGATGCCTGGCTGGCGGCCCTGGCGATAGAATCGGGCTGCGAGTGGATCACCAACGATCGCGATTTCGCGCGATTTACCGGACTGCGGTGGCGTGTGCCGTTCTAACGAAGGCTAGCCGTGGAAGTAGCCGGTTTTTCCGCCAGCAGGCTCTCCACCTGCGCGTAGAACTCGTGGGTCGCCTGGCGATACAGATCGCCGCTCGCGGGTCCCGGGAATCCGGCATGGACGAAACGCACGCGCCCGTCGCGGCCGAGGAAAAACGTGGTCGGCCAGGAATTCAGATTCACTGCCTGCGTCAGCTTTGCATCGCGCTCTTCCGTTGTTCCAGCCAGTAAAACCGTGTAGTCGATGCCATATTCCTTCATAAAGGCCCGCAAGCGTGTCGGATCCTTCAACTGATCCTCTTCCTCAAACGAAAGCGCGACCACTTCCAACCCCTGGCTGCTATATTTGCGGTATAGTTCGGCCAGGAACGGCGCTTCATCGTGGCAGTTGGGGCACCAGCTTCCGGTAACGTTCACCAATACGACCTTGCCCTGAAAGCGCACGTCCGTGTTCGAAACGATTTTGCCGCTGAGATCGGGCGCGCTGAACCGAAATGGTTCGGCTGCATCCTTAACCGTGGTGTGATGATCCGGATCGGTAGGCGGAGGCAGTCCTTTGGCGCGCGCGACATCCGGCCGCGTAGCGGTGAGCTGGCTCTTTCCATGCAGATCCGTCATGTCGACTGCCAGCGTCCCGTCGGCGGCGGGAGTTAGGATCATCAACGCGGGACGGCCGCCCGAAAAGTGGCTGAGGACGAAGTGGCCGTCCTTATAACCACCGGTCAACGCTCCCGTGTCGCCGTCCACTCGCAGAATCGCGGCCTCGACATCCAGAGGGCTCTTCTGCTGGACGATCAAGCGCCAGGCCTGCTCGCCTTTGGCGCTCTTCACGGCCACTTCCCAAAGTCCGTTGATGGAGGGCGGCGACGCGTTGCCCTGGAACATGACAGCCTGATGCCGCTGCGCTTTTACCGGATAGGTCTTCTTCAGCATCGGCCCGTACTGTCCCACCAGCGCGCCATCTTGCAATTTGGCTTCGAGCTTGGCAGCGTACGAATCGAAATTCAACACCAGTGATCCGTTCTGAAAGCTGGCACTGCTGGCGACAACTTTGTTCTCGCCGTTGAAGAGCCAGCCTTGGAGGTTGGATCCCACGCCTGCGATTTGAAGCCGGAAGGGAATGTCCTGGCCATTAAAGGTGATGGTGGCGTCCCACAGACCTGCCAGAGATTGAGCCCCAGTCGATTGAGCCCAAGCCGCGGGCGCGATGGCGAGAAGAAGAGCCGGCCAAAGTTTGGTTTTCACGTTCGCTCCTTTCGTGGATCGGCGATTCGGTTCTACTAGTGTACATCCGTCCACGGATTGACCAGACGAATCCCGCACCCGTCGAAATCCCGGACATTGCGCGTCGCGAGGTCAGCGCGGTGAACACGGACCACGGCCGCGATCATTGCGTCGAACTGGGAAATCGGCCGTCCTGCGGCCTTGCGGATGGCGGAAATCGCTGCAAACTGGCGCGCCGCCTCCGGATCGAACGAGAGAATCCTTCCATGGAAAACTTCGTCGAACATTTTTTGAGCAGCCGCGGACAAGCTCTGCTTCCGTTTGCCGGCCGGCATCACTTCGATTCCAGCCAGTATCTCAGCCTGCGAAATGGTAGTAACAAAGACGCCCGACGGCTCTTTCGATGCGAGCCAGCGTAAAACTCTCTCGGATGGAGAAGGCTTCATCCCGTCCGAGAGAGCGTTCGTATCGAGGACAATCATTTGAAGGTGGGAGGACGCCGGATGGGTTCGCGAGGCGCAATCTCAAGATCCACTCCTCCCAAAGGTTCGAATAGATTTCGGATTGCCTCCGCCAGATTCAAGGGCCGATTCGGCTCCTCGGCCAGCGCCGAGGTCAGGACGCGCCGCGCCTCTTCTTCCATCGATCTGCCGTGGCGCGCCGCTCGCACGCGGAGTCGAGCCTTCACCACGTCATCCAGACGCCGGATAGTGATACTCGCCATACGTCAATGATAACATCGCAATCAATGATTGCACTTGGTCGCTGCCGGACAGTTGGCGGCTATATCGATGACAAGGAAGAACAGCGAAATGGAAGTCAACTCAATCGGATCGAGGCGCTGGTAAGGCCGGTGCCGTATGGGATGCCGACGGGCTGGGTGACGAAGTAACGGTCTCGGCCAGAAGCTGATCCACGTCGGCCCGAAAAACGGACTCCCGGACAGCACCGACGTATGATTTTGCCGCGCGCCCGTTGCGGTCGACAAGCACCGTGGTAGGTAATGCGTCGATGGCTGGCGACGATGGTGACGCGAGATCGGGCATGAGCACCGGATAGGGCAAGTGGAATTCTTGCAAGAAAGACTCGACAGCGTGCTTTCCACCCTCATCCATAGAGACGCCGACGATCGACAGGCCCTTGTAGCGATAGTCGCGAGCGAGGTCGATCAGTCCGGGGGTTTCCTGCCGGCATGGTGCACACCAGCTGGCCCAATAATTGATGAGCACCACTTGGCCGCGGTGATCGGAGAGTCGCCAGGAGCTGCCGTTCAGCTGAGGAAACGTCAGATCGGCGACCGGCGTTCGATCCTTCACTGCCCTGACGCCGGCTTTCTGATCGCTCCAGCTTTGCCAGGCGACCGCGATCCATAGAACCGCAGTGGCGAACAGCACGTACTGGATGAGCTTTCGACGCTTTTCTTTGGTGTCTAGCAACCTGCTTCTATTATATCGGCCCGCACTGCGCGGGAGATTGCTTCGGATGTCTGCTTCCGATTTCTTGTGGGTTAGACTGGACCTGAAAGTAGACCGCAGAAGGATGAACGGATGGCCGCACATGCCTGACTCCTCGATCCCGCTTTCTTTTCTCTCCCCGAAGGCAGCCGTCCGAAACAGCCCGATTCACGGCCGGGGGCTCTTTGCAACCGGCGAGTTCCAGCTGGGCGAGATGGTCTGCGTAAAAGGTGGATATATCTTCAACCGGGCCACTCTAGCCGGCATTGCTCCCGCGCTGGGACCAGCCGAAATTCAAATCGCGGACGACCTGTTTATTGGACCCCGCCACGTTGAGGAGCGGGATGACGCCATGATCTTCAGCAATCATTCCTGCGATCCCAACATCGGCGTGCAGGGGCAAATCGTTTTCGTGGCGCTCCGCGAAATCGCGGCCGGCGAGGAGCTGACGCACGATTGGGCCACCACCGATGATGATGACTACACGCTGGCTTGCCGCTGCGGAGCAGCCTGCTGTCGAGGTGTGATTACGGGAAAGGATTGGCAGAATCAGGATCTACAGCGAAAATATCGGGGGATGTTCTCCTGGTACTTGCAGCGGAAAATCTCAGGCCAATGAGCGATCTTCCCCAGCAGTTCGGACAGATCGACATCTACCTTTTCGATCAGCTTCTGCGAGGACGGATCGCGCCAGGGATGCGAATCTTCGACGCCGGCTGTGGACACGGGCGCAATCTGGTCTATCTGCTCAGGGAAGGTTACGAAGTCTTCGGCGCCGACGCCGATCCACGGGCGATTGATGCGGTGCGCCAATTGGCTCGATCGCTAGCGCCGGCCCTCCCGCCAGACAACTTTCGCGTAGAGACTATCGAGTCCGCGTCCTTCCCGGACGCCCTCGCCGACGTAGCGATCAGCAGCGCCGTGCTCCACTTCGCGCGCGACGACCAACACTTTGCAGCCATGCTGCGCGGCACGTGGCGAGTTCTGAAGCCCGGTGGATTGTTTTTCTGCCGCCTGGCATCATCCATCGGAATCGAAAGCCAAGTGCAACGCATTGGAGGACGGCGCTGCCTGCTGCCGGATGGTTCCGAGCGCTATCTCGTCGATCAAGCGCTACTGCTGGCGCTCACGAAAGATTTGGGCGGAAAGCTAGAGGACCCGTTAAAGACCACCGTCGTCCAGAACCAACGCTCGATGACCACCTGGGTGCTGCGGAAGGGCTGAACTCAGAGCCCTTTCTTGCCGAGAAAATCGATCAGATCCACCACACGCATCGAGTATCCCCACTCATTGTCGTACCAGGCAATGACATGCACCAGATTCCCGTCCAGCACTTTGGTGAGGCCCGCGTCCACGATCGAGCTGTTGGGATTGTGCAGCATGTCGGTGGAAACCACCGGGTCTTCGGTGTAGGCCAGGATGCCCTTCAGCGGGCCCTCCGCCGCTGCCTTCAGCGCCTTGTTCACTTCTTCGGCCGAAGTATTCTTGGATGTCAGCACCACCAGATCCACCACGGAAACATCGGGCGTGGGAACGCGCATGGCATAGCCATCCAGCTTGCCTTTTAACTCCGGCATCACCAGCGCAATCGCCTTTGCGGCGCCCGTGGTGGTGGGGATCATGTTCAGCGCCGCGGCGCGCGCACGCCGCAGATCCTTGTGCGGAAAATCCAGCACATTCTGATCGTTGGTGTAGCTGTGGATGGTGGTCATCGACCCCTTTTGGATGCCGAACTGCTCGTGCAGCACCTTCACCACCGGCGCGAGGCAGTTGGTGGTGCAAGAGGCATTCGAGATGACGTTATCCTTGGCGGGATCGTACATTTTCTCGTTGACGCCCAGGACGATGGTAATGTCCTCGCCCGTGGCGGGCGCCGAAATGATGACCTTCTTCACCGTGCCCTTCAGATGCTTGGCGGCATCCTTCTTGTCCGTGAACCGTCCGGTGGACTCCACCACGACCTGCACGCCCAGTGAACTCCAATCCAACTCGGCTGGATCCTTCTGGGCAAAAACCTTAATCCGCTTTCCGGCCACGGTGATCGAATCGCCATCGTGCTTCACCTCTTCTGGAAGCTGGCCCAGGATGGAGTCGTACTTCAAGAGGTGCGCCAAGGTTTTGGTGTCGGTTAAATCGTTCGCGGCGACAAACTCAATATTAGGATGATGCAAACCGGCTCGAACTACGTTGCGCCCGATGCGGCCGAAGCCGTTAATGCCTACTTTGATGGACATTCCCCTCCGAGTTTTACTTTCCAGTTTATTTGGCGCCTCTACTTGCCGGCACTATTTAGCGACCAGCGGCGGCGCTGTAGATCCGCCTATATCGGCGTAGGCTTCCTTGACGGCAGTCACCTTGGCCCCGCCGAAGGTCACAAACGTAATCTTACCGGGAGGATCGCCATAGATCCAGTCCTCCAGTTCAGCGCCGTCGTTGGTGACATTGCGTTCTTTGTGGCGCGGCTTGCCCATCGCCAGCAAAACCTGGTCGCGATCCATGCCTACGATCACCTTATTCGACTTGATGGCTTTCTGGATTGGTTCAGGCAGTTTTTCGACATAATTCCCGGCGGCCGTTTGCTGATCGAAATCGAGCACCGGCGTCATGATCTTCTTGATGGCGTCTGCCTTTATTTCAGGAACCGGCCCGCCGAACAGCAGTGCGATAGACGTGCCGCTGATGGAGTTGGAATTTTGCTGCCGGTTGATGGGCGACATGGTCGGTCCCACTCCCACCTGCACGTGATCCTTCCAACTTCCAGTTCCCTTGCCCTTCATGCCGTAGTTGATTTCGAGCACGATCTGGTTGCTTTCGATCGCAACGTGCGTGATCTGCACCAAATCGCCAACCCGCGCGGCCGGACCGAACGCCTGGCCGGCTTGAGCCCAGGCCTCTTTGTTCCACTGTCCGCTGGCGTCAAAGGGAAGCGGCTTCTTGGAGCGCGGAAGAAAAGCTCTCACCGTGGCATACTCGGACAGCAACCCGCGCAGGATCTCTACGCGATCGTCTTCGGTGAGCTTCTCATCGCCGCACCAAGCAGGTGGCGCAATGATGGGAAGCAGGACCAAACAAGCCGTCAACGGCATAAGGCACTGAGTCGCGAGCTGCTTACGATTCATACATTCACCTCAGGCTGGCTCTCCGGGGTCGCTTCCTGGTGCTGGATGGGGGCCTTGCCAAGGTAGAAGAACAAGCCGATGGCGACGGCTGTGGTGAGCAAGCCGCCCTCCGGGCCATAGGCGCCTCCACTCAAGCGGTCCCCGATCTTCCAGTGCATCGCGTAACCTGTAACGTCCATTGTAAACCCGCTGAGATTAGCACCTAGCAAGGGCAGCGCCCAGTTCCAGCCAAAGTGCAGCCCGATGGGCAGCCACAGATCGCCGCTGCGCAGGTAAGCGTAGCCCAGCACCACTCCCCACAGCATGGTGTTAACGAACGCCAGTGGGCCGAAGTTGAGATTTTGCGAGTGAGCCAGACCAAAGAGCACGGCCACTGGAAGAATGGTCGCGAATGGACCCATGCCCTTCACCAGAACTTGAAAGCCGTAACCGCGGAAAAGCATTTCTTCGCCGACGGCGCCCAACAGCAGCAGGATCGAAACGAAAAGCAGCGAGGGCCAGCGGAGGCGTTCGTTTGGAACCGGCTCGAAATCGGCCAGGCGCAGCATCAGTGGAAGCACAACTACCACCAGCGCGGCGCCCACTCCGCCCAGCAGCCCGAGCGATAGATTACGGCGGGACGCGGCGGTCCAGCCCAGGCCGATATCGGCCAGATTGCCGCGTTCGTAGATGCGGACGGCGAGCGTGTTTGCGACCGCCGCAGCGGCGAAAGTACCGAGCGTGGATATTACGAAAACTGGCGCACCCAGAAAAGCAATGATGAGGGGAAAAACGAAGTAGTAGCCGACAGCCGAGATCAGGGCGAATACGCCGACGCGCAGGAGCAGGCCGAGAAGCTTCTTGCGCTGGTCCGCGGCCGAGACTGTTGGCGAAGGGAGCAAACCATCATGTTACGTGAACAGCGAGATCCCTGCGACGCCAGCCGCACCCGCTGCGATCAACTGCGGCGCGTTTTCAACCGTCACTCCCCCCAGCGCATAAACCGGCAAGCGGACGCTCGCCGCAGCTTGCGCGAATGCTTCGATCCCAATAGGCTCGGCCAGCTTGGTGACGCTCGGAAACACCGGGCCGTATACGGCAAAATCCGCGCCTTCGCGCTCCGAAGCCCGCAATTCGTCGATGCTGTGGCAAGAGACGCCGATCAGGAAACCCAGCGGCGCGATCCGGCGAATGGTGGCGGGAGACATCGATCCGGCAGGCAGGTGCACGCCGTGCGCGCCACAAGCCAGTGCGATATCGATACGTGTGTTTACTAGGATCTTACTGCCGCCCGCGTGGGCCAGGGAGGCCCGAACCAATTCGGTAAGAGCACGCGCGCAAAGCTGCTTGGCGCGGATTTGAATCATCTCCACCGAATCACGGGCAGCGCGTTCGGCCACCGCGGGCGAATCCGTAATGCAGTATCTCTTCACGGAATTCGCAGGTCTCACAGAATTCGCAGGTCGCGGCTCGGGAATTCGACCACCCAGTCCTTGACACCGCTGTATTTGTCCATCGAAGCAAATGGCGCACCAGCCGGCACTTCGACTGCGATGTCACCCGAAAACTCCAATCGCAGCCCGTCCGGTTTTTCGAGCATGCGTAGCAGGGTGCCGGGGATCTGATTGAAGGCCGGTCGGCCATTGCGGGGCGCGGCCGAGAGCTGATCGGGACGAACGAACAGCCAGACTTGATCGCCGATCAATTTACCGGGGAAGTAGGGACCGGTGAGCTCGAGATCCTGATACCGCAGACGGCTCGAGTTGCGGCCCGGATCGAGCGATCGAATCTCCACGGGAAGCAGGTTGTAGAGGCCGAGCAAACGCGCCACGTCCACATTGGCGGGTTGCTCAAAAACCTTGCGTGGCGATCCGCTCTGTACCGCGCGGCCATCCCGCAACACGATCATCTCATCGGCCAGTGTGAAGCATTCCTGGGTGTCGTGCGTGACCAGCAACATGGGCGTTCCAAACTCCTCCCGCACTCTCCGGAGCACCGCATAGAACTCGGCACGCAACGGCGCATCCAGACCTCGCCCCGGTTCGTCGAGCAACAGGACGCGCGCGGCGCCGATCAATGCCCGAGCGATCGAACAGCGCTGCTTTTGTCCACCGGAAAGCTGGTAGGGACGGCGTCCGGCAACGTCGGTGAGGTGAAATTTATCGAGCATCTCATTCACCTTGCGGTGCCGGCCCAGCCGCGGCGCGCGTTCAGCCGCGAACTCCAGATTTTGGCGCAGTGTCATGTGCGGAAACAGCGCATAGTTTTGGAAAACGTATCCGCAGTGGCGCGAGCGAGGCGCCAGATGCACGCCCGCGGCTCCGTCGAAGAGAATCTGATCGTCCAACAGAATGCGCCCTTCATCGGGGCGCACGAATCCGGCGATGCAATCCAGAGTGAGAGTCTTGCCCGCGCCGCTCGAACCAAACAGGACGGTCACTCCAGCGGCAGCGCTGAATTCCAGATCCAGTGAAAACCCCGCGGAATCGGGCCCCGCGGCATACTGCTTGCGAATTCGCGCCTGGATCATAAGACCGTTTGGCGAGGCCCAAAGGGGTTGGATGTGATGCGATTCGCCAGTGTCAGGATGGCGAGCGCTACGGCCGAGATAATGATCACCAGAATGCGGGCTGTTGCGGTGTTGCCTCCTTCCACGGCATCGTAGATGGCGATGGAAACGGTTTGGGTGCGCCCCGGAATGTTACCGGCAATCATCAGCGTGACGCCGAAATCGCCCAGCGACCGGGCAAATGCGAGCGCGGCCGCCGCTAAAATGGAGCGGCGCACCAGGGGTAGAGTAACGCGCCAAAACAACCGCAGCTCCGTGGCGCCCAGGTTACGCGCCGCGCGTTCATAGGATCGGTCGACGCTCTCGAAAGCGGCCCGTGAAGACTTCACCAACAGCGGCGTGGAATGAAACAACGACGCCACCACCGCCGCTTGCCAGGTGAAAACCAAAGGTCCGCCGAAGGCCCATTCATAGACATGGCCGATGGGGCTGGCGCGCCCCAGCAGGACCAGAAGATAGTAGCCCAGAACGGTTGGCGGAAGCACCAGCGGCAGCGTAACGGCAGCGTCCAGGACTTCCTTTCCGCGGAACGTCCGGTTCGCCAGGATCCACGCCAGCCACAGTCCGATGGCCAGCGCGAGAGCGGTGGAAATGGTAGCCACACGCAAACTGAGCCAGAGCGGAAACCAGTCCATGGGCGGGCCGGGGGGCATGGAGATATCTCATGTTAGCGCAGGGTGCTCTGAAACATCTGGCGGGTTTTACGTTGCGACCAATGCGTCCCTCTACCTGCCACAATAATGAGGAAACCGATGAAGATTTCGATCCTGGTGCCCCTCTATAACGAAGAGGAGTTCGTGGCAACCTTGCTGTCACGGGTGATTGCGGCTCCGCTGCCCGAGGGTTTCGAGCGAGAGATTATCGTCGCAGATGACGGCTCGACGGACGGTTCGGTCGAAGAAGTGGAGGGGGTAGCAGAGCGATATCCAGGCGTTATTCGCCTGCTGAAATCCGCCCGCAATCGAGGCAAGGGATCAGCCTTGCGCCGGGCGATTGCCGAGGCCCGCGGAGAATTCTCCATCATTCAGGATGCCGACCTCGAATACAACCCAAACGAATACCAGAAACTTCTGGCTCCTTTGGTGGACGGGCGGGCGGACGCGGTATTCGGTTCGCGATTCATGACCAGCGGCGAGCGGCGGGTGCTCTATTATTGGCATTCGCTGGCGAACCATCTGCTCACCGGCATGTGCAATGTATTCGCCGATCTGAATCTCACCGACATGGAAACCTGCTACAAAGCCTTTCGCACCTCTCTGCTGCGGAGTATTCCCATTCGCAGCCAGAGGTTCGGATTTGAGCCCGAGATCACCATTAAATTGGCCAAGCGGCAGGCACGCATCTACGAAACTCCCATCAGTTACAGCGGGCGAACTTATGAGGAGGGCAAGAAGATTGGCCTGGGGGACGCGTTCGAGGCCTTCTGGGTGATTTTGAAGACCGCGCTGTCCAACGATATTTATGCCGCCAAAGACAAGGACATTCTGGATGCCTTCGCCAGCGCGCCGAATTTCAATCGCTGGATGGCCGATACTATTCGGCCCTACATCGGCAGACGTGTGCTCGAAATCGGGGCGGGGATGGGCAATCTCACCCGGCTGCTCTTACCGGGCCGAAAAAGATACGTCGCCACCGACATTGATCGCGAACATCTGGAGCGGCTCAGGAATCGCCTGGCGAACCGGCCCCATCTGGAAACAGCGGAGCTGAATGCGGTTGAGCCGGAAGGGCAGGAAGCATTCCGAGGCCAGATGGACACCGTGGTGTGCCTGAACGTTCTGGAGCACATCCAGGACGCCGTCGGCGCGCTGCGAAACATTCGTTCGTTGCTCGAAGATGGCGGCCGCGCGGTGATCCTGGTTCCTTGCGGTCAGAGTATCTATAATTCTCTGGATGAAGAATTGGGCCACTTTCAGCGCTATTCCGAGGATCAGTTGCGTCAGAGAATGACCGAAGCCGGGTTCGAGGTGGAGACCGTGCTCCGGTTCAACCGCGCCTCCCGGCCAGGCTGGTGGCTGAACGGAACCATTTTGAAGCGCAGGACCATCAGCCGGCTGCAACTCAAGAATTTCGACCGGCTGGTTTGGATCCTGCGGCGCGTGGACAGCTATCTGCCTTGGGAGCAGACCTCGATTATCGGAATCGGCAGGAAGACTCCCTCGCGTGCTTAACCCTGCTCGTGTTTAACCCTGAGCGGCCTTGGCGCGCCGCTCCAACTCTTCCGGCGTCACATCTTCGACGTGAGTGGAAATCCACCATTGATTGCCGAAAGAATCTTCGACAGCGCCGGAGCGGTCGCCATAAAACTGGTTGGTGGGCTCGCGGAGCGACTTCGCGCCGGCCTGAATGGCCCGTTGATAGACCGCGTCCACGTCCTCCAGGTAGAGATGCAGCATCGCGGGGAACTTCTTCCCAGCCTCCCCCGCATCGCCCAACATGACGATAGAATCGCCGATCTTAATCTCGGCATGCATCACCGATCCATCCGGCCGCCGGTGCGAATACACTTCCGTGGCGCCAAATGTTTGCTTGGCGAAATCGATGATCTGTGCGACACCGGGCGAGACGATATACGAGCACACCGTGTGGCGGCCCTCGGGAACGGGTTTCACTTTGGTTGTCATATTCCGAACCTTTCAGCAGCCATTGTGCGGCCAAAGCGCGTGCGCCGTATTGTAAAAAATTTCGCCTTCAATCATTTCGCCTTCAATCCTTGAGCGGGACGTGGTTGCGATGCGCCGTCTGCTGCAGCAGGTACGACGAAGGATTGATGCCGGAGAAGGCGCGAAAATCGTGGATGAAGTGCGCCTGATCGAAGTAGCCGCAATCCAGCGCGACGCCGGCCCATTCCACTCGCTTGTGCCCTTCCATCCGGCCCAGAGCCTGCTGGAACCGCCGGATGCGGCAAAACACTTTGGGAGTGAATCCAGTTTCGTCCCGGAACACTTGAATGAATCGCTGGGGACTCAGGCCGATTTGGTCCGTCACGCCCGAGATGGTCTTCATATGCGGTGCCGCGATGAACTCATCGAGCGCGAACCTGACGGCTTGATGGCGATCGAAGCCTCGCGCCAGTTCGGCTAACAACACCCGCTCCAAAATCTCGAAACGAGCGTGAGGCGTCGCGGCCTCCAGCAATTGATCTCGCAGATCGGTGGCGCCCGCGCCCCACAGTGTGTCCAGTGACACCGTAGTGTCTCGCAATTCCCCGGCCGGCATCCGAAGGAACGGGAACGCGCCGCCTGGCTTAAAATTTACGCCGATGACGGAAGCCTGGAGCGCGGTGCTGATGACCAGGTATTCCGAATGCGCGCCCGCCAGGAGCGATCCACTGAAAGTCTGGCAGCGCTCCGGGTCCTCGCGATCATATATGCAGGACTTGTCTTCCAGTAGATTGATGACCATCTGCATCTGGCCGGTCGGCAAGACACGCTCTTTGGCGTGCGGCTGCGTGTAACCTTCGTAGAGCCACAGGCAGTCGACGAATTGCGAAAGCGGGCGCCGCGGAATGTGCCTCAGAGAGATCGTCCTGGCTCCAGTCCTACAATAGCTCTTCCGGGCCGTTGTAAAGGACGCGCCGATGTGAAAGAATCTCCCAGTTGTATGTGGAGGTGGTTATGAAGATCGGGTGGAGAACGCTGGCCGGACTCGGCCTGGCGCTTTTGTGCGTGTCGCTTTGGTGCGCATCATTGATGGGTCAAGAGCCTGCCGCACCAAAGTTCAAGTTCGATCCGGACTGGCCCAAACCGCTCCCAAACAAGTGGAAGATGGGCGGTGTCACCGGATTGGCTGTGGATAAGGACGACAACGTCTGGGTATACGATCGTCCCAACGATCTGACAGATATTGAACTCGAAGCCGAGCTGAGCCCTCCGCTGGCCGATTGCTGCGTTCGGCCGCCTTCCATGATCCACATCGACAAGAACGGCGACGTCATCGGCTCCTTCGATGCGCCCCAAGGCCATGGTATGGCGGTGGACACCAAGGGCTTCGCATACCTGGGACAGGATACGGTCCGCAAATACGATCCGAAAACCGGCCAGGTGGTGGGCGAGGTTCCCCGCACGCCGGACAAACAGCCAGGAGGCGGGGGACCTGACGCCGTTGCGCCGCACATTCCAGGTCATGGCAGCGCTGGGCCAGTTGCTGGCTTTCTCACGCCACTCGGGGGCAGGCCACAACCCAGTCCTGCGGCTCAGGCGGCTCGGGACGCGGCGATCGCAGCCTTTCGCGCCAAGTATCCTCCGACGACTCCCATGATCGTGGGCGGACTCGAAGAAATACGGCTCGACGAACCAGCTCACGAACTTTACGCGGCCGACAATTATCTGGGTGGTCGCGTGATGGTGTTTGATCTGGACACGCTGCAGTTCAAGCGCGGCTGGGGCGCGTATGGGCATACGCTCGCGGAAATGACTACCGACGACAAGGACCGCGCGTATACTCCCGGCGGGCCTGAACCCAAAGAATTTCGCGGACACCTCACGCTGAACGTCTCTCACGACGGCAAGGTCTACGCGGCCGATCGCATGGCCAATCGCATACAGGTCTTCACCAAAGACGGCAAATTCCTGAAGGAGTTTACCCTGGCCACCGGGACCGGGGTGGGCGGTTCCACCGGCGGCGTAATGTTCTCGCCGGACAAGGCGCAGCGGTTCCTATACATTTCCGACCTCACCAACAACCACATCTATTTCCTGAATCGCGAGGACGGGAAGATCGTGGGACAGATGGGCAGCATGGGGGAAAGTGGAGGTCAGTTCTTCGGGCTGCACATGATCGCGGTGGACTCGAAAGGCGATATTTATACGGGCGAGGTGTTCGCGGGCGAGCGGGTGCAGCGGTTTTTGCCGGTGAAGTAAAGAGGGGAACTGCTGACCATTGTGGCGCACGCACTCTCTGCGTGCCGAGTGGGCACTCGTGCCTACGCCCTCCAGGTTCGACCCTGGCCGGTCGCCTCGAAGCAGGGTATGATTTCGCGGAAGGGCTGCGGCTTAAGCCGCCCCAACCTCAACCTCGATGGTGCGAACCTTGGGTGGCCGGGTAGCCCGCGGGGCTTTGAAGCGGAGAAGGGTCGCTTCATGACCATATTCTTTCACGAGCCAAGCCTATTTGGTGTTGATTCGCTGATCGCTCCGGTCATCAAATGGTCTTCGTGACCCTCGACGTTTACCGTATGGAGAAATTAATGGTGCATTCGCGGTGAATGGCTAGCGCGGATGGCGCGCAAGTACTCGGGTGAGCTGGCCCCCGACCTTGCCACCTCTGGTATAATCTGAGGCAGATGTTTGCTTTTTCTCCGCGATCGCGGATGAAAATTCCCGCTACCGCCGATTCCTGTCCGCACTGCATTCAGGCTTCTTCCGCTGTCGCCCCATGCAACTAAGTCACACCTTTTGATGAAACTCAGCGTTCAGATCACTCGCGGTATTGAGTCCCTGTTTGGCACCCGTGACGAGAATATCCGTGTGCTCGAGAGCGGTCTCAATGTGACAGCCAGCCTGATGAACGATTCACTGGAAATCGAAGGAGCCGAGCCGGATGTGATTCGAGCCGCCAGCATTTTGGAAGATTATGTCGCTTTGGTGAAAGAGGGCCAAAGCTTCGCGAACGGCGACCTGAACAGCTACCTGCGCGTTGTAACCGCCGATCCCGAGGTGACACTCCGCAGCCTGGTTCACAGTGGAAGGCAGCGCAATTTCGGGAAAAAGACGCTAGCCCCCAAGACCGTGAATCAGCGCCGGTATGTGGATGCCATCGAGCGAAACGACCTGGTCTTCGGCGTGGGGCCGGCCGGCACCGGAAAAACGTATCTCGCCGTGGCAATGGCGGTTTCCGCGCTGATGAACAAACGCGTGGCTCGCATCGTGCTAACCCGGCCGGCGGTGGAAGCCGGCGAACGGCTCGGGTTCTTGCCCGGCAATCTGCAGGAAAAAGTGGACCCGTATCTGCGCCCGCTGTACGACGCGCTGTACGACATGCTGGATGCCGACAAAGTGGAGAAGTTGCTGGAGCGCGCGGTCATCGAAGTGGCGCCCATTGCGTTCATGCGCGGCCGCACCCTGAACGACAGCTTCATCATTCTGGACGAGGCGCAGAATAGCACCGCCGAGCAGATGAAGATGGTGCTGACGCGCCAGGGCTTCAATTCGAAAATGGTGGTCACCGGCGACCTTACGCAGGTAGATCTGCCTAGCGGAAAACGCAGCGGACTGAACGACGCAGTAGAAGTACTGCGTGGCATCGAAGGAATCAGCTTTGTTTATTTCGACGATCGCGACGTCGTTCGCCATCCTCTGGTCCAAAAGATTGTAAAAGCTTACGAGCGGCATCAGGAAACGATCAGCGGACGTCAGCTCGCATTGAAACTGACCGATCCGGTGGTCGAAGCCGCGGCATTAGCCGAACCAGCGGGTCATCCGCTCCCAGTTGTAGCGGCGGAAAACCGCGAGATCCCACTGGTTTAATATCTGGCCATGCCTGCTGAGCAGACCACTCTGCTATTCCATTCCGCCACGCCGGGCTTTTCGAGGCGGCCGGCCCGCGCATTCGCCAAACGCTTGGCTTCGGAAGTGACCGGCGGACGCCCGTTCACTTGCCTGATCACGGGCGACCTGGAAATGCAGCGGCTGAACCGTGACTTTAGAAAGCAAGATCACGCCACCGACGTCTTGTCGTTCCCGTCCAGACAGACTCTGGGTTTTTTGGGTGACATTGCGATCTCGTTTGAACACGCCCAGCGCCAGGCAGCCGAATATGGCCATGGCATCGGACAAGAGATTGAGATTCTGATGCTGCACGGCGTACTTCATCTGCTAGGGATGGATCACGAAAACGACGGCGGCCGGATGGCCCGCGCCGAAAAAAAATGGCGTGCCGCTTTCGGATTGCCGAACGGTTTAATCGGACGGTCGCGCTTGTGACCCAGGTGCTCTTATGACCCAGGTGCTCTTATGACCCAGGTGCTCTTATGACG
>JBEKLB010000073.1:0-10951 GCA_050010415.1 Bryobacteraceae bacterium | reverse complement strand
CTCTTATGACGTGGTTTGCCGTCGCCGCGACTGTGATTTGGGCCGTGCTGCTGTGTCTGATCACCGTGGTCCAGGTGCTCTACATGGAGTCGTTACGGCTGCGTTCGCGCGATTTGCCGGCTCTCCAATTCTTCAAGGAGACTCTGGAGGATCGCATAGGCGTCAAAGGCGACGACGGCGTCCTCGCATTTTCGCTGATCAAGCACACCCTGTTGTTGTTGCTGGGCGTCTGTTTTCTGGCGACGCAAACCACGGATCCCGCGCAACACCCTGGCCAAGCCTGGCAGAACCTGTTCGAGGCAGCTCTCTTCGCCTGGCTCACCATGTTGATTTCGACCTACGTATTGGCCCAGTTGCTGTACCTCAAGACCAGCGGCCGCTGGCTGCTTCCCTTCGCGCCCGTTCTTCGCGTGTGCGCGCTGCTGGTTCGGCCGCTCACCGCGATTCTGGGCTTCTTCCAATCGCTGGTGGAATTGTCCGAACCCGCGAAAACCAACGAAGAAGGGCCAGGACCATCCGGCGACATCGACGCGCTGATCTCGGCCGGGGAAGAAGAAGGCATCATCGAAAAAGACGACCGCAAGCTCATAGAATCGGTGGTCGCATTCGGCGACAAGACCGTCCGGGAAGTGATGACGCCGCGTCCGAAAATGGTGGCCATCGAAGCCCACCGCTCTCTCGAAGATTTGCGCGAACTGGTAATTCACGAGCAATACTCGCGCATTCCGGTGTATGAGCGGACCATCGACAACATTATCGGCTTCGTACACGTGCGCGACATGTTCGAACTGGACGAAGCGGCGCGGGAAGGCCGCCGGGTGAAAGAACTGACGCGCCCCATCCGCTTTGTTCCCGAGACCAAGCCGGTGAACGATCTGCTGCGCGAGATGCAGCACGACGGAGCGCACATGGCCATCGTGATCGATGAGTACGGCAACACGGCTGGGCTGGCGACCATGGAAGACATGGTGGAAGAGATTCTGGGTGAAATTCACGACGAGCATGAGCCCGAGCGCGACGTGGCGACGGAGCCGGACGGCAGTTTCGTGGTGGCCGGCAGCCTGGATTTGGACCGCTTGCACGATCTGCTGGAGTTCCGGCCTCCGGAAGAGACCGAATCCACTACCATCGGCGGCCTGGTGACAGAATGGCTGGGCCACGTCCCGCATATCGGCGAAGTGATTGAACGCGACGGCATCCGGTTGGAAGTGCTGGCCGGAGATGAGTTAAAAGTGGAGCAGGTGCGAGTTTCGAAAGTGGCCCACGAAACGGTGCCCCAGACTCATTCATGAGCGCATTCCGGTCCGGGTTCGCATCGCTCATCGGCCGCCCGAACGCGGGAAAATCAACGCTATTAAACGCCCTTATCGGCGAAAAACTCGCCATCGTTTCCGACAAACCGCAAACCACCCGCACCACCATTCAGGGCGTGGTAAATGTTCCCGGCGCGCAAATCGTTTTCATCGACACGCCGGGCATTCACAAATCCACTACGTTGTTCAACAAACGGATGATGGAAACCGTTCGGACCGCGCTGGCGGATCGCGACGTGCTGCTATATGTGGCCGACGCGTCCATTCCATTGACCGCCGAAGATACCGAGGCCATCTCCGTGTTGAAGGACTTGGCCACGCCCGCGCTGCTTCTGGTAAACAAAATCGACCGCGTGCAGGACAAACGAAAGCTGCTGCCATGCATCGAGCAATTCAAGGCAATCCGGGAATTTGATGATTACTTTCCGGTGTCAGCCACCACGGGTGAAGGCCTGGATCGGGTGCGCGACGCAATTGTCTCTCGACTTCCGGAAGGTCCGGCCTACTTTCCCACGGACCATCTCACGGACCAACCTGAGCGATTTCTGGCGGGTGAAATGATTCGCGAGCAGATCCTCCGTCATACCCGTCAGGAGGTGCCGCATTCGGTCGCCGTTCTGGTGGAGCGCTGGGAAGAGTCTTCGAAAATCACAAAGATCGCCGCGACAATCTACGTCGAGCGCGACGGCCAAAAGGCCATCGTCATCGGGGCGGGCGGAGCGGCGCTTAAACAAATCGGCACCAAGGCGCGTCTTGAAATTGAAAAGATGCTGGGTCGCAAAGTCTTTCTGGAACTCTTTGTTAAAGTGCAAAAAGATTGGCGTGAGAATCCCGAGTTTCTCAATGCCATTGACTGGCGATCCATGCACGGAGGAGAATCAAGCCTGGACGAGAATTGAACTCGGACGAAGGTACGGTTTCCTAATGCGACTCCTATCGATTGCAGTTTTGTTGGCTCTGGTCTTCACACCACTGTTCGCTCAGAAGACCAAGACGCCTGTCACCGACGATGTCATCGTGGATCAGGTCAGGGTGAAGATCGCGGACGATTCCGAAGTCGGCGGCCAGCCGATCTCGGTGGACGCCCACAACGGCGTGGTGGTACTTACGGGCAAGGTGACCAACGACAAGCTGAAGGCAAAAGTGGAAAAAATCGCCAAAAAAGTGAAGGGCGTCACCGGAGTGGATAACAAGCTGGCGATTAGCCCCAATTGAGTGTCGCAAAACTGTTCATCACTGCGAGAAAGTGCTTGAAATGCACGAAAGTGCTTGAAGGTCCGGCGCTTTTACGTATCTTGACACTTTGCCAGTAACCGCTGTAAGTTCTAGTTCGCCCAGTTTATTGATGCGCTGTGTGTCCCTAAGAGCGTGGTTCAGCCTGGTAGCTGTCCTGGCGTATAGCGCAGCCGCTTGCGCGCAAACTCCGCCGGCACTCAAGCAAGTCATCGGCGAAGTTACCTCCATTGATGCCGCGGCCAAGCAAATCAAACTCAAGGGCGACGACGGCGCGGCGTATACCGTCATGCTCGCGGACAACACGTCGTTTTTGCGGGTGGCTCCTGGAGAGAAAGACCTCAAGAAGGCCACCAAAATCGCATTCACCGACGTAATGGTTGGCGATCGTGCCTTGGCTTTGGAGAAGGATAGCGACGCTCCGGCTCGCGCGCTGGTCATCATGACCAAAGCCGATCTGGCCCAGAAACATCAGCACGACCAAGCCGAGTGGCGGACGCGTAGCGTTACCGGTGTAGTAACTGCGCTGAACGCGGCGAACAAGGAAGTGACCGTCACTACGCGCGGCCGCGAGTCCAAGACGATGACCATTGACGCCTCCGCGGCTGAATTCCGGCGCTATTCGCCCGATTCGGTGCAATTCGCCGATGCCAAGCCCAGTTCATTTGCCGATCTGCAGCCCGGCGATACCGTGCGCGCTCTCGGCGACAAGAACGAAGATGGAACGCATCTGAAGGCGGAAGAGCTGATTTCGGGTGCTTTCGAGACGATTGCGGGAACGGTGGATTCGGTGGACGCAACCACCGGCGAAGTGCGCATCACCAACCTGCAAACCAAGAAGCCGGTGGTGGTTCGAACCAATCCAAATTCGTTGTTGAGGCGCTTGGACACCGAAACTGCCACCCGGCTGGCCCGGCGGCTTCGTCCCGATACCGTTGCCGCTGGTGGACCGCCGCAGGGTCCTGCTGGGGCTGGTGCGCGTCCCCCGGCCGGTGAAAATGCCGCGCCACAAGGTGGGGCAGGTGGTTTCCGTGGAGGCCCGGGCGGCGGTGGTGGCGATCTACAGCAAATACTCGAACGGATGCCGCAACTGTCGCTCTCGGACTTGAAGAAGGGCGACGCGGTGATTGTTTCCAGTTCGAAAGGTCCTGGCGATTCCCAAGTCACCGCCTTCGCGTTTGTCGCGGGCGTGGAGCCATTCCTGGCCGCAGCGCCGCGCACCGCCGGACAAGTAAACTTAGGATCTTGGAATCTCGATCTCGGCGGCGGCGGGGACCAATGATCCCGGCCGATCGGCAAACAACGTCCGCTAGGTAAAGGCACGAAAGATGAAACCCCTACTGCTGCTCCTGTTGCTACTGCTGACTTTCTTGCCTGCCACATATGCCCAACCCTCCGGCATCGTGCATGGCGTGGTGACCGATGAATCGGGAGCCCTGGTGCCAGGCGCCAAGGTCACCGTATCCAGTGCGGCTGGTCCGGTGAAATCGGGAACATCGGGCAATGACGGCTCCTATTCCATCAGCGGCATTCCATCCGGCCAGTATCGCGTCATTGCCACCTCACCCGGCCTGCAACAAGCGCAGCCATTCGCTGTCGATCTGAGCGCCTCGCCAAACGCGACAGCTAACTTACAGTTGCAGGTGGCGGCGGAAAAGCAGGAAGTTACGGTGCAGGAAAACGCGGGCCCCCAGGTGAGCGTGGACCCCTCCCAGAATGCGGGCGCATTGGTGCTGCGGGGAACCGATTTGCAGGCGCTGTCTGACGATCCCGACGATCTGCAGGCTGATTTGCAGGCGCTGGCCGGACCATCCGCTGGACCGAGCGGCGGACAGATTTACATCGACGGCTTCACCGGCGGCACGCTGCCGAGCAAGGATTCCATCCGCGAGATTCGCATCAACCAGAACCCGTTCTCGCCCGAATACGACAAGCTCGGGTACGGGCGTATCGAAATCCTCACTAAGCCGGGCACCGACAAGCTGCACGGAAACATCAATGCCGATTTCGGCGATGCCATTTGGGATGCCCGCAACCCCTACGCCGCCGACAAGGCTCCGTTCTTGCAGCGGAATTTCGGCGGTTCGCTCAGCGGCGCACTGGGCAAAAAGGCGTCCTTCTTCCTGGATGTTCAGGATCGCGATATCGACAATGGAAACATCATCAACGGTTTCACTGTAAGTCCGAGTAGCTTTCTGGTCTCGTCTTTCAACAGCGTTTTTGTCGCTCCGCAGAACCGTTTTCGCATCAGCCCGCGGTTCGATTATCAACTCAGCAAGAACAACACGCTCACCATGCGCTACGGCTACACGCGGAACGATCTGGACAACCAGGGTGTGGGCAATCTGAGTCTTTTGACGACCGGCTATCACGCTCTGAACACCGATCACACAGTTCAACTGATCGAAACGGCCGTGCTGAGCACCAAGGTGATCAACGAGACGCACTTCCAGCTCTATCACACCAACTCGGCTGAGATGGAAACTTCCGAGCTGCCCGGTATCACGGTAGCTGGCGCGTTTAACGGCGGCGGCGCTCAGATAGGAAAGTACAGCGACACCGAAAACCACTACGAGCTGCAGAACTACACGACGATTTCAGGCGGCGCGCACACCTGGAAATTCGGCGTTCGTGTTCGCGCCGTAACCGTCAATAACTTTTCGCCTACCAACTTCGGCGGAAACTACAATTTTTACGGTGGATACGGCCTGGAACCCACGGACGGCGTCTATTCGGCTACACCGGCTGTCACTGGGTGTGATGCCACCAACCCGAACCCAGCCTGCGGAACGCTGCAGTCCATTCAGGTTTATCAGCTCACATTGTTCCTACAGAGCCTGCACTATACTCCGGGACAGATTCAGCAGCTTGGCGGCGGTCCGTCCCAGTTCAACGTCAACACCGGAAGTCCTCTGGTGAACGTCAACACAGCGGATGTCGGCGCATTTTTGGGCGACGACTGGCGTGTGAAACCCAACCTCACGCTGAGCCTGGGCTTGCGCTTCGAAACACAGACCCAAATTCACGACTGGCACGATTGGGCGCCGCGCGTCGGATTCGCCTGGGCGCCCGGCCAGAGCAAGAACAATCCGCGGCCCGCCACCGTCTTTCGAGGCGGCTTCGGCATTTTCTATGATCGCGTCAGCCAAACGGTCATCGAGACCGCGGATCGCTATAACGGCATTTTGCAGCAGCAATATGTGCTCACGCAGAGCGCCACCAACCCCATCCCGTTCGATCCCAGTACGCCCGGCATACCGGCGGGCCTGTTGCTGCCGCCTCAATCCGCGCAGACCATCCAGCTGCTTGATTCGCAGTTGCACGCGCCCTACATCCTGCAGGAAGCCATGACGGTGGAGCGCCAACTACCCAAGAACACCACCATATCGGAATCTTACGTGAACTCGCACGGCTTGCATGAACTGCGTTCGGCTGACATTAACGCACCGCTGCTTGGCACCTATACCGGCCCCGGTACCGGGGTTTACCCGCTCTACGGCCAGTATCAGACAGATCCGGTGCTACTGATGCAATCGTCCGGGCTATTCAACCAGTGGCAGTTGATCACCAACGTCCGCTCGCAATTAAGCAAGAGAGTCTCGCTGAACGGGTTCTATATGTATGGCCGCGCCTACAGCAACACCGACGGAGTGGGTACTCTGCCCTCCAATCCTTACAGCATGCAGGGCGAGTACGGGCCTTCCGCGCTCGACCAGCGCAACCGCGTGTTCGTCGGTGGAACCATCACCGGGCCCTGGAACTTGCTGTTGGCGCCCTTCTTCAATGCGAATACCGGTGCGCCATTTAACATCACCACCGGAACAGATCCCTACGGCGACACACTGTTCAACGAGCGGCCGGGAATCTCAACAACCCCCACGAAGTATTTCTTTGACGGGCTCTATCTCAATCCCAACCCGACCCCAGGCGAGACGATTCTGCCGCGTAACTTCGGCCGGAGCCCGGGCAGTATCAGCCTTAACTTCCGCGTCGCAAAAACGTTTGGTTTTGGCGGATCGCGCGAGAGCGCTACCAGGCCTCGCAACAATGGCGGCGACTTCGGCGGAGGCGGTGGTGGTGGAGGCGGCGGTGGGCGCGGTGGTCCTGGTGGTGGCGGCGGTCCAGGCGGTGGGTTCGGTGGTGGGCCTGGCGGCGGTCCCGGCGGTTTCTTCCGCGGCTTGGGCGGCGGCGGATCAACCGGGCAGCGCTACAACCTGACCTTCTCGGTCCAAGCGCGCAACTTGCTCAATCACGTGAATCCCGGACCGATCAACGGCATCATCAGCTCACCCTTGTTCGATGAATCGAATAATCTGGCAGGTGGCGTAGGCGCGTTTGCCCAAAGCGGCCTGAACCGCCGGATCGATTTACAGGCGCGCTTCACATTCTGACGTGGCCCGGCGCCCCGCGCGCGCTAACCTTGTTAAACTGGATCGAAGTTAAACTGAATCACACCATGCCGATCAGCAAGGATTTGCTCGACATCCTGGTCTGTCCACTGGATAAAGCGGAACTGGAGATGAAGCCGGATCAGAGCGGCTTGAAATGCGTCCAGTGCAAGCGCGTGTACCCCATTCGCGACGACATCCCGGTCATGCTGATCGACGAAGCGAAGGTCGAGGAGTAAGCTGACTTGTCCCGCTAAGTGCGTGTTGAGATGACGACCCACGTCCTAGACCGCCTACCGTCCGGCGCACGGGTGGCGATCATCCGTTTGCGGTCGCTGGGCGATTCTGTTCTGACCACGCCCGCGCTCTCTCTGCTGAAACAGGCGCGGCCCGATCTGCGCGTTGCGGTGGTGGTGGAAGATCGCTTCGCGCCGGTGTTCGCGGGAAATCCGGATGTGGAGCAAATCCTCGCGCCCAATGCAGCCAGTGTCGGGCGGTTTCGGCCGCATCTGGCCCTGAATCTTCACGGTGGCGCTACCAGCGTTCGCATGATGCTGGCAGCGGCGGCCGGCCTGCGCGCTGGATTCGCTCATTTTAGATTCCAGCCCATGTACAACCTGCGCATCCCACGCGCTCAGGAAATACTGGAGGTGGACCGCAAGGTCCACACGGCGGAACATCTCGCCTCCGCTATGTTTTATCTGGGGGTGCCATTGACGGAGATCCCGCGCGCGAGATTGTTCGCAACCGCTATTTCCCGCCCCCGCCCTTACGCCGTTCTGCATCCGTTCGCATCCGAGGCCGCAAAAACCTGGCCCCAAGAAAACTTCCTCGCCGTTGCGAAGCATTTGCATCGCGACCTGGGCATCGAACCTCTCTTTATTGGAGGCACCGGCGAAGATCTATCGGCCTTTGCTGAATTTTCCTGCTTCCAGGGCGCGCCGCTCGAGGAAGCGAAAGCGCTGCTCGCGGGCGCTTCCATATTCGTCGGAAACGACAGTGGACCGGCGCATATCGCCGCGGCTTTTGGCCGCCCCGTGGTGGTGCTTTTCGGATCGTCCGAGGTCGACAATTGGCGTCCCTGGCGCACCGAGAACGTGGTGTTGACCGGCACCGAAGGAATCCAATCTCTCGAAGTCTCCCAGGTGACGAGTGCCGTCGCCACCCTGGCCCCGGCCCAACAATCCGCATGAAGGAACTCCACCGGCTGCTGCACTACGTTCGCCCGTACCTGGCGCCCTTGCTGCTTTCGGTGTTCTTGATGGCTCTGGTGGGCGCCGCGCAGGGCTTCACCGCTCTTCTCATTGTTCCCGTGTTCGATCGCGTATTGCAGCCCGACCGGCCGGATTCTCCTGTCCCCCTGTTCACCATCCCGGTGTTTAATCACGCAGTCTATCTTCAAGATTTCCTACCTGCCTCTATCCATAACGTCTGGACCATGGTGGCCATCGCCATTTTCGCCACATTCGTAATCAAAGGGGCCTGCGATTATTTCGGCAATTACTTCGTCAACTATGTCGGCATCTCGGCGGTCACCGATTTGCGCCAAACTGTATTCGACAAAGTGTTGCGGCAGGACGCGCATTTCTTCGAATCCAACTCCACCGGCCGCGTGATGTCGTCCGTCATGAACGACATCGAAAAGATTCAAGTTGCTATCTCGCATATGCTGGCGGATTGGATGCGCCAGAGTTTCACGGTGGTCTTCCTGCTTTGCGTGGTGATCCAAAAGGATTGGCGGCTGGCTCTGGTCAGCCTGACACTTCTGCCGTTCGTGCTGGTGCCCACGCTGCGCATCGGCCGCCGCATCCGCCGCACCACCCGCAAGGCGCAGGACGAGGCCGCCGATCTCAATCAAATCCTGCAGGAAACCATCAGCGGGCATCAGGTAGTGAAATCGTTCGGAGCCGAAGACGTCGAATCCAACCGCTTCAGCATGGCCGCCGCGCGATTCAAATCCAGCAACCTGCGCTATATTGCGCAACAAGCGCTCTCTTCGCCGCTCATCGAATGCTTCGGCGCTCTCACCATCGTGGGACTGCTCAGCTACGCGCGCATCCAAATCAAGAGCGGCACATTGACGGCCGGCGAATTCACCAGTTTCGTGATCGCGCTCCTGATGCTGTATGAACCCGTAAAGCGCCTCACCGGCATTCACAACATCTTCCAGCAAGCTCTGGGCGCTTCGCAGAAGGTGTTCGAGTACCTGGATCGCGATCAACAGATTGCCGAAAAGCCGGGTGCGGCCAAGCTCGGCAAATTCCAGCATGCGGTGGAGCTGGACAATGTCGACTTCCACTACCAGAATGCGCCCAACGGATTCGCCCTCTGCGGCGTTCGCCTGGAAGTGCGCGCCGGCGAAGTGGTGGCGCTGGTGGGTCCGAGCGGCGGGGGGAAGACCACGTTAGCCAACCTGGTCCCGCGATTTTACGATGTAACCGGGGGCGCCATTCGGATCGACGGCAAGGACGTGCGCGATCTTCAAATCGCTTCTCTGCGCACCCAGATCGGGATGGTCGCGCAGGAGACCTTCCTGTTCAACGACACCGTGGCGAACAACATCCGCTACGGGCGGCCCAAAGCCAAGGACGATGAGGTGCGCGAAGCGGCGCGCAACGCCCTGGCCGACGAGTTTATCGAGCGGATGACCGAAGGCTACCAGACCGTCATCGGCGAGCGCGGAACCAAACTCAGCGGTGGACAACGGCAACGGCTGGCCATCGCGCGCGCGCTGCTCAAGAACGCACCGATTCTAATTTTGGACGAAGCCACGTCGCATCTGGATACCGAATCGGAGATTCTGGTACAAAAGGCTCTGCAGACGCTGATGAGCAATCGCACCGTGATCGTGATCGCGCACCGCTTGTCGACCATCCGCCGGGCGGACAAAATCGTGGTGGTGGATCGGGGCCGCATCTCCGAGGTTGGAACGCACGAGGAATTGATCAACCACGGCGGCATCTATCAGCGGCTCCATGAGCTGCAGTTTTTGTCCGACCCGCTGGTAAATCCATGAGAATCCGAGACTGAATCCTTGACCACGGCACCCATTCGCAGCATGACCGGCTTCGCCCGCGTCCAGAAGGCCACCGAATATGGCGACATCGCCATCAGCCTCAAGAGTGTCAACCATCGCGGCCTGGATCTGCACTTCCATTTGGGCGCCGAGCTCGATTCGCTTGAGCACGTAATGCGGGCCGCGCTCAAGCGAGCCGTTCTGCGCGGACACGTGGACGTTCGATGTTCCGTGCAGCGTCCGTCCAACGGCGCCTCTGGCGGTCTCAACCTGCCGCTCTTTCGCTCTTACCTGGCTGCTTTTCGGAAAGCGGCAGCCGAAGAAGGTATCGAAGCGCAGCCGGATCTGAATCGAATTTTGTTATTGCCGGGGATCCTCGGTGCTTCCGAGCAATGGGCTCCCGACACCACCGCCGAAAAGGCCATCCTCACCGCGCTCGATGAGGCGGTCGAAATGCTCAACCAGTTTCGGGCGCGGGAGGGCGCCGAGCTGGCCGCATTCATCCGAGGACAAAACGCGGCCATCGAAGCCGGTGGTGAAGAGATGCATCGGATTCGCGCGGGAGCCATTCCCGCCTTCCAGAAACGTCTGGTCGAAAAACTGCACGAACTGCTCGGCAGCAGCACCATCGATCCGCAGCGCCTGGCGCAGGAGGCCGCACTGCTAGCCGACCGCAGCGATATCGGCGAGGAAATTTCGCGCCTTCGGATTCATTCGCGCCAAATAGACGAGATCCTGGACTCGGGCGGCGAAGTGGGCAAGCGCCTCGATTTTCTGCTGCAAGAGCTCAATCGCGAGACCAACACCATCCTGTCGAAGACTAGCGGGCTGGGCGATCTGGGCCTGCGCATTACAGAGCTGGCTTTAGCCTCCAAGGCCGCTATCGAAAAAATCCGCGAACAGGCTCTCAATCTGGAATGATCAGCGTTTTTATCATCTCGGCACCCTCGGGTTCAGGGAAGTCGACCCTGGTGCACCGGCTCCTGAATACCGTGCCAAAC
>JBEKLB010000072.1:0-19636 GCA_050010415.1 Bryobacteraceae bacterium | reverse complement strand
TTTTTGGTTTGCGGCGGCACGTAGCCAGGCGGGAGCGCTGCGCCCTGTCCGAAGAAATAATCTTCCATTTGCTTGAGCAGAAATTCCTGCGCTTCCTGCGTGCCCAGGTTGAGCCGGTACTCGTTCATGATCATCTTCATCTGTTCCAGCCACATCTTCCAGGCTTCCTTGGATACGTTCTCATAGATGCGTTGGCCAAGCGGGTGATTATCGAAAGGCACTTCGTCCAGTCCCGGCATGTCCTTTTGGAACTTGACGCAAAACACGGTCCGTCCGGTGGTTTCACTGGCGCTCATTTGGTTTTAGGATACCAAACGGCCCAGAGGAAAACGGTTACTCGGATCTTAGGGAACTTTCAGCGGGTTTGGCGGCGGAGGCTGGGGGCGCGGAGCCCTTCTTGCCGCTCAGATATTCGGAGAGCCGAAGCGGAGTGGGCGCGCCTTTTTCCATGGCGCGTTGCACGGCTTTCTGGTATCGGCGGAGGGTTTCACGCTTTACAGGCTCGCGGATCTGACAAGCCTCGATATCGAGCAGAATCTCTATCTCCCATGGCTGGAACGTATTACGGTTCATAGTGCCGCGAATCAGCTCCTGCATCAGGCGGTTGAAGCGGTTCAGCCGGGCTTCGCTATCTACGGTCTCCACGAGCATATCTTGTCTTTCGTTACCTTATCGGCATCCGCCGCTCGAAACTTGAACAATTAATTACGGGACAATGGAAGCCGGAGAGCCCCCGTGCCTGATCGTTTCGATGAACCGCGCCTGGCGCTGAATCGCATCTATACCAAGACTGGCGATCAAGGCCAAACCCACTTGGCCGGTGGGCAGCGTGTCTCCAAGGATTCAGCGCGCATCGAGTGCTACGGCACCGTTGACGAACTGAACGCGTTCGTCGGCATGGCCGCCATATCGGCCAGTGAATCCGTACCGGAGCTGACGCCCATTCTGCGCCGGGTGCAGCACGAATTGTTCAATCTTGGTTCTATCCTCGCGACCAGGCCGGAAGACGTGCATCCCAAACAAGCTCGAGTGACTGAGGCGGAAGTCCGCCAGCTTGAGATGGAGATTGACCGGATGAATGCGGATCTGGCGCAGCTGCGCTCCTTCGTCCTGCCCGGCGGAACGCGATTGAACACCGAGTTGCACGCCTGCCGCACCATTTGCCGGCGCGCCGAGCGGTTGGCTGTGACTCTGGCGCGCGACGAGGCCATTCCGTCGGAGACCATTCAATACTTGAATCGTTTGAGCGACGCGTTCTTCGTTTGGAGCCGCTGGGTAAATCACGTGCTCGGTGTTCCCGAAGTTCTGTGGGAGCCGAACCAGGCCGCTTCCGGCAGATCCTAAGCTCTCGACCCCAGCTCTCGACCACCGACAAAAAAGGTCGCGCTCTGTCTCGCGAAATCGGCTATTCTTTATGAATCAGGTTCGTCATCAGTTTGTAACGCGTCACGTCAGCGCGGTCCAATCTTACAAGGAGGAATCGAAAGCTCCATGTCCAAACTTACTGGCCCGCAATTTGGCCTTCTTCGGCCGGCCATCCTGGCTGCCGCTATTCTTGCCCTAATGCTCGCCGCGCATATGCCGTCCCGCGCACAAGTGATCTTCGGCGCCATCACCGGCACGGCCCGCGATGCCTCGGGGTCGGCAGTGCCAGATGTGACTGTCACCGCGCGGAATGTTGCCACCAATCTGACGGTCACCGCGCGTTCGCAGTCCACTGGCTCCTATTCGATCTCAAATCTGCCGGCCGGTACGTATGAGCTCACCTTCACCAAGGAAGGCTTCGACGCCGAGCGCCATACCGAAGTGCTGGTCAATGGCGACCGCACAACCACTGTCGACGGCGATCTCAAGGTAGGAACAGTCGCCACCAAGATTGACGTTATGGGTACGCCGCTGATGAACCAAACGGACGCGACCACCGGTTATGTGGTGGATCAATCCACCATCGAACAGACTCCTCTGGGTACTGGAAGCTTTACCCAATTGGCCATCATGAGTCCTGGCGTGCATGCCGACTTCCTGGGGGGCGCGGGCAGCAACGCCGGCCTCGGCAATCAGGCCATCTTCGCCAACGGGCAGCGTGACACCAGCAACAGTTTTTCACTCAATGGCATCAGCACCAACAACTTGTTTAATGGAAACACCACCAGCCAGGTTGGTGAAGACCGCTTCGTCTTCAACATCGGCGAGAGCTTCGGCGCCGGTGGTGAAATTCAGACCAGCACTTCGGTGTATGGGGCCATTGGACAAGCTTTACCAACCCCTCCTCCCGAGGCGATTCAGGAGATTGCCGTCAATTCCGCCATGTACGACGCGACGCAAGGATCCAACAGCGGAGCGCATATCAGCGTCCTGACCCGGTCTGGAGGCAATGCGCTGCACGCCGAGGTCTACGAGAAGTTCCAGAACAGCGACATGAACGCCGCACCGTTCTTTTACAATGCTTCGCCCATCTTGTCTCCCATTTTCCTGAACCGCAATCAATTCGGCGCCACCGTCGGCGGCCCCATCAAGAAGGACAAACTGTTCTACTTCCTCTCCTATCAGGGCGTGCGCATCGCCGACTCTTCCGATGCCACCAAGGAAGTCACGGTTCCGCTGACACTCACCGGCGACCGGAGCGCGCAGGGAATCATCAACACCATACAGGGCGCTTATGGAAAAACTCTCGCGGCCAGCCAACTCAGCACGCAGGCACTGGGGTTACTGCAAGCCAAGGGCGCCAACGGTCAATATTTGATTCCCAGTGCTCAAATCACCAATCCCACCACCGCCAGCATCCTCGGCTATGATGCGGTGGTGCAAGGTCCCAATGCCCAATCGAAGGTCGATCAGGGAATCGCGAATGTCGACTACGAGGTCAGCGAGCGGGACCGCCTGGGCATCAAGTATTACGTCCAAACCGATCCCACCACGAACCCCTTCGGGGCGGCAGGCGTTTTGCTCGGATTTCCACAACAGCTTTCATCCGGCGCTCAAGTGATTTCCCTGAACAATACTGTGATTCTCACTCCGTCGTTGACTTGGCAACAACGCGCCGGATTCACTCGCATGCGGGCTTACTCGGATACCAGCCAAGCTTACACCCCAGGGCAGTTCGGAATCAGCCTCCCGGGAGGCTCCAGCGCGTTTCCGCAAATAGAGATCGGCACCGCCGATCCGACCATAGGCAATGAGCTCCAATTCGGACCCAGCACCAGTTTCGGCAATGCCGGTATGTTCCAAAACCAGTGGGAATATGGAAGTTCGCTGAGCTGGGTGAAGGGCCGCCACACGCTGTCTTTTGGCGTGTCCTGGGACGTAACGCAACTCAATATCATTAATAACAACGTCAACACAGATGTCGTTGAGTTCAAGACCTTCGAGACTTTTGCCGAAGGCGAGCTGCGGTCCGGCAATTACTCATCTGATTTTGCTGGCTCGGCCAATCGCTATTATCGTTCCGATACCGTGGGTGCCTTCGTCAACGATAACTACAAGGTGCGCAGCAATCTGACGGTGACGCTCGGCCTACGCTGGGATCTGAATGGTGCGCTATCGGAAAAATATGGCCGGCTCACGGCTTTCAACGGCAACCTCTACTCCTATAACGCCGCCACTGATACCATCGTGAACTCGGGACTCGAAATCGCCGGCAACAATCCGACCGAGGCCACACCCGGCGCAAGCAACACGTTGATGACAAAATGCCAGTGCGGGTTGGCGCCACGCATCGGCATCGCCTGGTCGCCAACCTCCCACCTCACAGTGCGTAGCGGCTTCGGGCTCTATTATGACCGCGGCGAATTCTTCAGCTATCTTTCGCCGCCTGCTGGCGCAGGCTTCAACGGGCCGTTTGGCGTAACTCTGGCGCCGCCCTTTGTTTCACCCGAATTCGCTGCCAGCGGCGCCACGTTGGCGAGTCCCTTTGGATCCGCTGTGCCGCCCACGCCCGCCGGAAGCGCGGCCGCATTCACTGCCTTGTTGCCGAATATCGCCCAAACCATCTCTGGCAAGTATCCGACCGGAAATGCGTTCGGCCCCTTCGTGTTTGGCGGCTATGACATCAACAACAAGCTGCCTTATACGGAGAACTGGACGTTCGACCTGCAATACCAGGTTAAGGACTGGCTGTTCAGCGCCGGCTACATCGGCAATCACGGCCAGCACGAGATTCTGCCTATTCCGTTCAATGAGCCGCTACTCGCCACCGCGCAGCACCCCGTGCATGGGCAGATCTATTCCTACGGCGGCACGAACTACGACGCGAACGGAAACTATGTGAATCTCAGTACCGAGCCCATCTCCACCGGCGAGTATTCCGGCAACGCGCCCATCCGCGTGCCATACATTGGCTATGACATGAATTCGGTGCTGTATGAGGCGGAGGGCATCTCTAACTACGATGCGCTTCAGCTTCAGGTTCGCAAACGCCTGTCGAACGGACTGCAGTTTACTGCGTCCTATACCAGGTCGCACTCTCTCGACGAGCAGAGCGGTCTGGGTCTTTTCTTGACGGGCAACAACCCGAACACTCCCAGGACCAGCTATGCGTCGTCGGATTTCGACCGTCCCAATGTGTTCCTGATCAACTACACTTACACGCTTCCGAAGCTCACTTCGAACAAAGGTTTCGGCTACGCCATCAACGGTTGGACCATCGGCGGACAGACCGTGGCGCAGAGCGGCGAGCCTTACAGCATGTACGATTATTCGGGTTCGGTAGGAAGCCTCTACTTCGGAACCGATGTCGAGATTTCGAACCCGATTCTGCCCTTGAAGCCGGGCGTGACGGCGGGCCAGGCGATGCTCCAGGGCACCACTGGCGTGAACCCTGGGAAGCCTGTGCTGAATATCAGCGATTTCTATCCGCAATTCGTCGCGCCTGGAACCAACGGCGTTCCTCCCTGCGAGGCGGGGGTCGGGTGCGATAGCTATGAATCGAACTTCTCGAGTACCGGCCGCAATCTGTTCCGCTCTCCTTTTGGAGTACGGTTCGATATGAGCCTGGGCAAGGAATTTGCGCTGACTGAGCGGTTCCGCCTGCGCTTCAACTTCGATGCGTTTAACGTCTTCAACCATCCAGATTTCGACGCGCCGAACAACTTCGCTCAATTCTTCGAAGACTATTCCGCGCCCCCACTGGCCACTCCGCTGGGAAGCGCGGGCTACATCCAGCACACCATCGGAAGCTCGCGTTTTCTGCAGCTTTCGCTGCACCTGCGCTTCTGAACCGGCGCTGGTGTGAGGCTGCTCATCTTTTCGGATATTCACGGCGACAAAGCCGCGCTCGAAAAGCTGATGGCCGTGGAAGCGGACTACTATTTCGCCGCTGGCGACCTGGCTGACTTTGGGCGCGGCCTGGAGGCGATGGGGCCGATCATGCAACGGCGCGCCGAGCGGATGTATGTGCTTCCAGGAAATCATGAATCGGAGGCCGACATCGCGCGCTTTTGCCGCGAGTTTGGTTTTCACGATTTTCACGGGCGGAGTTTGGAGATCGCGGGGTATCATGTCGCGGGGCTGGGCTACTCGAACCCCACTCCCTTCGACACACCGGGAGAGTACAGCGAACAGGAATTGAGCGAGCGCTTACAGCGGTTTTCCGGATTGGACCCGTTGGTCTTGATTTGCCATACGCCACCCAAAGGAACGGCTCTGGATCGCGCTGGTGAAGGCAAACACTTTGGAAGCGACGCGATCCGCGAATTTATCGAACGCGAACAACCCAGGAATTTCTATTGCGGCCACATCCATGAGGCGGCGGGCAAGCAGGCCACGCTGGGGCGCACCGAGGGCTGGAATGTCGGAAAGCGCGGCCAGTTGCTCGATTTGGCGCCCCTGGTAAAATAAAAGTTCATGACCCTCGAAGAACACGAAAGAGAATACGCTTCGCTCCGCCAGCAAGCTGACGCTGTGCGGAGCTATCTTTGACTCCTCCAACAAGAAGCTGCAGCTAGCCAGGATCGAGCAGCAGATCTCCGATTCCGATTTCTGGAATCAGGCTCCCGAAAAAAGCCAGAAGACCATGCAGGAGCGCAAGCGCCTGGAGCAGGCCATTGCCGACGAAGCCGAGGTTACGCGCCTGACTTCGGATTTGGACACCCTGTTCGAACTGGGACGTGAAGGCGAAAACGTGACGGCCGATCTGGACCGGGAGATCCAGCGCTTTTCCGAGCGCCTGGAAGTGCTCGAGACCGGGATGCTGCTGTCCGGTCCGAACGACGCGAAGAGCGCCATCATGGCCATTCATCCGGGCGCGGGCGGCACCGAGAGCCAGGACTGGGCCGAGATGCTGCTGCGCATGTATCTGCGCTGGGCGGAGCGCCACAATATGCAAGCCGTGGTGACGGATCGTCTGGAAGGCGAGGGCGCGGGCATCAAATCGGCCACCATCGAGATCGAAGGCGAAAACGTTTATGGCCTGCTGCAATCCGAGATCGGCGTGCATCGCCTGGTTCGAATCTCGCCCTTTGACGCGAACGCGCGCCGGCATACTTCATTCGCCTCGGTGTTCGTATATCCGCTGATTGATGACGACATCAATATCGAAGTCAAGCCGGAGGACTTGAAGATAGATGTATTTCGGGCGTCGGGCGCCGGCGGCCAGCACGTCAACCGGACGGAATCGGCCGTGCGCATGACACACCTTCCGACCGGCATCGTGGTGCAATGCCAGAACGAGCGTTCGCAGCACAAAAATCGCGCCAGCGCGCTGAAGCAGATGCGCGCGCGGCTCTACGAATACGAGCTGGAGAAGAAGCGGGTGGCGGATAAGAAGATCGAAGATTCCAAGCTCGAAATCAATTTCGGCAGCCAGATCCGCAGCTACGTCCTGGCTCCTTATCGGATGGTGAAAGACCATCGCACCAAGCTTTCGATCGGCGATGTGGATCGCGTGCTGGATGGCGACCTGGATCGATTGATGCACGCATTCCTGGTTTTCAAGCACACCGGAAAGATTGCGGGCGATGGAAAAGAAGACTTGCCCGAATAACGCAACTGGGATCAGCCAGGCCGCCGAGCTTATTCGAAACGGCGAACTGGTCGCGTTTCCCACCGAGACTGTCTATGGACTCGGCGCCAACGCGCTCGATCCGGCCGCCATCGAAAAAATCTACGCCGCGAAGGGCCGGCCGGCCACCAGCCCACTGATTGTCCATGTGAGTTCCATCGAGATGGCGCGCGGCCTGGTACGCGAGTGGCCGGAGCGCGCGGAAAAACTTGCGGCGAAATTTTGGCCCGGTCCGCTGACCTTGGTATTGCCGAAGCTGCCACACGTTCCCGATCGGTTGACCGCGGGATTGGACACGGTGGGCGTTCGAATGCCCGCGCATTCCATTGCACTGGCGCTCATTCAAGAGGCTGGGGTCCCGATCGCGGCGCCGAGCGCCAATCCCTTCACCGAACTTTCACCCACCACGGCGCAACACGTGCGCGATGGTTTGGGCGGTCGTGTCGCGATGCTGCTGGATGGCGGCTCGACAACGGTGGGAATCGAATCGACTGTGCTTTCGCTGGCTGGATCACGCGCCGTATTGTTGAGACCGGGGATGGTAACGAAAGCCGAGATCGAAATGGTGATCGGACCGGTGGAACTGCTGGGAATGTCCAACGAAGGCTCGCACGCTTCGCCAGGACTGCACGCCCGGCACTACAGTCCGAAGACGCCGCTCGTTTTGGTCGCGCCGGGACAGCTTCCGGTGGCTGGCCGTGGAATCCTTCTTCGGTTGCCGGACAATCCACGCGAATATGCAGCAGTGCTCTATGAGCGGCTGCATGCAGCCGACGCGCAAGGTTGGGACTGGATAGCGATCGAACAGCCGCCGCGCACCGACGAATGGTCGGCGATTCGCGACCGGCTGGAAAGGGCCAGCTACCGATCGTAGCAGGCCGAAGGCTTCCAGCCCGTGGCGTCCGGCTGCTTGCGGAAGTGCGTGCTGGTGATCATGGTGCGGAACAAATAAGTCGGATCGCTGACGATGGTCTTCACCACAATCCAGTCTCCATCCTGCTCTTTGATCACGTCGTAGAATTCCTGAACCGTAGTCTTGTCGCTATACGGAACTCCGTTGCGGCGCAGATAGCCCGGCGCCAGATGGCTGGTGTTCACTTCGAGCGAGCCGCCCCTGGCAGGATCGAAATTCGCTCCGAAATATCCGACACCGCCGATGGATCCATGCCATTGCGCCGCTGAGAAACCCTGTAAGGTCGGAGGGCCGCTCGGCGCTTGCGCTGCTCCGAAGCGCAGCAGGCGCGTCTGTGTTCCGGCGTCAGTTTCGATCTTGAGTGTGTTGTCGTCCTGCCAGGTGATATGCAGGCGCGTGGGCAAACGCATTAGACCAGCCGCGCCGTAAGCCTTGCACTGATTACCAGCTGCTTCGTCCTTGGCCGGGTCCCATTCCTTCGCGATCTTCTGACCCGCGGGGTTCAATGGCACACCAGCGAAATCGCCCTTGGGCGCGGCGATCATGCGGAAGCGCCAGTCTTCGCTGACGATAGAAACCCAGTAGCCGGTGAGATCGATGGGCGCCATGGCTTTGGCCGGCTTGGGCGGGCCAGGAGGCGGTCCACCGGGGAATTGCGCGAAGAGAGCAGGAGCAGCAGCCAGAACAGCCAACATTTGGAGTTTCATTTTTCGCCCTTCAAACTCTTATAGACAGCCTCGACGAACTTGTCGGTGGTCCAGAAGCCCGTGGTGGATCCATACAAGGGGTCGTAATCCTGAGTCGGCCGCGCAGCCTTCACCTGCTCGAGCGTCATACCGCGCTTGATCATGTCCTGAACGCGATCGCGAATGATGACGGTCATCTCGCGAAAATTCAGCACGTCGCCGAAATCGCATAAGCGGCCATGTCCCGGGATCACCATGGTCCCGCCTTCCTGGCCGTACACGGGGATGATCATGTCAACGATCTTCTGCAGCGCATCGATGGTGCCTTGAATGCTGCCGCCTCCGGCCAGATCGATGATCGGATAGTTCGTGGTGGTGAAGATATCCCCGGTACTGATGACATCGGAACGGCGAAAGAACACGATGCTGTCACCGTCGGTATGGGCCGCGGGCTGATGCAGGATGTCGATGCCCTCGCCGTTGAAGTACAGCTTCTTTTGATCGCTCAGAAACGTGCTGGTGGGCCAACCGCCGTCGGGCGAGGGAGCTTCCTTGCCAGTGGGCGCGCTCATGCGGTTCAAGACGTTTATGTGGGAAAGGATGGCAGCGCCCACGCCGGCGTCTTTAATATCGCCGGTGACATTGGCGCCCACGATGGTGCTTCCGGCCAAACGAATTTTCTCGTTCCCGCCAGTGTGATCGGCATGGTAATGCGTGTTGATGATGTATCGGATGGGGCCATCGGAAATCGATTTGATGGCCGCCAGGGTTTTGTCGGCCATGGGCGCCAATCCTGTGTCCACCACCAGCACGCCATCTTTTCCAGTTTGCACGGTGATGTTACCGCCCGCACCGACGATCATATAGATGTTGCCCTGCACAGGCCAGACATGAACTTCAGAGTCCTGGGCGCACGCCAGACCGGTGGCTGCGACTAATAACAAGAGGCTTCGACGATTCACTTCGCGTCCGCCTTTGCAGCGGCAACCTTGCCGCGAATTTTGTCCTGATATTCCGGATACATGGTGTCGGCGCCGCCGCGCGCGGCTTCAGGCGGAATGCCATGCCTGGCTGGAAACTCATCCAGAAACTTGTTGGTCCCAGGCAGATGATGCGGGATTTTGCCCTTCGGCCGGATCACTTCTTCCACGCTCTCACAAGGATAGGGTGCGATCTGGCCGCCGATTTCGTACACGTAGTCGCGGGTTCGAATCATGGGCTCGGTGAGATAAGCTGGATCGCGGATCACGGTCATGAGCGTGAGGTTTTCGCCATGGCGGATGAAATGTTCGGTGAAGGTAGCGCGGTCGCTGCGAGGCAATCCGTTACGGCGGATCCAGCCTTCCTTTAAATGCGTGGTGTAGACGGACAGAACATCGCCCTCCCATTTGCCAGTGGAAAAGCCCATGGATGTATGCAGCGCATACTCGGGCGGATGCGGACGGCCATCCATCCAGATGGTGCGTTCGGTGTTCCAGGCGAAGTGATGGATGTGGATGGCGATGAGCTGCTGGCTGTCCTTATCGTATTCATCCCACATGCGAATGCTGGCGAAACTGGGCGAGTAATCGGAGGGGTGGACGCGGCACTGGTATTCGGGGAGGGTGATGAGCGATGCGTCCCAGGCATCGGCGCGGTAGCGGGCTGCGGCGTTGATGGGAACACCCAGGTAGTCGCCGAGTTCGGGGCCAGGGAGACGTTCCGGCTCATCTTCGTGGAGAATCTGCAGATTGTTCCAGACTCCGGCCAGGTTCACCTGGCCCGAAGCCGGTGCGTGGCCAAACGCGAGTAGCGCGGGGAACAGCCAGACAGGGCTGGCCATTCGGAGGATTCGTTGCATAAACCTTCCTATTCGTTTGAAGCGCAAAGGCTGCGGCGCCCCGCCTGGGATTATCAGAGACGGTTTCGCACCCGCGGTCCGTTTTGCGCGGTCATTCAAAAGCCCGGTCGCTGGGGCCGAGCGGGTATTAGAGCGTGACTCACCTGATTGTATACAGGTCCAGGCGGTTTGTCGATTCGGGACGAGGAGCCGGGCGGAAGTCGGACTTCCCCGATCGTACCCCCACGCCTTTCCCACTCTATAATGAAGCAGATGGGAACGGACTATCGCAAGATCATCGTGATCGAGGCTGATAAGATGGGCGGTAAGCCGTGTGTCCGGGGACTTCGGATTACAGTCTCTGATGTCCTGGATTATCTTGCCTCCGGCATGACGGAAGCCGAGATCCTGGCCGATTTTCCGGACCTAATGTCCGAGGACATCCGCGCCTGCCTGGCGTTTGCCGCTGATCGCGAGCGGCGGCTCACTTCCATCCCAGTGTAAAGCTCCTCTTTGACGAGTACCTTTCACCGGCCCTTCTGGACCTACTGGCTTATGTCTATCCAAAATCCTCCCACGTGCGGGACGTTGGACTGAAATCATCGGCGGACCGGAAGGTTTGGGATTATGCCGCAGAGAAGGGCTACACCATTGTGACGAAGGATGCCGACTTCCGCCGCCAGCGCAGTTTTCTCCTTGGACCACCGCCAAAGATAATTTGGATTGGGCTCGGAAACTGCTCGACCCAGGAAATCGCGGAACTGCTCCGCGGAGCGAGCCGCGAAATCGAAGCATTCGCGCTTGCCGAAGAGCCGGCTTTCCTTGTCCTTCGATAGCGCGGGCGCGGGGTGGTGAGGGCGACCGCACTGGTATACTAACGCTCGCGTGTTTATCGTTCACGATCTCGGGGTCGCCGTCCTGTTTTGCATCGTTACGATGTTGGGTTGGGGTTCGTGGGCCAACACCCAAAAATTGGCGGGCAAAGACAAGTGGCCATTTGAGCTTTTCTACTGGGATTATGCGATTGGCGTCTTCGCGTTCTCCGTGCTGTTCGCTTTCACGCTGGGCAGCGCAGGCTCGTCTGGAATGCCGTTTCTCGATAACCTGCGCGGTGGGTCGAGCAGCGCGATATGGACCGCGGTCTCGAGCGGCGTCCTCTTCAACATCTCGAACATCCTGCTGGTGGTGGGTATCGACGCAGCAGGCATGGCGGTCGCATTTCCCGTGGGCGTTGGCCTCGCCCTGGTCATCGGAACGGTGAAAAGCTACGTGCTCGCGCCGCAGGGTAACGCTGGGTTGCTGACCAGCGGGGTGGTGCTGATCGTTTTTGCCATGGTGATGTCCGCCTTGGCGCATCGCCGGCTCGGAAAGGCCGCGAAGACCAAGCCAATCAAGGGGCTCGTTTTCTCGGCAGTGGCCGGATGCCTGATGGGTTTCTTCTACCCACAACTGCTGGCTGCCGTGTCGCCGGATTTCAACACGCGCGCAATTCAGCCGGGCCTGCTCACGCCGTATACCGCGATGGTTCTGTTTGCGGTGGGCCTGCTTGCGAGCAACGTCGTGGTGAACACGATCTTCATGCGGGCGGGCAAGTTCACGTACGCCGACTATTTTCGGGGAAGCCCGCGGCTGCATTCGCTGGGATTTCTGGGCGGCTGCATCTGGATGCTGGCACTGGGGATGAACGTCATCGCTTCCGGAGTGGCGGGTCCGGCGATTTCCTACGCTCTGGGCCAGGGCGCCACGCTGGTTGCCGCCCTCTGGGGCGCGTTCATCTGGCGCGAATTCACGGGAGCGGCGAAGAGCACGTGGACGTTCGTCACATTGATGTTCGCGGGTTACGTGATTGGCCTGATCTTGATCGGGATGGCGAGCCTCTAGCGTCTATGCCCAATTCAATCGTGGTTATCGGCAGCTTGAACATGGACTTCGTCCTGACGGTGGAACATCTGCCGCTTCCGGGAGAGACCATTCTCGCCTCCAGCTTTCGCACCGTTCCTGGAGGCAAGGGCGCGAACCAGGCTTACGCCGCGGCGAAACTGGCGGGGAGCGGTACGGCTGTGAGAATGATTGGGCGCGTGGGCGCCGATTCATTCGGGACTGTGCTCAAGACCAATCTGGCGGACGTGGGCGTCGACGTTCGCGGGGTGCTGGAAACGGACGCCATAGCGACGGGCGTGGCATGCATCCACGTGGATGATGCAGGACAAAACTCGATCACCGTCGCGCCAGGGGCGAATGGCGTTCTGTCCGCGCGCGACATCGATTCCCAACGCTGGGCGCTGGATGGCGCGCTTTGTGTGCTGTTGCAACTCGAAGTCCCAATTGAGGCCGTGGCGGAAGGCTTACGGGAAGCGCGGCGCGTGAGTGCCATTGGCATCCTGGACCCCGCACCCGCTCGCGCTTTGCCCAGGGAAATCCTCCAACTGGTTGACATCGCGACGCCGAACGAGACTGAGGCCTGTGTGCTGGCGGGCCTGCAGCCCAAGCGAGTAAGCCCTAGCGACGCTGTCGCTCTGGGAAATAAAATCAGGGAGCTCGGCGTACGATCCGTAGTAGTGAAATTGGGTGACCAGGGTTGCGTTTATTGCGGCGCCGACGGAACACTTGTTACGCCAGCATTTCCAGTGAGAGCGGTCGATTCGACGGCGGCGGGCGATACGTTCAATGCGGCCCTCGCGGTGGCGCTGGGGGAAGGCGTGGCAATGGTGGATGCGCTGCGATTCGCAAGCGCGGCGGCGGCGATTTCGGTGACTCGCACGGGCGCGCAGACGTCGGCGCCGTCCCGGGCGGACGTCGAGTCTCTACTCGCGCGTAGATGACACTTGTCACATCCGGAAGCTGACGAACTTCACTACCGCGCCAGGGCTTCCACGCCCAAGATAGAACCATGGAAAACACAATTGCTCTCCCCAACGTCTCTAGTGGCGCGGCCCCACTCAAAGGCCGGGCGATCGGCGCTCTGATTTGCGGCGTATTCGGCGCCATATGGATGTTCGAAGCCGTCTATTTTGGCGCGATGGCGACGCCCCTCTGGCTCACCGTAGTGGCGCTCCTTTCCGTCACCTTCATCGCTTGGCCGGCGGCCAAGCTTTATTCGTATAGCCGCCGGGGCTATTCGCCGAAAGCCGAGAATTGGGCGTCCGTGTCCAAGGCATATTGGATTATCGTGACCATCGAATGGGTGACATGTATCGTCGGCGTAAACGTACTGAACAACATCGGTTACGGCGGCCTGGTACCTCAGTTTGTCGGGCTGGTTGTAGGAATACACTTCCTGCCTCTCGCAAGAATCTTCAAGGCTCCGATTTACAACTGGACCGGAGCGGTGATGTCCATAGGCGTGCTGGCTTCGTTAGTCATCCCGGCGGGGAACGTTCGCAATCTTGCCGCGTACGGAATCTGCGGTTACTCGCTGTGGGCCACCGCGATCGTCATTCTGTGCAAGGATAAGTTTTCGTCGACCAAGTAAGGCCAATCATGCGCCTGCTACCCCAAGACAAAGAGCTCGGTTGGACGCCGTATGTGTGGCTCGTCTACCTGGGGTTCTTTTTCATCCAGCCGAGCGCGGATTGGAGCAATTGGAAGGAGTGGCTGGCCACTGTGCTGGGCTCCATCGCTTTCCTGGTCCTCTATTTCACGGCGTACTGGTTGCCGGGGCGCCGGCGGTTATGGGCCATCGCGGCGATAACTCTCCTGGGCATAGGCTTCGCGCCCTTCAATGCCGGCGCGGCGGTGTTCTTTATCTATGCAGCCGCGTCCGTCGCCTTCATCGGCGACACCTGGTTTGCATTTAAGGCCATCGCTGCGCTGGTGGCTATCGTCGTTCTAGAAACTCTGCTGTTCCATCTCGGCCCCAATTTCTGGCTCTTCGGCACTGTTCTTCCCGTTGCAATCGGGTCCGTCAACATTCACTTCGCGCAACGCGACCAGGCCAACCACCGGTTGAGGATGGCACGGGACGAGATTGCGCACCTGGCCACAGTGGCGGAACGGGAGCGGATTGCACGGGATTTGCATGACGTGCTGGGACACACGCTGTCGGTCGTGATTTTGAAGTCGGAACTGGCAGGGAAGCTGATTGGGCTGGATCCTAAGCGGGCGGAGAATGAAATCCGCGATGTGGAGAAGATCTCACGCGAGGCGCTGGCGGAGGTGCGCAATGCCATTGGTGGTTATCGCGCCGGAGGGTTGGAGGAAGAATTCGTTCGGGCGGTTTCTACACTGAAGACAGCGGGCGTGGCCGCCGAATGCCAGACCGGGCTAGTGCCACTTTCGCCGGCCCAGGAAACGGTGCTGGCGCTGGCGGTGCGGGAGTCAGTAACCAATGTAGTGCGGCATGCTCACGCCGGGCGATGTCACCTGAGGTTGGAACAAGTGGACGGCCACTGCAAACTCGAGATCCAGGATGACGGACGCGGAGGTAAACAGACCGAGGGCAACGGCGTGCGCGGGATGCGCGAGCGTGTGGAAGCGCTGGGCGGAACTCTTGAGCGCGAAACGAGCGCCGGAACGCGATTGACCATCCTGCTGCCGCTCGAAGCCGCGAATCGGAGCGGACTCGCGTGAATCCGATCCGGGTAGTATTGGCGGAAGATCAAGGAATGGTGCTGGGAGCGCTGGCCGCGCTGCTTGGTATCGAAGACGATATCGTGGTGGTTGGCCAGGCGCACAATGGCCAGCAAGCCCTGGATGCGGTGGCGAGCGAAAAGCCGGACGTTCTGATCACCGACATCGAAATGCCGGAAATCAGCGGACTGGACGTAGCGGCGGAATTGAAGCGCCAGCGCTCCACCACGCGGACCATCATCCTTACCACGTTTGCGCGTGCCGGCTATCTGCGACGCGCCTTGGATGCGGGAGCGTCGGGATATTTGTTGAAGGACAAGCCAGCTAAGGAGCTGGCGGACGCGGTAAGGCGCGTCCATCAGGGCCTGCGCGTCATCGATCCAGAGTTGGTGGCGGAGGCTTGGGGCGAAGCCGATCCCCTTACCGATCGGGAACGGCAAGTGGTTCGGCTGGCGGGTGAGGGCGTGGCTGGTGTCGATATCGCGGAGAAGCTGGGGCTGTCGGAGGGAACGGTGCGGAATTACCTATCGGAGGCCATGAGCAAGCTGGGCGCTAACAATCGCGTGGAGGCGGCACGAATCGCGCGGGCCAAAGGTTGGTTGTAAGGGATGTTTGGTTGTGATCAGCGCGTTATTTCCAAGCGGGCCGTTCCCCCGTTTGGATCGGCGAACTCGTAGACCTCAGGCAGTGTGGAGACTTGCTTCACTGGCAATTGCTTCCACATGGGCTTCGATTCAGTGCCTTCCTGGGTCCAGCCGCTCAGAACATATTGCGCGGGCGCGCTCGATCCCCACTCATCGCAGGAACCCAAGGGCACTAAGGCCTGGCTAGACGGCGTGCTATTGGTAACGGACCAAGCGTCGCGGTATCCAGCTCTGGGCTTGTGCCAGCACTGAAACATCGTTTCCACGGAACACTTGTCGGTCTCAAAACGGTTGAGGATAAACTCGCGCACCGCTCCGCCGGGCGAAAATGACGCCTTCACACGCAGCAGATCCTCGGGCGCTCCATTGCCGTCGCAAGGATAGCGGCTGGTGAGTTTGACGCCTTTGGATGCGTCTACCGGATCGCGCGCGTGATGGCCCAGGCCGAAGATCAGAAGGAAGGCGAGAGAAAAGCTGCTCACGATTCTATTAACGCACGTTTTAGAACCACTGGGCGATCAGGCGATAGGCCACCCACCAGCTCAGGATGCCGATGGGAATGGTGGCGCCCAGGGCCCACCAGAGCGGAAGAAAGTAGTCAGCCACCAGGCCCAGGATGGCGAAGACAAGCCAGAAGATCTTTCGCTCCACTTGCCTAGGGTAACAGGCGGAAGCCCGGGATTAGGGGTTAGGGATGGGGGACTGGGATTGGGGATTAGGGATTGGCGTCCAGGCACGCTGTGCGCAGGTAGAATTGTTTTACGATGCCTGTGACGTTTGACGCGATTCGTAAGATGGCGCTCGCACTCGACAACGTCGAGGAAGCCAAGTCGTATGGCACGCCGGCGTTCAAGGTTGGCGGCGTGTTGATCGCGCGGTTGCGAGACGATATCGGCGCACTGGTGGTGCGGATGAGCATCGAGGACCGGGCGGAGTTGATCGCGGCCGATCCCCAGACATATTTCATCACCGATCACTATCTTGAGTACCCATACATCCTGGTAAACCTGGCGCGGGTTCATCCGGATGCGATGCGGGATTTGCTGGGAGGGGCGTGGAAGGGCGCGCTGGCCGGGGCTAAGCCTCGTGGTACTCGCCGAAAACCGCGCGTAAGCGGTCGGAAATCTCGCCGACCGTAGCGTAGGCCTCGGCGCAAGCCAGGATGTGCGGCATCAGATTGTCACTGGAACGAGCGGCGCTTTGGAGCGCGCTCAGGTTGGTGTCCACAGCGCGAGCGTTGCGGGAAGCACGTAGATCGCGAAGCCGCGCGATCTGCTGTTTTTCGAGCTCGGGATCGAGACGGAAGGTGGCAGGCGGGTCGCTCGCGTCCTGCTGGAATTTATTCACGCCGACGACGATGGCCTGGCCACGCTCCACGGTCTGCTGATACGCATAGGCAGCGTTCTGAATTTCAGTCTGGACGAAACCCTTTTCGATGGCGGCCAGCGTGCCGCCCATGGCATCGATGCGCTGGATGTATTCTTCGGCGCCGCGCTCGATTTCGTCCGTGAGGCGTTCGATGTAATAACTGCCGCCAAATGGATCGGCCGTGCTGGTGACGCCGGTTTCGTGCGCGATGATTTGCTGGGTGCGCAGAGCCAGACGGGCGGCTTCCTCGGTGGGAAGGCCGAGTGCTTCGTCCTTGGCGTTGGTGTGCAGGGATTGCGCGCCGCCGAGAACCGCAGCCAAGGCTTGCATAGACACGCGTACAACGTTGACGTCGGGCTGCTGGGCGGTGAGCGAAGAGCCGGCGGTCTGAACGTGAAATCGCAGCATCAGGGAGCGGGGGTTGCGGGCGCCGAATCGGTCGCGCATGATTTTGGCATAAAGACGGCGCGCGGCCCGGAACTTGGCGATCTCTTCCAGGAAATTACTATGCGAGTTGAAGAAAAACGAAAGACGCGGAGCGAATGAATCCACATCCAGGCCGGCTTCGATGGCCGCGCTGACGTAGGCAATCGCATCGGCGAGAGTAAAGGCCACTTCTTGAATGGCTGTCGATCCCGCTTCCCGAATGTGATAACCGCTGATGGAGATGGTGTTCCATTCGGGCAATTCGCGGGCTGCCCAGGCGAACAGATCCGTGATGATCCGCATAGCGGGGCGGGGCGGATAGATGTAGGTGCCGCGCGCGATGTATTCCTTCAAGATGTCGTTCTGGATGGTACCGGAGATTTTGGCGAGATCGGCGCCCTGGCTGCGCGCCACCAGGACGTAGAAGCACAGCAGAATCGCCGCCGTGGAATTGATGGTCATCGACGTGGTGATGCGGGCGAGCTCGATCCCTTCAAAGAGCCGTTGCATGTCGGCCAGCGAGCAGATGGCAACACCCACGCGTCCCACTTCCCCGGAAGCGAGAGGATGATCGGAATCCATGCCCATCTGCGTCGGCAAATCGAACGCGACGGAAAGCCCGGTGATGCCTTGCGACAGCAGATAACGATAGCGGCGGTTGCTCTCTTCGGCAGTTCCGAAGCCCGCGTATTGGCGCATGGTCCACAGGCGGCTGCGGTACATATCCGGATAGATCCCCCGCGTGAAGGGGTACTGGCCGGGTAGCTCAGCGGGGGTGGTCATGACTTAGAGATCTTGCGGGCTTTCCAAAAGGACGAAATCCCGAACCATGCTATTAAGAGGACAAAGAGGGTGCCGACAATCTGCAAAGAGAGGGGCTCTTTGCCACGGACAATCCGAAATCCGAACACGACCGCCAACACGATGAAAACGAAGCCGATCACTTGATTCCAGAGAATATGGATCGGTCGGATCACTTCTGGGATCACATGGCCGAGAAACTTCTTTGCTATTGAAAACATAGGCTAGCAGGTCGCTGAAAAAGCCCTTTCCCGTTCAAGAAAAGCAGGCGTGGCCGCCTACCCTACACGGGCCATCAACAACATAGGTGTACCACGTAGGGCGGACCTCAGTCTGCTAGGCTCTTTCAGCAACCTTCCAGTACCAGTGTAGCGAAGTGGCTGAGAGACAAGCCTTGCTACTGAGATGGCCGGATCGAGCCGATATACAAATAGGAGAGCGAAACCGGGAAGCAGCCGCACTCACCTTTTGTTTGAAACTGTCCTTGCCTCGGCAACATCAAGAAGGTAGAGTGTTATTCTAAGAAGGAGCCCGCTGCAAAGAAAGGGGCAATGCGTGGAAGAAAAACTCAAAGAGTTGATGCAAGAGCTGGGCAACGCGATCAATGAATCGCTTTCCGACTCCGATCGCATTGCTGCCGCCATCGGGGAGATCAAGCGAGCCGGATACGATGTTTTCCTGGTTCTCGAGGCAACTATCGGATTCAATAAACGCGAGGAAAACGGCGAGTACGAGTCTGAGTCGGCGGAAGGTTAAGCAGTAGAATCCGAAGCCGCTCCCCCCAGGCGCAAGTTTGAATCCACCGGCAAGATCAAGCTGACATCGCAGGACCAAAAATTCCTGAAAGCTTTGAAGATTGCAATCGACGAAGAGAAAAGCTAGCCCCTAGCTGTTTGCCATTAGCTCCTGGTAGACCCGCCAGGTAGATTCCACTGATTTCTCCCAAGTAAATTCCTTTGTACGCGCGAGACCCCGTCGCGTCAATGTGTCTCGCAACTCAGAGTCTGAGGACAGCCGCCGGAGCCCATCCGCGATCGCGTTCACATCCGTAGGGTCAACCAAGAGGGCAGCATCGCCGGCAACTTCAGGCATCGCGGAGATATTGGAAGTGAGCACCGGCACACCGCGAGCCATGGCATCCAGTATTGGCATCCCGAAGCCTTCGTCGAGTGAGGGGAAGGCCAGTAGGGAAGCGCGCCGGTAGAGATCTTCGAGCTCGGAATCGGAGACGTAACCGAGCACTTGGATATCCCGCTTCCGCGAACTGCGTTGGATGCGCTGGAGTGCTTCTTCGGAATCGAATCCAAAGGATCCGGCGAGCACCAACTTCCACCCGGGCGCCGCTTGCTCGAAGGCCTCCATTTGCTCGAAGGCCTCCATTTGCTCGAAGGCCTCCATTTGCTCGAAGGCCTC
>JBEKLB010000071.1:0-19753 GCA_050010415.1 Bryobacteraceae bacterium | reverse complement strand
CCATATCGGTGTGCGATTTCGGGGTCAACGCTTCAGCCGCAGCCCAAAAACGCGTTCCTACTAAGACGCCGTCCGCTCCCAGCATCAGGGCTGCCGCCAGTCCCCTGCCGTCCGCGATGCCGCCTGCAGCCAGCAACAATGTTTCGGGCGAGCGCTGCTTCAGGTAGTCGGCTGCTTCCGGCACAAACGGAAGAGTCGCACGCGTTGCGCCGTGCCCGCCGGCTTCGGCTCCCTGGACCACGATCACTTCAGCGCCAGCCTCTAAAGCCATGTCGATCTGCGACAGCAACTGCACCTGGAAGATCAGCGCTGCACCGGCGTCGCGGATCTGGGCCGCAAAAGGAGTCGGGTCGCCAAAGGAGAGGAACACGCACGACGGCGAGTACCGCAAGGCTTTCGTCAGCATGTGTGGTGCCCGCGCCAACGCCCAGGTGATGAATCCCACACCAAACTTGCCTGATTTCGCTATGGCAAGTTCAGCGTCTAGATCGGGTTCCCCGCCCACAATCCCCGCATAACCTCCGCCCACGATTCCCAATCCGCCGGCATGCGACACCGCGGTCGCCAGCGCCCCGCCAGTAACCAACGCCATTGGCGCGCAGACGATGGGGTGCTGGATTCCAAAACGCTCCGTCAAGCGCGTACTAATTATGGTTTCCATTTCGTCTTCGATAGACACTCTCTATTATTATCCGAGGCTTCTTCGTCACCTGGAGGAATGTGCAACAAGCGATCGGCTTCTTCAACGAGAACCCTAGTTATGGTGGGGAACCATCGAGGCACGGCGGTGTCCAATCATCTTGATGAGGCCGATCCCAAAACGAATCTGGATCTTGCCCGCCGCGCAGATTTTCCTCGCGGCAGGATTGATTTCGCTGTCACAAGTGTTGGAGCGAACGTCTCGGCGGCGTTGTGACATGGCGGGCCCGGATCCGGCTTATGTCGTCCTCCTTGCCGTAAATGCACCTGCAAACGTCGCACGTATCTTCTGGGATCACTGGATGCCATACCCCTGGAATTTTCCGGCGTTGATGGCCGGGGTGGGCCTATTGTGGTATTGGGTAGCGTGTAGCGTCGAGACGTGGCGGAAGCGGCGCGAGGCTCTCTCACCGCGTTGGCGCCACAGCCGACTGTTGATCGATGCGCTTCTTATTGCGATGGGATTGCTGCTTGGCCTCATGGGCGTCGTAGACACAAAGGATATTATTGAATGGGCACCGATGAGCTTTCGAGGCATAGTGGGGTGCTTCGGCGCTAATTGGTGGTCTGAGTTTCTGAGGTCTATCGTCGCTGCCAGCATGCATTTCGGATGGTCTGCGATTTTGGTCTTCTTCTTCGTGCGAGACTCTGTGCGGTGCTTCCGACACGGTAATCCGACCCGGCCATAGAGAGTCCCGCCTTCCCTTTCACGCGTAGCCTTTGCTGATTTTTTATGACATTCGCCTAGGCAGGCCGTGGCCAGGTGTTTCCTGATTCACCAGTCCTTCTTCATCCAAATCTCCGTCATCGTCCACCACGCGTACGATGCGCAACAGACTCAGGTGATTCAAACGTTCCTGTTCATCCTCCGAGGTCTCCCGCGGAATCAGGATGCCCACATGGAACTCGTTGGCTGAAACACAGGTGCAGTTCCGAACGATGCCTACGACGGAGGTACCCTCGATGCGAATCTCGACTTCGGTTCTCGGGATCAGGCGAAAAGGCACCGACACGCGCAGACCTGAAGCCGATACATCCAGTACCCGGATCACCGCTATCCCTGCACTTTGGGCCCTGAGCAGCGTCGGGTAATTGGTCCCATGACGGCGCTCGGCTCTCCTTTCCCGTCGATTTTTCCTTTCCGTACTTAATCTTGAACCGACGGCCGGCGCCATCGGCTCCGTCGTGCGGTGAACACTTTCAAATACAGCCGTGAACGCGAAAGTGCAACCGCGGCCGGGCGCGTCGACAAGCTCAATCTTGCCACCCATCAACTCCACCAGCTTCTTAGAAATCGCCAGGCCCAGACCGTTTCCCTGATTTCCTCGCGCCATCGACCCGCCACTTGAATTGATCGGCTGAAAGTTGCTGAACGGTTGAAATAAGCGGTTGCGGACCGCCTCGTTGATCCCAATGCCCGAGTCTCTTAGCTCAAACCGGAGTGTGGTTCTTTCTTCCGCGGCAATCGTCTCCTCCACGCGAAGCAGGATTTCGCCCTTTTCAGTGAAACGAACCGCGTTGCTCATCAAGTTAACCAGGACCTGGCGGAGCCGTTCCGGATCGCCCTTCACTACTCTTGGCAAGTCTTTTCCGACGCTGCTCTTCAGCGTCACGTGCTTACGATTCGCGGCTGGCATGAAGAGTTCGAGTACCTCCGTCACAACCGTTGCCGGCTCGAATTCCTTGCATTGCAGTTCGAGCCTTCCCGAATCTAACCGTGCATAGTCCACCACCTGGCCTGCCAGGTTCTTGAGTGTCTCCGCCTCAAAGGGTCCCCCCATTCTGGCGACCATCGCATTCAAAGGCGTCCGCATCAAATGGCCGACATGCACCAGAAATTGATTCTTAGAGTCGGATTCCGAACGTGCGGCCGCCAGGGCCGCGATTACCTCTTCATTGGTCGCTCGTAGTTCTTGCTGCAAGCTCCTCTGAATCGCGGCGTCCACACGGAACCGGCGAACTACAAAAACAACTCCAAATGCGAGCAGGCATGCTCCCGCCACCAGGGCTTTGAGATAGGTGCTCTGCTCTGCGATGGTGGCACCGGTCGTGGATAACTCGAGACGAACCAGCCGCTGTGCATTCAACAGCTCAGACCGCGCTGCCCGTCCGTCCTCGCGGATTTCGGACGCGCGGACCCCATCGGATTCCGCCTTGGCCATCCGCGCGACAATGGAATCCACTCGCGACAAAGATTCGGAAACCTGAGGCGACGGCGCTGAGGCTCGAAGCAGCCGGTTCACTTCCGCGACCGTTGCAGAGCTATCCTGTTTTGCACCCGGCTGCGGACCGTTCTCCCATTCAGCGATCGCGAAGGAAAGCCGTTCCAGCCCGTCCAGCAGTTTCAAGTACTCATCCGACGCCCTTCTCTGTTGCTCGTTGGCTAAGACGATAAGAAGAACGGGAGCGATGGTGAGGAATTGAGCCAGCAGCAGGAGGCTGGGCAACCACAGCTTCCCGGGACGCTGATCCCTTTTCGAAATCTGCATGAATCGCCTTAAGAATGCCATCGGCAGTTCGTGCTCTTTACTTCAATGGGTTGAACCACTTGGCCCAGACGCCAGGCTGGAGGACGTCGTTGCTCAGACCTACTGAACGCGGCTGTTCGCGGCTTCGAGTTGACGCTGAACGAACTTATTATTAGGAAACCGGGTGTTCCAGTGCCGCCACAGTTCCAACCCTCGTGCCGCGTTGGCGGAGGCCGAAGCGGTTTGATGCTCCGCCCCGTAAAGGTCGTCCAGGGCCGCGAAGACGCGCGACTCTTGCACCGCGTTCGGCAGGCTGGTTTGAGGCTTGGACCCATAGGCCGCGCCCTTCCGTAAGAGCTCCTCGTAGAGTGAGATGGCTCGCGGGAGGTTGCCGTTCTGCGCCTCGTAATCCGCTTGCGCGCTGAGCACCTTGTCGACCTCCGAACCCGGTTGGATGGTTTCGGAAGGATACGCGTGCAATGCTCGCAGCCGATCGAAGGCGGCATCCAGCCTGCGTCGAGCCTCGGCGCTCCTGCCGAGTTTGCGCAGAGCGTAGGTCGACTCGGCCAGGGCCTCCGCCTCGTGCAGACGCGCTATCGGACGGACCTTGATTTCAGCCAACCGCGTGAGCGCATGGTCGCACAGCTCCAGAGCGCGCGCGGGGTCGCTGCGCCGCAGAATACCAGCCATCATGACATCGGCGGAGAACACTCGTTCCCGGCTTGTGAATTGATTGGGGTCGCGCTGCGCCAGGTCGTCGGCCATTTTGCTGGCGCGGTCCAAGACCAGTAACGCCTCCTCGGGACGGCCGAGACTAATCCCGCCGGCTTCGCCCAAAATTGAACCCTCATGGATCAGCGCGCTCGTGAATGCCAAGGGTTTTCCAACACTTTTTTCACCCGGAGCGGGCTCCAGTATTCGGGCCGCTTCCTGGACGGACTGTAGCGCCTCGTCCAACCGGCCCTGCTCTTGATAAACAATAGCCAGATTCAACTCTGCAGCTCCGGCATAGGCAGGCCAATTCGCCGTGCGCGCCAAGTCGATGGTGCGGCGCGATATCGCTACCGACTCGTCAAACTGTTCACCGAAAGCGTATATATTGGCGACATTCAGCAGAACGACAATCGCATCCTCCGCCTCCGAACGATCCAGATGCTGTTCCCTGTTTACGGCGTCGAGATACGCCTGCATCGTTCGATCTGTTTTGCGGGCGACCCGCAGCGCCTCTGCCTGGTCTCTCTGCGACGCGATCTCCATTAGCTCTTGTGAAATCTGGGCCGAACGCAGCAGCGCGCTGCGGTTAGATGGTTCAGAAGCCAGGACTGAATCGACCAGCGCTTGCGCTTTCTGATCATTCCCCTCCGCGAGTTGGGATTGACCGAGAGCGGTATCCGCCCGCTGCACCCGAGCCACGCGCATATAAGCGGTGCCAACTTCCAAGGCCAGGGACGGGTCCATGCGAACATCGGCGGTGATTCGTCGCAGGTATTCGAGCGAAGTTTCCAGAATGAAGCGCCGCGTTTCGGTGCTTCCTGACAACTTGGAAACCTGGTCGTCGATATCAAACAATTTGCTGGCTAGTTGCCGCACGTCGGTGAAGCGGCGCTCGGCAATCGCGCGTTCGTGATTCGCAATGGACAATCCCGCGGTGAGACTTCCCAAAGTGAGAGCGGCCGCGGTGGCTGGCAGCCAATATCGACGCAGGAATTTACGAGTTCGATACCAGACATCTCCCGTGCGCGCGCGAATCGGGCGGGACACCAGGTAGCTCTCCAGATCTTCAGAAAACTGTTCTACTGAGGCGTATCGTTCCTGGGGCTCTTCCCGCAACGCCCTTAGGAGAATCGCCTCGAGATCGCCCTTCAACTCCGGCGCGAGTTTAGAGGGCGGCAGGAACTTTCCAGGAGCCGTGGAGGCTCTCATCGACTCTGTCGCCTGGCTCGTCGACCGATAGGGAGAAGCGCCCGTTAACAGCTTGTAGAGCACTGCTCCCAGCGAGTAGATGTCGGTGGCCGTTGTCATGCGTCCGCCCGCGGCCTGCTCAGGACTTGCGTATTCCGGCGTGAGCATACGCACGCTGGTCACAGTGGCATCGCCGCCCAGGTCCAGAATTTTGGCAATGCCAAAGTCCAGCAGTTTCGGTTCGCGTTCTTCTGTGACCAGGATATTAGACGGCTTCAGATCGCGATGCACCACCAGGTTGCGATGCAGATAGCTCACCGCCGCGCATACCTTTATGAACAGCGCAATCTTCTGCCTGATACCGATACCTGCGGCGTACACGTCGATGGTCTTTCCCTCGACGTACTCCATCACTAAATATGGCTGCCCGTCGTCTCGATGACCGGCATCCAACAAGCGGGCGATGTTGGGATGAGACAGCGTCGCGAGAATCTGCCGCTCCGATAAGAACAATTCGCGGAACTGAGCGGGGTCTGCTCCCGGTTGCAGCAACTTTACAGCGACGCGCTGTTGCACTTCACCGTCGGCGCGCTCGGCCAGGTAAACGCGTCCCATGCCGCCGCGCCCGAGCAACTTTCCCAATCGATACGGCCCGCACTGAAGGTCTTTTAGCTCGATCCGTTCCGAGTAATGCTCGCCAACTTCCTCTGCGACGAACGTTGCGGTTTGCGAGTCACGGGCCAACCGTGCCTCTACTTCCGTTCTGGTTCGTTCGTCAACCTTATGCTCCACGAAGTAGCGCAGACGAGCTTCTCTGGATAGTTTGCTTACCTGATGGAACAGTTCCTCCACTTTCATCGGTTCCTTGCGGCCGACTGGCAAACGATAGATTACCAAGCCGTTTGAGATAATTACCAGCGTGCCCTACAGGAGCCGGCTGTCTCTTGTCGCCAGCGCTGTGCTCACAGCCTTCTTGGTGCTCGTCTTTGGCTTGGACGCGGCCGACAAAGTCGCCAGCAGCGTCCTAACGGGACAAGCCGCCTTCACGGATTACCGATCCCAGCGGCCGGGAGTGTTTCACAAGATCACTGCTCAGGACTTGCCTCAGCCCTGGGCGACAAAGTCTGCGGGCAACAACCCCACCATCGTCCCCAGACCGGCCAACGCGTGGCCGCAAGCGCCCCCCGGCTTCAAAGTGGAACTTTTCGCGAGTGGTTTGAAGGGCCCTCGCCTGATTCGCACCGCGCCGAATGGCGACGTCTTCATCGCGGAAAGCTACGCGGGCCAAATCATCGTTTCCCGTGGCGACCGGATGTCCGTGTTCGCCACCGGCTTGCGGCAGCCCTTCGGCATCGCCTTCTACCCCAGCGGCGAAGATCCGCAGTGGATCTATGTCGCCAACACCGACTCAGTAGTCAGATTCCGATACAACAATGGCGACTTGACAGCTCGCGCCGCAGCCACCGTAGTGGTCGAAAAGCTGCCCTCCGGCTCAGGCCACTGGACCCGGGATCTGGCGTTCTCCGAGGACGGCGAGAGGATGTTTGTCTCCGTCGGCTCGCGCTCGAACGCCGGCGACCCGCGCCTCTACCCCAGCGAACTGAATCGCGCCAATATCCTCGAGTACACGCCCAACGGCCAGTTCGTCAAAGTTTATGCCTGGGGAATCCGAAACCCCGCCGGGATCGCCGTCAATCCCGTGACCGGCGAATTGTGGTGTTCGACAAACGAGCGCGACGGGTTAGGCGACAATCTCGTGCCGGACTACATCACCCACGTTCAGGAGGGCGGCTTTTATGGCTGGCCTTGGTATTACATCGGCCGCAATCGGGATCCTCGCCGTGAGGGTGAGCATCCCGAGCTCAAAGACAAGGCCATCGTTCCCGATGTCCTGCTTCAGCCGCACCTGGCGTCGGTCGAAATGACTTTTTACAACGGGAAGCAATTTCCGCCGGCATATTCGGGAGACATTTTCGCCGCCGAGCACGGCTCCTGGAATCGATCGGCGCGCGCGGGCTACGAAGTGGTCCGCGTTCCGCTCGAAAAGGGTCACGCCTCCGGCGTGTACGAGGATTTCCTCACCGGCTTCGTTACCTCGGACGGACGGGTATGGGGGCGCCCGGTAGGAGTCACTGTTGCGAAAGATGGCTCTTTGCTTGTAACGGATGACGCCTCAAATTCACTATGGAGTGTGAGGTATATCGGAAGGTAGGGCGAGCTATCGCTCTCTGGGTTGTCGGGTTTGGTGAGATCAAGCGCGTAGTACGGCCAGGGCCTTAAGTACTTAATGGTCCCCATTCCTACCCCGGCGGAAACCTGATATTCTAAGGTCCACAACAAAAATGGTGGCGCAGGCTCGAATATCCGATCGATACGAGCTCAAGGACGTCCTGGGCGAAGGTGGCATGGGTGTGGTCTTTCGCGCCTTTGACATCAAGACTAAGAGTCTAGTCGCGCTCAAGACCATGCGGGATGTCTCCGATCCCCTTGCAGTTGAACTATTTAGCAAGGAATGGAGCGTCCTGGCCAGCATCAGCCATCCCAACATTGTCGACATTCGAGACGTCGGCGAAATCGAAGATCGCGGTCAGAAAAAACCGTTCTTCGTGATGCCCTTGCTGCCGGGTGCGACCCTGGCCAAACTGATTGAAACCTCGAGTTCGCGTCTGACCGTGGAGCGGGTTGTCGGCATCATTACTCAGGTCTGCCGCGGATTGCAGGCGGCGCATGAACGCGGCTTGGTCCATCGGGACATCAAGCCCAGCAATATCTTCGTCATGGAAGATGACACGGCCAAGATCATCGATTTTGGCGTGGCCCATCTGGCAGGATCGCATTCGGTCACGGGGCAAAAGGGTACCTGGCAGTACATGGCGCCCGAACAGATCGACATGAAGCCGGTCACGCCCGTCTCCGACGTATTCTCGCTGGGCGTGGTTTGTTACGAGACCCTGACCAATCGAAAGCCGTTTGCCTGTAAAACGGCGGAGGAAACCGCCGAAGCCGTTCGCGATCGCATTGCTCCGCCCATCTTCGAACTCAACCCGGCGGTTTCGCAAGCCATCAGCATGGTCATTCACAAGGCTATGGCCAAGCAGCCCATCCATCGATTGTCGAGTGCGCGCGATTTCGCGGACAGCTTGCAGAAGGCATTTCACAATCAGCAGAATGAGCGCTTTGATCGGGCAAAGATTCAGCCCCGCATCGAACGAGCCAAGCGAGCGCTCTCGGAGGGCGATGCCGAGTTTGCCTCTGAAATCCTGACGGAGCTCGAAACCGAGGGACAAGTCGATCCTGAAATATCCCTGCTTCGCATTAAGATCGATCAGACCGTCCGGCAAAGGAAGATTCGCCAGCTTTTGGAAAGCGCACGAACGCGCGTGGAACAGGACGAGATTCCGCTCGCGCTTGAGAAGCTGATCGAGGTTCTGGAGATCGATCCTGAAAACGTGGACGCACTCTCCATGCGCACGTCCATCGAGAAGCAGCGAAACGAGCGTCAGATCGAAAGCTGGATGGCCCTGGCACGGCGCCATCTGGAGCGTCATGATTTCCCGGAGGCGCGACAGGCGCTCACCGAAGCGCTCAAAATCCGGCCTTCCGATACAGCTGCGCGCGAAATGCTGCAGGAAGCCGAGGGCCGGGAGCAGGATGCGCTGCAAACGCGCGCCGAGATCGAGCAGTTGTATGGCTCCGCGGTAAATGCATACCACAGTGGAGAAATCAGCACGGCCCTCACCAAGCTTGAGCGCCTGCTCGAAATTGGACGGCAAGTGCCGGACGCCGCTGTGCCCGATCGAGATGCTCTTTACCAGAGCCTGTATAAAGAGGTTCGCTCCGAGCACGATTCCATTCACAACGCGTATGAAGACGCGCGCCGGCAGCTTGCCGAGCGGAACCTTGCTCGCGCCCTTGAGATTTGCGATGAGTACCTCGGACGCTACCCAAACGATCCCGTGTTTCAAGCCCTGAAGCTCGAAGCCGTGGAACAGCGCCGCCAGGAACTCTCCGAGTTCATCGCCGAAATTGGCCGGCGTGCCGATGCCGAACTCGATCTTGACCGCAGGGTGAATATCTTCAAGGAAGCCTGCGAACGGTTTCCCAACGAGCAGCAGTTTCAGCAATCTCTGAAACTTACTCGGGAGCGCCGGGATCTGGTGCAGTCCATCGTCGCCAAGGCGCGGCATTACGAGGAAAAGAATCTTTTCACGGAGGCCATCGGCCAGTGGGATACTCTGCGCAAAATCTATCCGCGCTATCCCGGGATTGAGGTCGAGCTCGGCCAACTGGCGAAGCGCCGGGATCAGCTAGCCAGGGAAGAATCCAAGGCGCGTCTGATCGAGCAGATTGACCGGATGGTGGATCAGGGCGATTATTCGCGAGCCTTGGAACGCGTATCCAGCGCCCGTGCCGAAGAGCCGCAGGATCCCGAATTGGCTGGGCTCGAACGGCTCGCGAAGCAGGGCCAAAACCGCAACACCGAGGCTCAAAATATTTGCGCGCAGGCGCAAGCTCTGCTGGAGCAGAAGAAGTTTTCGCAAGCGGTCGACATCCTGCATGGAGCTCAGGAGCTTGACCCCAAAAATCGGACAGTCCGGGAGGTCCTGCTCAACGCGCTGGTGGAACAAGCACGCACCCAGGTGGACGTCGAGAACTGGCCGGCAGCGGAGCCCTTGCTTCAGGAAGCCTCGGCTTTGGACGCCACGCATCCCGGCGCGCGCGCGCTGCGAACGTTGATAACGGATGTCAGGCGCAAGGAACTTGTGTCGCGGTGCCTGGCTGAGGCTCGCGATCTACAGGCCAGCGGGAATCCGGAAGCCGCGTTGGCAAAGGTGGAAACGGCCGTCGCTCAATATCCGAACGAAAACCGCCTGCTGCAGCAGCAAGCCGCCTTGCAGAATCTGCTTCGCGAGGCGCGTAACGGAAAAGAGCGGGCCGGTGATCTAGGCGTCCTGAGGGAGCTGCGGGAACAGATCGGCCACGGCGCGCCCACCAACGATTTGGGTTCGATTTTTGAGCGCTCGCAGGCGATTCTACAGAAATATCCCGACGATCCAGAGATCAGGCCGCTAGCCGCGGAGATAAACCATTGGACGAGTATTGGCGCGCCAAGTGCCTCATCTCCCGATGCAAATTCCACGATCCATATCGAAACAGGCCAGCCTACCCAGGCGCCGCGATCCGCGGCAACACCATTGCCGGCACCACCGCCGGTTGTACAGCAAGCGCCCCCCCAACCTGCTTCTCAAGCGGCCCGAGCAGCCGCGAACAAGACAAAACTGCCGTCGTTTTCCATCAAGCCTGGTAACGGCTTCTACCTGGCCGTGATCGCAACCGTGGTGGTTCTTATCGGTGCTGCGCTCGTATTCTCCTATCTTCGAAAACCACGCCCTCAGACACTGCCGCACCAAACTGCAACCGACACACCGATTTCCGTGTCCATCCAAACCACGCCAGCCGACGCGATTGTCACTATCAATGGAGAAGCGCAATCCGGCACCGCGAATCTATCATCGGTTACCACCTATGACATCGTCGTTTCGCGGCCTGGCTATGTCACCTATCGCGAACTTGGGAAACGAGCCGCGGCATCCTGGAGCTTCGCGCTGAATCCAGAGCCGCTGAGATTGACTTTGGCAACCTCGGCCAAGGCTGGAAAAATCCTGATCGACAACAACGAAAAGGCCGACCTGCAAGGCGGCGCGCCTCAGGATTTAGAGCTTCCAGCGGATGGTGCGCAGCATGCCGTCACGGTACAAGGCGCCACGGGCCCGGTTCTGTCGTTTACTGTAGTCGCGAAGCCCGGCGACGTGCCGTTGATCGGCGATCTGAAGCCCAAGGATCTGATCGCCGTCAGCAGTCTCCAAAGCAATCTGGTGGTTTATACCGGCGGAAGCGGATTAAAGGCAAACCTCGGCGGCCAACCGCCCCAGCCGATTCCCGCGGATGGCTTGCGGCTCTCTTTGACCAACGCCGCCGACAATTCAATCGCATTCGACAACAAGGACGTGCCCAAAATTTCCGTGGACGCGGGCAACGCCCCGTCCGTCTACATCGGATTGAATGCCGCGGCCGATCAAGAGATTGCGTATCTGAGGATTCAGTCGAACGTCGAGACCGCTCATCTCAAAGTGGATGGCGTTGAAAGAAAGCCGCTCAAACCGGGTACCTGGCGGCCATTGGGCTTGAAACCAGGAACCCATAGCATCTCCGTTACGGCCGACGGTTATGAGAGCCATGAGCAGCAGATCGAACTGGCGAAAGGCAGCATCACGCCGATCTCCGTTGAGCTGAAACGCATTGTGGTGGTTACAACGGCCAACCTGGTGATCGAAAAGGGCACTCCGGGCGCGACAGTTTTCGTGGATGGCTCCGCCACTAAGTCGCTGGATGGGTCCGGATCGGCGACCATCGAAGTGCAGGCCGGCCAGCACAAGATCGGCTTTCGCAAGCAAGACTATGAAAACTCTCCGGAGATCGCTCGCACTTTTACCGCGGGTCAGGAGATGAGGCTGGGAGAAAGCGAAGCGCAATTGAAGAAAATCGAAGTCAAAGTAACGGCGCCTCCGCCGGTTGTGGATGCCGGAACCAAGCCGACTCCGCTGCCGCCGGCTCCTAAGGCGTGGACCATCGATTATCTCTTCCAGAGCCCGGAACAGATCGCACTGGACGGCCCCTGGTGGAAATCCTCCGCGGCGACGGATTATGTGTTCTTAAAAGCGGGCATTATTCACAAGTTCGACCTGGCCTTTTCCGATCCGGGCAAAAACTTATTCGGAAAAACCCGCAAGGTGGAGTGGGTGGTTTCCTTCGGCAGGGAGGGAAAAATCAATTACGACTACGATGGCAAGAAGCTAACCCGCAAGGCCGTCTTTAAAGGCAAGGCCGACAACGACTCGGTTATGTGCCAGGCCAAACCTGGCGACCTGCAATTCATCATCGCGATGGAACGCGGCAAGATCGGCGTTCAGCCAGCCTCTTGCGATGAGGAAACCTATGAGTCGACGGATCAGGACCTGACCACCGGGCAGATCGGCGTGAAGCCAAATGCCAACTTCATCATTAGGAAGCCCTGATGAAAGCACCCACCCAGGTCGTTCGGCGGCAGGCTTGCGCCCCTGAGCGTTAGCCGAGGTCAGCATGGCAGCTAGTGGTTTCACACAGACGGATCGCGGGCTGAGGATTGAGACGCCTCTGGGTACCGATGCCCTGTTGCTCCGCAGCCTGTCCGGCCAGGAAAGCATTTCACAACTCTTTCGATTCCAACTGGAACTGCTATCGGAGAACGACAACATCTCCTATGACAGTATCGTTGGAAAGCCGGTATCGATCTTTCTGCAAACCATCGATGCAAGCCGGGGGCTCAGCGGTTTCATCAGTCGCTTTTCGCAAGGCGGACGCGACGAGCGCTTCACCTACTATCGAGCCGAAATGGTGCCCTGGCTTTGGTTCCTGACTCGCAAAGCCGATTGCCGAATCTTCCAGCACCTGGCCGCTCCCGACATCATCAAGCAGATTTTCACTGAACTCAATTTCCCGGATTTCGAGGTGCGCCTTTATAACTCCTATCGGCAGCGCGATTATTGCGTGCAATATCGCGAGACCGATTTCAACTTTGTGTCGCGCCTGATGGAAGAAGAAGGGATCTTCTACTTTTTCGAACACGCTCAGGATGGCAGCAAGCACACGCTGGTGCTGGCCGACGATGTGGCCGCGCCGCAACCCTGCCCCGGACAGCCCAAGGCCCGATGCGACCAGGCGTCCGGCGGATGGAGGTCCGAAGATCTGATCAGCGAGTTGCGCATCGAGCAGGAGTATCGCCCCACTGCGTGGTCGCACACGGACTACAATTTTGAGACGCCCAGCACCAGCCTCATGGCTACCGTCCAGGAAGAGAGTACATATGAAATATACGATTACCCTGGGATTTACGCCAAAAAGAACGACGGCAACGTGCTGGCTAAAACACGCCTTCAGGAAACGCTGGCCTTTAAGAAGCGCGCATCGGGCAAGTCCAACTGCCGCTGCTTTTCCACCGGCTCGCTGGTGGAGGTGACGGATCACTACCGCAAGGACATGAATCAGAAGTGGATGCTGACTGCGCTGTACCATCAGTGCACCATGGGCGAGACCTATGGCTCGGGCGGCAGCGACGAAGGATTCTTTTACAGCAATACTTTTGAGGCCATTCCTTCCACAGTGCCATTTCGCCCGCTACGCATGACTCCCAAGCCCAGCGTGCAAGGATGTCAAACGGCTCTGGTGGTGGGCCCCGCAGGCGAAGAGATCTATACCGACAAATACGGCCGCGTGAAGGTTCAATTCCACTGGGATCGCAAAGGTGCAAACAACGAGAACTCGTCCTGCTGGGTGCGGGTATCCTACCCGTGGGCCGGCAAAGCCTGGGGCGGGATACACATTCCACGCATCGGGCAAGAAGTGATTGTCGACTTCCTGGAAGGCGATCCTGATCAGCCGATCATCGTCGGCCGCGTCTACAACGCCGAGCGGATGCCCCCCTGGGACCTCCCGGGCAAAAAGGTGATCAGCGGGTATAAATCCGACTCCACCAAGGGCAGCGGCGGATATAACGAAATCTCGATGGACGATACCAAAGGGACCGAGCTGATCAATATTCATGCGCAGTACGATCAGCACAAGACCATCCTGCATGACGAGGTGGTGTCGGTGGGGCATGACCGGACCGAGTCCGTCGGTAACAACGAGACCATCACGATCGGGAACAATCGAACCGAGAAGGTGGGCAACAACGAGACCATTACTATCGGCGTAAACCGAACGGAGAATGTCGGCTCGAACGAGACCATCACGATTGGCCAGAACCGGACGGAAAATGTCGGTGCGAACGAATCCATCACGGTTGCACTAACCCGGACGCGGAACGTCGGCATCAACGAAATGGTGAACGTGGGAGCCGCTCAGGAGATTACGATAGGCGGTCTGCAAGCGATTACCGTTGGCGCTACTCGCGCCGTCACCGTGGGGGCGTCTCAAACCGTGACCGTTGGAGCGTCTCAAACCGAAACCGTCGGAAGTTCTCAAACCGTGAACATCGGATCGACTCTTGCGGAGACGATCGGCTCAGACCGGACGGTTAACGTGGGAGGGAACGATAGCGTCACCATCAGTTCCAAGCTAACCGAAAGCGTGGGATCGGACCAGAGCACGACGGTAGGAGGCAATCGCACCACGTCAGTCAGCTCGGACGACAAGCTCAGCGTGGGATCCAATCTCACCATCAGCGCGGGAAGTCAGATTACGCTCGAAACCGGGCAGGCGAAAATCGTGATGAAGTCGGACGGCACCATCAACATCAGCGGAATGAGCATCACCATTAACGGAAGCACGTCGCTAAAGGCGGAATCGGTGCAAATCAATATTGAGGCCAGCGGCATTAACACCATTAAGGGCAGTTTGGTAAAGATTAATTGACGATGGGCGCTAACTTATGGGACGACCAGCAGCGCGATTAGGCGATTCGACAATGCACGGGTCGCCCTTGTTGGGACCGGCCTGCCCCACCGTGCTGATTGGCGGACAGCCTGCGTGGAGAATCGGAGACCAGCACACCTGCCCGATTCCCAACGCGCCACCGCCGGCGTGCAGTGGAACCCCCCATGGGCCTGGTATGACGGTACCAGGAGGAGCTGGTGGCGAAGGCGTAACGTTGATCGGAGGGATGCCGGGCGCGTGCCTCGGAGACATCGTCATGGAACCGGGCGCGATCATTCCCTTACCACCGCCCAATAACATTTTGAAGGGCGAGATGACTGTGCTGGTGGGACAGGGCGGCGCGCCGCCATGCTCTCCAGACGGCGGGGGCGATTGAAGTTAGAACCTGGGATCCGGTTCGGATCCGAATAAAGAGCAACCAGCATGTGCAACGTGGATATCTCCACTGGCCGATTGAGCCTCTCCGCCGTTGACTTCGACCTTCCCGGCCGTGTCCCGTTAACATTTAAGCGGCATTATCGGTCCACGAATCTCTGGCTGGGCGACTTGGGCTACGGCTGGGCGCACCCTTTCGGCGTCGCTCTTTCTCAAGCGGAAGATGGCGGCATGCTGTTTCGTGGATCGGATGGCCGGCGCATCCCTTTTGCCGTCCCCGCTCCCAAGAAACCTTCGCTTCAACCAACCGAACAAATCTCGTTGCATCACTTTCCCCCCGACGAGCTCCCCTGGCCAGCCTTGCGCTCCGAACTGAGTTCGGGGGCATTCGCTGTGCAACGGCAAGACGATCCCACACTGCTTTTCGATGCTCGACCCGCCGGCGAGTCGTTTCTCTGGAGAGGAATCGCTTCCCGTTCAGAAAATCTAGTGCTGGTGAATCCAGGTCCTGACGGACTGCCCGCGGAAATCCGGGATGCCAATGGCCGAATCCTGTACCTACTCCGCAATCGAGCGGGCCGCCTCATCGAGATGCAACTTGCCGAGGATGGGCCGGGTGCAGTGGCGGTTGGGATGGTGCGTTATGAATACGACGGCAACTACGATCTGGTGGCTGTCAGCGATTCAGCCGGAACGCGCCGCTACACTTACAAAGACCACCTGCTCATCGGCCACCAGGACCGCTGCGGAGGCTATTGCCAATCCGTGTTTGACCCACAGGGACGCTGCATCCAGACTAGCGGTCCCAGCGGAGTGCTCAGTCGCAGTTATACCTTCGACCCCCAGATCCGCCTGACGAAAGAAGAGGATAGCCTGGGCCACGTGTCGATGTACGCCTACTCGGAGACCCATCGTGTAGTCGAGACCGTAGACCCGGCGGGTGGCGTGTCCCGGTTCTGCTATGACGCCGACGATCGCCTCGTCCTGGCAATCGACCAGCTCGGCAATGAAACCGGCATCGGCTATGGGAAAGACGGCTCTCCCAAGGGCAAGGTTCGGCCTGATGGTTCAGTAATCGGCGTAGATACGGATTCGTTGGGCGAGGTGACCAGCATCACATATCCGGGAGGCGTCCGCCACAAGTTTCAGCGCGATGAATTGGGGCGTGTGCGGGAACAGACGGTGCCGTCCGGAGGTAAGTACTCGTATACCTATGCCTCCAATGGGGACTTAACGGGGATTAAACTTCCTTCGGGTAAAGAAGGAATGCTGCGGTGGACCCCGGACGGCCGCACCGTCGTCGAAGCGGACGCGGAGGGAATGCTCACGGAGCAGCATTTCGACGAGTTCTACCGGCTAACCCTGCTGCGAGATGCCGTCGGCGCGACGACCCGCTACGGCTATGATGATGCCGGATACCAGGCCGTTATCGAGCATCCCGATGGTACTCGCAGGCGCTTCGAATCGGACGCCGAGGGACGTTTGGTCGCGCTCGAAGATGAAGCCGGGAATGTCACCCGCTGGAGCTATGATGAGGCCGGTCGGCGTACCGGTGTGACGCCTCCCAACGGAGAGGCGATCGTTTATCGCTACGATTCCGAGAATCGTCTGGTATCGGCCGAAGCACCCGGGGGCCTTGAGCACCGGCTTGCCTACGATGAACGCGGCTTGCTGGTTTGGCAGCAGTTCGCCGACGGGCGCGTTGAGCGGTACGAATTCGACGCGCGCGGGCTGCTGGTGAAAATGATCGATTCGTCGGGAGGCATCGTTGCTGTGGAGCGGGATAAGTTGGGCCTGATTCGGCACATCGTTTATCCGGACGGATCTGAGAAGCACGTCGAGAATGCCGACTCGGGCGCTTGGGCGCGGATCCAGGTGGGTGGCCACGTCTTGGAGCGGAAAATAAATGACAAGGGTCACGCGGTTTCCGAGCGGCAGGACGATTTCGTTCTGAAGCGCGCTTTCAGCGAGACCGGCCGTGTTACCGAGCTCGCCGATGCCGGCGGGCGTAAGGTGACCTATCAGTACGACGAAAACGATCGTGTTGCGTCGATCCAGGCCGGCGCTCCCGGATCGGATCCGCGCACTCACCGCTTTGAATACGACCGGGTGGGAAACCAGGTGGCGTGGTTCATGCCCTCCGGAAAAATAGAGCGTAAGAGCTACGATCTGCGCCGCCGGCTGATTGAGCAATCGGTCTGGCTCGGCGAGAAACTCCTGCTGCGCCGAAACTACAAGTACGATCCGACGGGAAGGCTCCTCACCCTCCGCGATTCGAACCGAGGCGAACAGGCATACAGTTATGACTCATTAGGCCGGCTGCTTTCAGTGCGCAAATCGAGCGGCGCCACGGAAAGCTATCAATACAGCGAGACTGGAGACCTACAGTCGAACGGCCTGCAGTATGCGGCCGGCAATCGCGTAATCAGAGCTCGAAATTACGAACTTTTCTACGACGCGAGGGGTTTCGTGACAAGAAGGGTCTCGTCCTCCGGCACCGACGACTTATCCTATTTGTGGAATGGGATGTTGACGGAAGCGAGACTGGCGGATGGTAAACAAATCCAATATGAGTATGATCCGCACTACCGCTTATTGCAACGAGCGTCCGGTGACTCCCAAACCAGCTACGCCTGGAACGACGAGCAATTGTGGTCCCTCAGCGAGCGGGAAACGCCTCCCATGCATTTCGTTTACTTGCCGGATGCCATCTCTCCGCTGGAGCAGCAGATTGGCGGCCAAAGCTATTCCATCCACACGGACCATGTCGGCAAAATTCAGGAGCTCATAGACGACCAAGGACAAATCTTGTGGCGTTGGGAAGGAAACGCGTGGGGCGAAGCAGCCCCATCAGCATCGGCTGCCGCAGTCCAGTGCCCATTCGGCTTTCCTGGGCAGATTCGCGACACGGAGCTCGGGATCTCCTACAACCGGTATCGTTGTTACTTCCCTCAGGCCGCGCATTTCCTCAGTCCGGACCCGGTTGGCCTTTGGGCCGGAATCGACCAATATCGGTATCCTTCCGATCCAGTGAACTTCATCGATCCCGAAGGTCTGAAGTGCCGGGGAAAGACTGACGACCCGATTCTCTATCGGGGAGATCGCCGCCCACCGAGTGAGATTTGCGCCAATGGTTTTACGGCTAAGAATCCGGCGGGGACTCTCAGCGTGTTCGAGCATGTGGAAGGGAAAGGTGGGAGTCAATTCATTTCAACTTCGCACGATAGGGCCACAGCCGAAGGATTCGCAAAAGGTGGGCCAGTTTACGTCATCAACAACCCGGGCTGCGGCACGGAAGTGGATTGCGATCCAGACGTCATGGCGAAATACGGCCCGGATCCAGCCTCAACGGAGCACGAAATCGCGTTCAACAAGGCCATTCCGCCAGGTAACATCGCCGGATTTTTCCCGCCTACCGCTGGTGGTTACGGACCTTTCCAGGCATGTCCATGAGAACCTCGCTGCTCACCGCAGTGGAGGCAAACCAACAGAAAAGCGAGCCTGCCTTTATGGAAGTCGAACCAAGCGGCGTTCGGCTCCAGGCAGGCGCGAGGGAGTATTTTCGTCCCCTGTTCACCTTTTCCAACGGCGAAACCGACGCGTATCTCACCCTGGCCGCTTGCGCTGAAGAGGCCCAAGCAGACGGTATCGAGTTGAAAGGATGCGCCAGCTGCGCCAGGTTCCGCTTCTCTGGAATGTCTCAGCAGTTCTCGGCCGGGCGGTCTGGATATTGCTCCTTGGCGGGGTTCCGCAGCCTGACCTCCATCGTATCCATCGACCATGGGTGCGGCGAGTACGTCCAAGTCCCCGGCTGGCCCGCCAATTTGGATGTGGCGCTGCACGCTCGCATCGAACTATCGGATCGCGAACCAAAACCCTCGCGGCTGAACGCCTTCGCAGGCGCGATCATGGGCCTCGCGGTTGGTGACGCTCTGGGCTTCCCGGCCGAGTTCCACCAGCGCGCCGAGATCCTCAGCGCCTTCGGACCTGAGGGATTACGCGACTTCGTTTCCGCCGGGCCGCGCTATCCGGCCGGCGCCTACACGGACGATACTCAGATGACCCTGGCGGTGGCCGAAGCCTTGATCGAGTTTGGGCGCGAACAACTGGACACGCTCATGCACGGAATGGCATCTCGCTTCCTGGCATGGAGCCGGTCAGAAGAGAATAACCGTGCTCCCGGAGCCACCGTCATGGCCGCCTGTAACCGCATCGCAGCGGGAACCAACTGGCGCGAGTCTGGAATTGCAAACTCCAAAGGCTGCGGAAGTGCGATGCGAGTGGCGCCTATCGGACTCTTCTTCTGGCGCGATATTCCGCGCATGTTGGAAATAGCGCGCGCCAGCAGTCTAATCACTCATGGTCACGACGCCGCCATCGAAGGCGCCTCTGCGGCTGCGCTGCTGGTAGCGCTGGCCATGTCGAAGAGATCTCCCGAGCAAATGTTTCAGGCGCTGATGGAGGAATGCGCTCCCCGCTCTCCAGACCTCAAGGCCGTGCTGGAGAAGTTGCCTCAACTCCTGGAGGCTGATCCTGCCGAAGCGCTCTCGGTGCGCGGGCTGGGGGAAGGCTGGGTCGCCGAGGAGGCCGTAACCTCAGCCCTCTATTGCTTTTGGCGGTCTCCGCTCGATTTTGAACAAAGCATGATCGTCGCAGCGAACACCGATGGCGATTCGGACAGTATCGCCTGCATCGCTGGCGGGATTTCAGGGGCGTTCAACGGACTCAGCGTCATCCCCGAACGCTGGCAAAAGGGCGTGGAAAACGCGGCCGGCTTGATGGATGTGGCTCAAAGACTCTACGATGCGTCGAACAACTCCCATTGACGGAACAAT
>JBEKLB010000070.1:0-19766 GCA_050010415.1 Bryobacteraceae bacterium | reverse complement strand
AGCGGTCTTTTCGGTCAGGCCTGGCTGTGCTTCGTGTTCAATCATGTAACGCGAAAGCTTCTCAATGGTGGGAGTATCGAAAAGGAGTACCGCGGGCAAATCCATCTGAAACATCTGACGCAACCGAGAGACTATCTGTGTGGCTACTACGGAAGCACCACCCAGTTCAAAGAAATCGTCCTCGATACCGACCTTCTCAATCCCAAGACTGCTCGCCCACAAGGTCGATAGTACTTCTTGCAAGGCTGTTTGGGTGTTCTGGTCTTTGTAACGATCCTCACTCATCCGATCGGTTCCTCCAACTTCAATGTAGTCTTAAGCCCGCTCGCCGGCGCTTCCGAGACGTGCCTGACAGGTGATGATTTTGGTGTTAAGGCTGCAATCCACGGGCCACTTAGATACTGCATAAATATATGGAAATAAGCTAGTTACTATTGTTTCCGCGCTTGCGCGTACGCATTTCCGTCACCTGTGGGAAACGCTTTTCCCCTGCCCTGCCGCAGACTCTGATTCGACCGTTCGACCCAACGGTTAGCTCGGAGTCTCGCTTCTCCCGGTACCGATCGGGAATTTCAGCAAGAAGTCCGGTATCATTTGTCTCTGAAAAAGAATTACGACAGGGATATTGTAGCGATGGCTGAGGTTACCGGATTGTCAGATGGTGGGTTCGGGAGCGTAAGCAACAAACTTGTAGGCACGTGGAAACTGGTGTCCGCCTCCACGACCACATCGACCGGAGAGCGCAGCGAGACTCCCTATGGCCTCGATCCCGTGGGGTTTCTGACCTATACCGATGACGGCAGAATAACCGCCATGATCAGTCACAGCGCCAGAAAGGCACTCTTTTCCGGCGGAGGGTCTCTCGAAGAGCAAGCTGAGGCGTTTAAGACATTTTTTGGCTATGCCGGACGGTACACGGTCAACGGCGACAAGGTAACCCATCACGTCGAAATCTCGTCAATTGAGAACTACGTAGGCAGGGACCTGGTCCGCAACGTCAAATTCCAGGGTGACCGAATCACGTTGGTTACACCACCTACGCCGGTGAATGGAAAAACGCAAATCTTCGAATTGATTTGGGAGCGTCTGCGGGCCGGCGCCTGATGCGCCTTTGCGCTTCGAGGTGCCGTCTCCACGGTGTTAAACTCGACTTCAGTAACTTAGCAGTTCCTGCGTTGCTGAAACTCTGATCTTGCGAACAGGTGCAGGTTGCCCAAGGTTATCGTTCCGACCAAGAAGGTCCTTTTCACCGACGAAATTCTGCAGGATCCCTATCCCGCATACGCCCGCTTGCACGAAGAAGGACCGTTGCACTACCTGGATGTTGACGGCAAATGGGCGTTATGGTCGATTGTGAGCCACGCCGAGTGCTCCTCGGCTGCTAAAGACCCCAGGCTTTCGGCCAAGCGCTCGCAGCAGATGATCTTGTCTCTTCCGCTCAGCAGCCAATCTCAGTTCAGCGAACTCGCGCGCATGCTTGGCTTGTGGCTGATTTTCATGGATCCGCCGGAGCACACCCGGCTGCGCAAACTTCTCAATAAGGGATTTTCGCCGGCGGCGATCGAAGGCTTGCGTCCGCAAGTCGAGGCCATTGTTGATGAAATGCTGAAGCCGCTGCAGCATGGTGCTGAAGTCGACCTCATGAGCGAGTTCGCGAACCCCATGCCGGTCCGCATCATTTTAGAGATGCTCGGAATACCGCAGGAACTGCGCGACACATTCGTCAATTGGTCGCGGGCCATCGCAGTGTTCCGAGGCAGTCCCGATCGCACGGTCGAACAGGCACGCGATGCGCAAGATGCACTGATTGCCTTAACCGATTTTTTTCGAAAGACCGTGGCCGAGCGGAGACGCAATAAAGGCAACGATCTGATTAGCCTTCTAATCGACATCGAAGAAGAAGGAGAAGTACTGACCGAAGAAGAGCTTTACGCGCAGTGCATCGCGCTGCTTTTTGCAGGACACGAGACAACTCGAAATCTGATCGGCAACGGGATGTATACGCTCCTGCGGCATCCGCAAGAGACGTCGGAGTTGCGAGAGAACCCGGAGATAATCCGCACGGCCGTGGAGGAGATTCTGCGTTATGAAAGTCCCGTACAACTTACGGCTCGAGTGCTCAAAGAAGATGTCGAGATTTGCGGCCAGCACATTCCGAGGAAGTGGTCGGTCCTATGCATGCTCGGCGCGGCGAACCGCGATCCAAAACGGTTTAAGAACCCAAATCAGCTGGACCTGAAGAGGCTGAACAACCAACACCTGGCGTTCAGTGCGGGTCCGCATGCCTGCATCGGAGGCCAACTCGCGCGATTAGAAGGGCAGATTGCACTCCTGAATCTGGTGCAGCGTTTCCCGGAGATGAAGCTCGCTGGCCCGCGGCCCGAGTGGGCTCCAACATTTGGATTCAGAGGCCTCAAGAGTCTTCGGGTAATCCTGTGAAAGCTTCCGTACGAACAACGGTGTCACCTACGATCGCAATGTAGACAGCCGGCGAAGACTGGCCATGACGTCGTCGTAACCCACGCCGAAGTCGATGAGGCAAGCAATCTCATCCACTCCGTTTTCGCTCAGGCGCTCGGCCTGCTGCGAGCATTGATGGAGAGTCCCGATGAAACTCAACGGGCTGCGTAAGTTGTTGCGCACTTGAAACTCGACCATTATTTCAGTTTCTTCTTTGCTGAAACGAGAAAGTTCAGGCTGCACCCAACTCGTTTTCCGCAAAGCGCCCTGATCATCTTTGCTTCCAGCGGAATGATCCTTCTGCATCCCGATGTTGACCCTTAGATATTCAGCCATCGCGGGTTCGGCTATCGTCCTTATCTCGTCATCGTTGCCCCCAACAAACGTATGTGCCATCAATGTGATATGGCCTCGACGGCCATGATGAGCCTGAATTGCGTCGCGATAAAGTTTGGCTTTCCGGAGGAGCTCCTTGAGGTCATGATTCAGTGAAAAGTTTGCCGTCATGACATTGAAGCCGAGCTTGCCTGCGTTCACAAAGGTATCGTCTGATTGAGCGGTCAACCAGATTGGAAGTTCCGGTTGGATCGGCGCTGGCAGAATGCCGACTTCGATACTGACTCCCATCCCGTTTGGCAATGACACCTTCTCGCCTCGCCAAAGTTTCTGGACGATGGCGATCTTTTCATACATGTCAGCGTGGCGATTCTGGTAAGTATCGGGGGAAAGAACAAAATCGTTAGCGTGCCATCCCGAGGCAGCAGCGATAGCAACCCGTCCGTTCGAAAGATTGTCAATCATCGACCATTCTTCGGCTACGCGCAAAGGGTTCTGCAAGGGTAGGACGACGCTGCCAGCCCGGATGGAGATGTGCTTCGTTATGACGGCGAGCGCCGCGCCAGTCACCGAGGGACTTCCGTACAAACCCCCGAACCGTTGAAAATGTCTTTCCGGCGTCCACACGGCAGCAAACCCATGCTCGTCCGCAAACTTCGCAGATTCCAGCAGCATCTGATACTTGCCGCCCGGCTGCTCTGCGGAGTCCGCGCTGAAGAAGAACAAGCTAAGCTGAGGTGTCATTCGGAATCTCTTTCTTGACTTCGAGAGCGCTAGCGATCATAACACCCATTTTCCCGTGGAACAGCAGTTGATCTGGCCCGGCGCTGTATGTGCGGCGATGACTCCTTCTGCTGGGGACTCCCTCTAAGGCGGCGGTACATTTTGAACGTCTGAGGGACTGGTGTTGGGACTGGCGCGCGGACATACACGCCCTCTCACATGAGATGCTGCATTGACTTTAACGAGGGGCTTGCCTGCCTGACGTGAGGGGAGGTTTGTCAGGCGCTCTTGATTGGCCACAACTCGCCATATCGCCTCATTGAGGAATTCTCTCGGCTACGCGGTCGTCGTTAAAATGAGCTCCCAAGTCTCGGCTGTGAGATCTTTCCCAAAGCTATGATGCTTTTCTTCGTGCACGATCTGGAAGCCTGCCTTTTTGTAGATGTGTCGTGCCGCGTGGAGAATGCTCTGCGTCCACAGGGTCATCTTTTGGTAGCCCGCCTGGCGCGCGAATCGGATACATTCCTCCACTAGCCGTTTGCCAATGCCCAGTCCCCGGGCTTGCTGCTCCACGTGCAACAGCCGCAGTCTCACAATTTGGTCCGATCCCTTGGAAACGAAAACGGCACCAACCCTTTCTCCATCCTTTTCGGCCACCCAGGCGCGCTCGCGCTTTGGGTCGTAATTCTTGATGAATTGCGCCACGATTTCGGCCGCCAGCGCCTCGTACGTCCCATCCCACCCATATTCGTCCGCGTAGAGAATGGCCTGGCGATGGACGATCCAGCCCATATCGCCCGGCTGATGCGGTCTAAGCAAATAAGAGGTTTTTGCTTCCGCCATGTCGCCCAGCAGTCTGCGGACCGTCTGCACCGAGTCCACCAGTTGCTTCCGCTCAGGAGGCGACAGGTCTTCGAGCATGGCGGCCACATCCCGGTTCGAGCGCGCGTTAAGGGGGGCGAAAGCGCTCCGCCCCTTGCTGGTCAGCGACAGGAATCTCTGTCGTTCGTCCCTCTTGGATCGCTCGCGCATGACGAACTTCTGGCGTTCGAAATCGCGGAGCATCCGGCTCATATAACCGGCATCGAGCCCAAGCTCCTTGCGGATGTCGGTGGCTGTGGGCTGCCGACGATTCGCCAGTTCATAGAGTACGCGGGCTTCGGCAAGAGAAAAGGGGCTGCTGGCCATTCCATCCAGCACGCCAATCCTGCGGGTATAAAAGCGATTGAACGCGCGAATCGCGTCCACCTGTTTGTGGATGCCAGACTCCGCCATCGACGCCTCCAACGAAGTTGACAATAGCATATATATACTTGCCATAGTCAACTATATTAAGCGGGAAAGGTCTGCGGTAATCGCCACACTCATGGACCGTGGCTGAGGGGTTTCGATTGCAATCGCCTGATTTCGTTATCAGTTCTGAGGTGGGCCTCTGGTTCCTCAAGGAGCCTGCCGATACTATCGTCCAATTGCGCGGCCAACGTTGTTCTGGCCTAATCGCGACAGCTAGCTTAACGAGGAGACGAAGATGAAGCTATCGCAAATGTACGGGGCAATTCCACCGGAACTCGAGAAAGACGAAGCGGCGAGGATAAAGGCAACTGCAATCACCGTACCGGCTAATCATCTGGCCATGCTGTCTCACCCGAAAGAAGTGGCAGAGTTCATCGAGCAAGCGGCGGCGAAAGCCAAATGAAACAAATAAATGATGGCGAAAATGATTGAATCTTTTGATCTTCGGCTGACGAGAATGCCGCTCAATAATGGTGCGGGCCAGATACCAGCCCTCGGCTTTGGCACCCTCATTCCCGACGCTGCCCTGACGAGAACCGCGACCAGAGATGCGCTGGACGCCGGATTTCGACACTTCGATTGCGCGGAACGATACCGGAACGAGCGCGAGGTGGGCGACGCGTTGCAGGCAGGACTTGCCGCTAATGGGATCGCGCGCGAAGACATTTTCGTTACCACGAAGTTGTGGAACTCCAACCATCGGCCAGAACGTGTCGAACCGGCTTTCCAGGCGAGTCTGCACAGACTCAGCATCAAGTATCTGGATCTCTACCTCATTCACACTCCCTATGCATTTCAACCGGGCGACGAGCAGGATCCGCGGGATCAAAACGGCAATGTCATCTATGACGACAGAGTGACTTTGTTCGACACCTGGAGAGCGATGGAGACTCTCGTGGACCACGGCAGGTGCCGGGCCATCGGACTGTCGGACATCACCTTGAATGAATTGATGTCCATCTACGAATCTGCAAGAATTAAGCCAGCCGTGGTCCAGGTCGAATCACATCCCTATCTGCCGGAAACGGAGCTTCTGGAATTCTGCAAAGAAAAAGGCGTTGTGTTTTTGGCTTTCGCGCCGTTGGGCCACGGGATGAGGCCGGGGCTGCTCGAAGATCCTGTCATTTCGGCAATCGCCACAAGAGTTGGAAAGACGCCGGCGCAGGTTCTGCTGGCGTGGGCGGTTCAGCGCGGCACGGCTTTGCTTACCACCCCCAAAACTGCGGCTCGCGCGAGGGAGAATTTTGACATCTCCGCCCTTCCGGAGGACGCGATGAACGAAATCAATCGCATCCAGATTAGGCAAAGACTCAATGAAGTGGTGAAAACAGGCGTCCCTGGTTTCATCGCACAAGGGAGATGAACGTGAAAGCGAAATCGCAGCTAGAGCAATCCATGCAAGAGGAACAAATTCGTGCGGCCCTGAATGCGCACGGGCACTCGTCAGCAATCTTGGCCGCACAATCTTAGCCGAGCCGCTCCATTGAGAACGCCATTTGAGTCTTCTGCGCCAGCAAACTGGGAGTCGTGCTATGGGCGTCAGCGATCCGGAGATTCAAAAGAAGGTGTTTGGACCTCGATGGCAACACGAAATTGAAAAGCAAACCTGGCCACTATGGAAACGATTCATCCATCGTTTCCAACGCTGTCCAGTGTGCAGACCGAAAATTCCAAGCCGAAAAGTTCAATGACGGTAAACGCCTGATTACGGCAGGCTGGGTTGGTATTCAGTCAGTTTGCCCTTGTGGATCGCCGCCACTTCGCGTGTAGCCACACAAGAATCCCCAGCGCACAAACTTCTATCGGCCCTGGAGGCAAGATTTGCATGCGCCACAGAGCCGCATAATCTACGGTTGCAGCGTACGTTGTCCATACCGTCCCTGCAGCGGCGATCAGACTTCCCAGTCGTTCCTCTGCGGGAATGCTGAGCCATTCTCGTCGACCAGCAGGCTTGCCGACAGGCTTGGAAGGTTGATGGACAGGCGCGTAGGTTGGCCTCAGTGGCACAGAGGCGTAGCCTTCGCGGGCGCGCCCCTCGTTCCAGTCGGTGTGATCGTTCTGATAGGGTGTCGACACTCTTCACTAGAGTGCCACGGAAATAGTTGCAAACGCGAGTTACGTTCGTGTCATTCCAGCTGGGGAAGCGCCAGATATCGCGACTCCTCTCACAACCGGGGTCACGGAGTGTAGTCGCCTGTTCTCAATGGTTAGCCGCTAGGCGTAGGCGACGAGGCCGAACTTTGCCCCGCTATTGCAACTTCACGTACTCCGCTTTGGCTTGCTTCAGGATGGGTATGTCGGGGTCGGCGTCTTTCCAGAGGGTGAGGAAGTCCTTATAGGCGGCTAGAGCCCGGACGCGGGCAGCATCGGCATCCGCTCCCTGCGAGGTTCGCGCCTGCAAGGCATTGGCGCGAGCGACTCCCAGATGCGCCAGCGCCCCAGTCCAGCAGTTCCAGACGATGCCGCTGTGGTCGAGAATCTTCTGGAACTCGGCGGCGGCAGCGGTGCCTTGTCCGGTGGCCAAGTATGCCTCCCCACGGACATACACGTGATAGAGGCAGGAAATATTGTTGACGAACTGAATTTCTCCCATCTCGATGGCTGAAGCAGCCTGCAGGACTGTAATGGCAGCGGTCGGGTTCCCTCTGTCCAGCGCCAATTGCGCCTGAATTCCGGGCAGCCAAAGCGACTGCATCTGCGTATCCAGCGGAAAATTCTTGTTGAGTTCTCCTGCCAGCGATTCGGCCCGCCCTGTCTCGCCCGCCATGGCAAAGGCAAGAGCGGCTTCTGCCTCCACGCTCTGACTTGACGGAACGAGTTTCAAAGCTTCTGCCGCTGACTGCCGCGCTTCCGCAGGATTGCCGTAAGCCGCTTGTTGCAGAGCAGCATTCGTCAGATAGATCGCCGCATTTTCCCTGTTGTCCGTTCGTACCGCGGAGTCCACCGCCCGCTTAGTCAGTTCCCGCGCTTTGGCAACGTGCCCTGCATACGCCTCAGTGTCCGATCCAAGCGCGAGGCCCTCGTTCTCGTAATCTGGGTTGTCCATATACCACTGTTGCTGTTCCGCCATTCCTGCGGAGTCCGACTCGAGAAACGCGAGACCGTAGAGAGCATTGTGGAATATGTCGCTGTCCAGCTTTTTCGCCTGCGCCTCGTGAATTAGCTGTCGTGTTTCGTCGAACCGGTGCAAGGCGAGTGTGAAGTTGGCGATCCATGTGTAACCATTTGCACGACCCGGTGCAAGGCGCAGGCTTTGCCGTATGCTCTCCGCAGCTTTCTCATATTGCCCCTGCGCGCCGTACATCATACCCAGGTACGTATACCCGGCCGATGCCCGCGGGTAGCTCTCAATCATCTCCTGTGACGCCTGGACCGCTTTATCCAGTTCCCCGCTTACGTTGCGATAGTAATCGATGGTGATAAACAGCTTTTCCACCTCACTAGCATGTTCCCGCAACCGGAATGCTTTGATCAGGTACTCTCTGGCGCGCCCCAGTTCGCCGAGAGAGAGGTAGCTGCCGCCCACTCCCTTGTACCCCATGGCAAAATTCGGATCCAGTTCGATGGCACGCAGATAATAAGGCAGGGCAGCGGTGGCCCCTTTCTCGTTGGTGGCCTTCTGTCCAAGGCTGTACGCTTTCAGTGCTTCGAGGGAAGACGTAGTGGCGTGCGCCAGGGGAACATCAAACTCTTTTACCGTAGCCAATGATTCGCCCAGTTCGCCCCTCAGCTTCGACGCTGCTTCGTCCAGTGCATCCAGCACCTTCTCCTTGGAGGGCGCCGTAAGCTGCTCCTCGGCCAGCGCGTCTCCGCTCTGGCAATTCACCGCTTTCAATTCCAGTACATACTTGCTGCCCAGACTGCCAATCGCTCCGGCAACGTAAGCCTTGCTGCCTGCCCGCTGGCAAAGCTCCCGGGCAACATCGGGTGTAAGTTTGGTGTTGCGAGACAGCGTCATCATTTGCAAGGTCTTCGCCATTTCGCTGTCCGAGAGCAGATTCAGGAAAGGCGACTGCCGCAGGGAGACGCTGACCGCAGTCTTCAGCGTGTCGTCAAAAATTGCATCACCCGTGCTGTTGGCAAAATCGGCGAGAACGATGGTGTCTTTGTCGGTGAGTTTCGGCGTGCGATGAAGATACAGATAGCCGCCCACTATGAGCACCACGGTTGCCAGCGCCGCCGGAATTATCAACCGCCAGATTCCAAGGCGACTCCTGCCTTTCGCACTTGGCGCGGGCGTCCTTGCCGACTCCGTGTCCCGCTTCAACCTTTGCAGGTCCGCGCGGATCTCGGCGGCGTGCTGGTAGCGCAAACCGCGGTCCTTCTCCAGTGCCTTTAGGATCACGGCTTCCAGAGTCTGTGGAATCAGTGCATTGATGCGTGATGGCGGAACCGGTTCCTCGTGAAGAATCGCGCCGCAAATTTCCCCCGCGCTCCCCCCCTCAAACGGCGGCTTGCCGGTCGCCATCTCGTACAGCGTCGCCCCGTAAGAGAACAAATCGGTTCTGGCGTCCAATTCTTTTGCTCGCACCTGTTCCGGCGACATATATGCCACCGTGCCCAGCAAGGTACCCTCGCTCGTCAGTTGTGAGGCGTCGGAATCGAGCGAAACTGTTAACGAATCACTTCCAGCAGCCGCGGGTTTGCCTACCATCTTCGCCAATCCGAAGTCGAGGATCTTGGCGTGGCTCGCCTGCGTAACAAAGATGTTCGCTGGCTTGATATCGCGGTGGATAATTCCAGCCGCATGCGCGGCATCCAGCCCGTCGGCGATTTCAATGGCCAGCGGCAGCAAAGTCTCTATCTGCAGCGGGCGTCCTCCAATGCGATGCTTCAGAGTTGCGCCCTGCAAAAACTCCATCGCGATGAACTGGTGGTCTCCGTGATGGCCAATTTCGTAGATCGTGCAGATGTTGGGGTGGTTCAAGGCGGAAGCGGCACGAGCTTCCCGGCGGAAGCGGTCGAGGGCCTGTGGGTTCTGCGCAACTTTGTCAGGAAGGAATTTCAGCGCGACGAAGCGCCCAAGGTCGGTGTCCTCAGCCTTGTAGACGACACCCATCCCGCCGCCGCCCAGCTTCTCGATGACGCGATAGTGCGAGATGGCCTCGCCGATCATTGGGCTGAAATCTTAGGACTAGGGATGGGGCAAGTCAATGAAGGTGAGAAAGTTGGCGGTTTCTCGGCGCGATGGTTGGTGAAAGTCCCGACATTGTTGCGACAAGTCGTTGGGTCGCTGCTCCAACTCGATCGAGATCATCGCAAATGTGGAAGCGAATGTCAGACGCTTGGTTGACCTTGCCGTTGCCTCTGCTCTACCCTCCCACTCATGAATCGCCGTAAATGGATGACAATATCTGCTGGATGCATTGCCGGGTTGCTGCGCGATCACGCTGCGGCATCCTCGTTGAGTAGCCTGTTCGATGCTCCATTACGCGAGGCGAGGGATGCTTTCGATCACATCCTGGTCGGTGCGTCTGACTTGGACGCCGGTATCCGCTGGGTTGAGGAACGCACGGGCGTACGCGCGAAATTTGGTGGCAGTCATCCCGGCGCCGGCACTCGCAATGCACTGCTTTCGCTCGGATCACTCCACTACCTCGAGATCATCGCGCCCGACCCGGCGCAGGCCAACGCTGCAGCCGACGAGCGGAACCTACGCGAGCTTTCGTCGCCTCGCATTATTCAATGGGCAATTCATAGTGAGGACATCGCTGCCGCGAAGCGTGCAGCCGAGGCCGCCGGTGTCAAAACCACGGGGCCGCAAGCCGGCTCGCGGCAGCGCCCGGATGGCAAGCTGCTCCGGTGGCAAGTGCTTGAAATCGAGCAGACCACGCCGCTGCTTCCGTTTTTCATTCAATGGGAACCGAATTCGCCGCATCCGTCGTCGGATTCGCCTCAGCTCGGTACGGCGAAATCGCTGCGCTTCGAGACACCACAACCCGACGAACTGCGCCGGGTCCTCCACGGCGCCGGTGTCGAGGCCGACATCCGTAAGACCGACTCGCCACGCATCGTGCTGGTCGTTCAGACAGCGAAAGGCGAGATCGAGATGAGCTAGCCACTGTTTCAACAGTGAGACCAAAAACTAGATCGCCATTACACCAGGGGCCAGGATTGGCTAGTTCTCGACGAGTGCCAACGCCTCTTCTGATCATATGCGGAGCTCCTCAAACGAGACCGGTCGCGTATATGCGCTGGCGAGCAGCAAACGACGAGGCAGGAGTTTGTTCCGCTACTGCAACTTCGCGTACTCCGCCTTGGCTTGCTTCAGGATGGGGATGTCGGGATCGGCACCTTTCCAGAGGGAGAGGAAATCCAGGTAAGCTTGGCGAGAATTTTGTAAGTCTCCGGAGGACTTGTAGGCGCGAGCCAGTCCTAGATGAGCCAGCGCTCCGAGGGGGTAATTCAACACAAGGCCCGGCCGGTCAGTCAACTTTCTGAATTCTGTCGCTGCTTTTGGACCGTCGCCCATCGCCAAATAGGCTTGTGCTCGAAGATAGGCTGGATAAAGAGTTGGGGCCGCGGTTGATCCAGGATTGGCAAACTCAAGGGGAGTCGCGACCCCCAGATCATCGATGGCTTTCGAGGGTCGCGCTTGTCGCAGGTCGATCTGTGCGCGAATCGCGGGCAGCCAGTATTTCTGAACAATTGTGCCCTCGGGCCACTGTTTGTCTAGCTCGTGGCAGAGGGCTTCGGCCTGATTGACGCTTCCGATTTGAACTAGAGCGACAGCGGTAAGCGTTGCGACATCCTGCCCGTGCGAGAGCTTCTGCGCCTGGGAAATATATTGTTGAGCCCGGGCGAACTCTCCGATTTCGCTCTCGCGAACGGCTGCCTGAACCAGGTAGCTGGCGGCCGATTCTTTATTTCCATCGCGTTCCATCAGATTTTCGGCGGCACGCGAAAACTCCCGCGCCTTTTCGAAATGTCCGTAGTAGGCCGCGGTGTTGGATTGCTCGGATAGAAGAATAGCCTGAGCCCCGGGCAGATCAGATGACCGCTGAACCAGGCGCTCCATTTCTTTTTCGTCCTTACGTAGAAAAGCTATCCAGTATTGCGCTTGCAGCAGTACATCGGTCTGCAAGCCTCGTTTGCCGGCTTCCGCTAAAACCGCAGAGGCTTCTTCGACCTGATTTAGAGCGAGCAAGCATACCGCCAGATTTGCGTATGTCGAAGCTCTCGACGGGTCAAGCAGCAGAGCCTTGCGAAAGTCCTGGACCGCCTGCTGATAGCGGCCCAGTTCTTCTTCGTCGTTGGCCAAGTGGTTGTAGGCGCCTGCAGAGTCAGGGTAGTTTTGAACTCCAACAGCGTAGACTTCTGCGGCCTTCTCTAAATCGCCGGTTACATACAAGTAGTAGCGCGCCTCAATCGCCTCCCGTTCGGCTTCAGTCACGCGATCTCTAAGTTCGTAGGCTTTGGTGGCATTCTCACGGGCCAGCTCCGAGTCTCCGAGATTGTGGTCGATGGTTGCCAGCCCACCATAAGCCATGGCAAAGTTTGGATCCAGTTCGATGGCTTTCTTGAAAATTGGAAGCGAGTCGCGGTCGCCCTTTTTATCCCAAGTGGATAGAGCCAGATCATAAGCGTTGAGCGCATCCAACGAAACCGTGGTGGCCTGTTCGAGCGGAGCATCGAACTTCTGCACGGTGGCCAGCGATTCGCCGAGCTCGGTGCGCAGCTTGGATGCCGCCCCGCCCAGACTATCCAACACCTTCTCCTTCGACGCAGCCGTAACCTGTTCCTCGGCGAGCGTATTTCCGTTGCTACAATTTACCGCTTTCAAGCCGATGACATATTCACTGCCTAAACGGCCGATCGCTCCAGCAAGATAGGCCTTGCTACCAGCGCGCTGGCAAAGGTCGCGGGCTAACTCGGGCGTGAGCTTCGTGCCGGCCGGCTGAGTCATCTGTTGCAAAGTCTTCGCCACCTGGCTGTCGGTGAGTACATTCAGAAAAGGGGATTGCCGCAGGGAAACGCTGAGAGCCGTCTTCAACGTGTCGTCGAAAACTGCGTCACCCGTGCTGTTGGCAAAGTCGGTGAGAACGATAGTGTCTTTATCGGTGAGTTGCTGGCTTTGCCGCGAACGATAGTAAAGACCGCCCGCCACAAACAGGACGGCGAGCAGGACGGGGGCCGCAATTTTCCAGACCTTGCCCACCCGAGCCGAACGAGCTCTTGCCACGGCTACCGTGCCAGAGCTCGCCGCAGGACTGTGTCCGCTCTCGGAGTCCCGCTTCACCCGTTGCAGGTCGGCTCGCATATCGGCTGCACTCTGATAGCGCAGGTCGCGGTCCTTTTCCAGAGCTTTGCGGATGATCTCGTTGAACTGAAGAGGTAACTGGGGGTTCCACTGACTCGGTGATTCCACGCCTTCGTACAGGATTGCCCCAAACGTCGCTCCCGCCGTTTCCCTTTCAAATGGCAGACGACCGCTCGCCATCTCGTAAAGCGTTACGCCGAAGGAAAACAGATCGCTGCGTGCATCCAGAGGCTTGCCTGCGACCTGTTCGGGTGACATGTAGCTCACCGTGCCCAGAGCGATGTTTCCCGCGGTGAGGTCTTTCTCCCCAATCGTGGGATCGTCCGAGCCCGAGTCGGATTCTCGCTTTATCCCCGGGTCGGTCCTTTTCGCCAGCCCGAAGTCGAGAACTTTGGCCCGCAGACGCTTGGTGATGAAGATGTTTCCCGGTTTTACGTCCCGGTGAATGATCCCAGCCGAATGAGCCGCATCGAGCGCGTCGGCGATCTCAATGGAAAGTGACAGGAGTAGTTCGGTTTCAAGCGGACGTCCAGCAATGCGATGCTTCAGCGTCACCCCGTCCAGAAACTCCATGACGATGAACGCTCGGCTGTTGTGCTCGCCGATGTCATAAATGGTGCAAATGTTGGGATGGTTCAGCGCAGAAGCAGCCTGCGCTTCACGTTGGAAACGAGCCAACGTCTGCGGATCGCGAGCAACCTGATCGGGTAGGAATTTCAGCGCGACGAAGCGATGCAGGCGAGCATCCTCGGCTTTGTAGACGATACCCATCCCGCCGCCGCCCAGCTTCTCGACGATGCGGTAGTGCGAGATGGTGTCTCCGATCACTCGAGCAGAATCCTACGTCTGTGAAACGGGCGAGTCAATGAAACGCGGGAGGTTGGCTATTGCTCAAGGCGATGGTTGGTGCAATATCCCCAGAACATTCACTGGCCACACCTTAGCCAATTCTCAACGTGGATTCTGGAATTGCGTTGTACCTTGACAGGGACGCAAAGCCAGATGAGAATTGTCGGCATCTCCCGGAGAGGCACGGGGTTATGCCCGAGAAGAAGGTCAGTTTCGACGATTTCGAGCTGGACTTTGGCCGCTTCCAGCTATGCCGTGCAGGACAGCCCGTGCGCCTGGAAGGTCTCCCCTTACAACTGTTGATGTTCCTCGTCGAACACCCAGGCCAACTGGTGACCCGCGAGCAAATCGCCGATTCCTTGTGGGGCAAGGATGTATTTGTCGATGTCGAACAGGGAATCAATACCGCGATCCGCAAAATACGCATGGCTCTTGAGGACGATTCGGTACAGCCGAAATATCTGCAGACGGTCGTAGGCAGGGGATACCGCTTCGTCGGTCCCTCCGATGGGGAATCTCTGCCCGGCGACGGAAAAACATTTTCTGCCGAAGAACTGGGACGGGCTGTGATGGCGGCAGCCGGCTTGGAACCGGACGATCTGAAAGACCGCCCAAAAGAGCGGATCGACTCCTAGCCCCTGAAGTTCGTGCGGAGAATGGCCTGCCCCGAGCCGCCCTGGGATTCTCGCCCTCAGAGAGACGCTCTGGTTCTGTGACAGAAGATTCTCGCGCCCACGGCGCGAGTTGCTGCTGCCGACAACCGTGCCCTCCCTCCGATGCAAACCAAATCTGCCCCGAGGCGCCGAGCCGTTACCGTTCGCCATCTCGAAGGCATTTCTTCAGATCAATTCAGATTGCTTCAGACTGGCTCCATGGACGTTTCCAGGGATCGGGGGCATGATCGTCACGGATTTAGGACAAGCGCCGGTTCCTTGGAAAATAAATCGCTTTCCGGCGAGATCTTTTGCCGGTGTTTGACGCGGTTTATAGATAGGGCTGGGCAGGGACGGATCGTCCCGGAATAGGAGTGGATCATGTTTCTTTTCGTGAAGTTGATGATCAGCGGATGGCTGACCACATTCGCCATGATCGGGTACTGTGCCGCTTGCGAATCCGGCAGCCTGCTTAGGCTTCGGAAGCGTATCGGGTGGTGGCTGGACACTTTGAAAACCGCAGTCGCCGGCACGCCCGCGAAGGGCTTGCAATCTGAGTCTGAAGACCTCGCCTAAGGAAGACGTGGCCTAGGGAGAACTTGGCCTGATGACGCCAGGGCCTGACGGCCGATCGAGATGCCCCCGGTGGCACCGGAAAGGAACCTGCAGAATCCGGCTGCCGGCGGGGGAGTGGACGGGGAGGACCTTGGGGGAAGGTTCTTCCCGTCCGGTACGATAATAGCCTGCTTCACCCACAACCTGAGAGGCACAGAAATGCAGCTTGAGCGGACAGGCTTGAATGACACCTTTATCCCCGCTTTGGGCCACGTTTGCGGGCGCTGGCGTTGAACCGCGTCCAGCAGTCTGCGTGATGCACATCTTGACATCCCAGCGCAGAGGTGGCACACTAACCACTAATATCTGCCTCCCCCCGAGAGAGCGTGCTTCAGTCTCTGAAATAGACTTCCTTTCCCGTCCACCCTTTTAAGCCACATGCGGCGCCATGCGCCGAGTGGAGCGTCATGGACGCGTGCTTTGGAAGCCAATCTTCTCGAGGAGTTGGCCCGAGATGGCCGTATCGCTCCCTAGTTCGCTCGTCTCCTCCCTCACGGGGTCTGTCCTCCTTCGATCCAGTTCGTCGAGGGGATGGCTGATTTTTCGGCGCGTGCGGAATGCCGCAGCGTGGAGATGCCGGTGAAGTCACGGCGTCAATCAGCGGCGGAGCGCAGAATCCGGCCGGCGGCGGCTCTTAGCACTGAGGCGAACAGTGCGCCCAGCGACTCGACATCTCTGGGGGCGAGATCTTCTTCGCCGGTGCGCCGATCCCCATCCCCACACCGGTTCAATTTTGGCACACGAGAAAGCGAACCGACTGACCAGGTGATGCGCGCAGACGCCGCGCTCGATTTGGTGTTGGAGCAGATTGTTTGTCAAACTCGACTCTCCACTTGTGCGACCGGCGCCTTCATCGTTTTGGTGCGCAGTGGTCAGATGGTTGCCCGTGCCCTGAACGGGGCGACCTCCGCCGAGTTTGTCGCCTATTTGCGCCGGGACCCACGCATGGTGGATGCCTGCCTGCGCGCTCCTGCGCCGCAGTATTGTCGCAACTCCGAGAACTTCCCTGGCCTCGATGTGTCGGTTTGCCGCGGTCTGGGCGCTCGCTCCATTGTGCTTGTCCCTGTGCTGAACGACGCGAAGGGGAAACTCGGCGTGCTCGGCGCCTTCTCTTCTCAAGCGGATGCATTCACGTCTGGCGATCTTGTGGCGATACAGTCGATGTCGCAGCGCGTCGCGGATACGATCGCGCGGGTGGATGAACTTGCTTCCGACTCCGCGTCCCGTGTTCCGGTTCCGGTGCAAGAGATCAGAAGAATACCGTCCCACATTTCCGTGGAATCCATAAAAGCCAGAGCGATCGCACTCGCATCGGGAGCGCGAAGATCTTTGTTGGCCGCTCTCGTGGCAGGCACCTTGCTTCTCGCCGGTTGGACCCTCAGCAGGAGCGTCCCGCACGATGGGCTGCACTTGTTCGGCAGGAATTCCACGGCGGTCGTGCGCCAACCCTCAGCGCTCTTACCAATGCCCGCCGCCCTTCCTAATCCGCCAATGGTTGAACCCGCGAAGCCGGCGGCTATCGCCCCGGTTCCCACTAACCCGCTTCCTGCCAAACCTTTCCCTGCCAAATCTTCAAATTCGGTGTCAATCCGCGCAAAGCACCATGTGCCTGACTTGGAGATTGAGAACACCCTGGACGATGGCTCCGGGATCGTCGTGTTTGAAGATACGGGAGTCAAAGGCGCATCAACGACTTCACAAGATTCAGGAGCAGGAAGCGCTTCCGCCTCATCAGCTCCCGAGATCATTCCAGAGCGAACGGCCCTCGCGCGCGTCGTCGACCGCGTCGAGCCCGAATACCCGGACGTGGCCAAGGCCCATCATGTTCAAGGGATCGTTGTGCTTGACGTTGTAGTAGGCGTGGATGGAAGAGTTCAGCGACTCAGTTCGGTTCGCGGATATCCTCGACTGGCGGATGCAGCTACCGATGCAGTCAGGCAGTGGCGATTTGAGCCTCTGATTCGTAATGGACGTCCCGTCAGCTTTAAAACCGACATCACCTTAACTTTTGCGCTGCCATGAGAGCACCGCTACAGCGGCGTCATACGCGAGATGGGGGGCGGAGTCGAATTGTGTGTTCCGCTATCGCTACTCTCGTAGCTGCAATTTCCCTGTTGTCCTCTCCTCTTCAATCACAGGGCGGCAGCCCAGCGCAACGCGAATCAGATCAAGAAGTCCCCACTTCCCAGGTCGCCGCCACAGTTGTTCACTTCAACGTTTTCCTGAAGGATGGCACACCTGCGCTGGAAATTATAACGACGGCGCCGGTGAAGCCGAAGATCAGCAAGCTCGATGAGCCCATGCGGCTGGTTATCGATTTGCCGAACACAAACATGTCTGTTCCCCGCAAACAGGTGCCCGTCAAGAGCCAGGACGTTAGCGCGATTCGTCTCGAACTGAGCGCCACGGATCCGCCGCAGGTCCACGTGGAAATCGATTTACTCAAGCCCTTGGACTACACCTGGGAATCAGCCGGAAATCGTCTGTTGGTGCAGCTGCACGCGATCGCCGCGAAGTCGGCGCCGGGGCCGCCTCCGATTGCTGCCGCAGACTACAGCAATGTCGTACCGGTTGACCGGGTGCCCTCGGGCTCTTCCGTCACTGCCTTGTCCGACACGACCGTGATGCGCTTGCGGCGGGGCGGAAACTTTTATGTATGCCCGCACTCCACAGTTTCGGTCAACCGTTCTCGCAGCGGTCCCGACTTGATGCTGGCGATTGGTGTCGGCGCCCTGGAAACGCACATCACTCTGGGCAATTCCACGGATGAAGTGGTCACCCCCGATTTCCGTATTCTCCTTCGTGGTCCGGGAGAGTTCGACTACGCGATCCGCGCCGACCCGCAGGGCAACACGTGTGTCAAGACTCTTCCCGGCAACACATCCCCGGCAATCATTTACGAACTCATGGGAGATGGGAAGTATGAATTCCAGCCGCGGGATCAGATCGTTGTCCACGCGGGACGCCTAAGGAGTGAAGACACTGCCCTCCACGCAGCGTCCGCAGATGGGAACGGGAATGAGACGATCCTGCCCGTAGAATGCGGGTGTCCTCCGCCCCCTCCGCCCCCGGTGCTTTTGGCTTCAGGCGCGGCGGTAGGGGAAGGCGTAGGCGCAAGCGCACAAGGAACTTCTTCAGCTTCCGTCCAAGAGTCTTCTTCAGCGCCACTTGGAACTGGATCTCCCCTGGAGGCGACGACAGGAACCAAATTGTCTAGCGCAGGAGCGGTGACGGCAGAGCTGCCTGCCTTGCAGCAACAGAGTCTGCCTCCTGCGAAAGCGGAGGCAACTCTGACCTTCACGCCTTCCGCATATAGGCTTGCTGGAGGACTCCCGTTATCAACTCGCCGTGCCCCGTTCCCCATGGCAGCTCTGCCACCCCCGCTTCCGACGCAGGAACGGGCGCCCGTGAAACACAAGAGATTCGAGGGCATGCGGCATTTTTTTGCAAAAATATTCGGTTAGCCGGTGTTCGAGCTGGAATACACCTGTAGTCCCGTCAGCGTGCAGGGCGTGGACTCCGTCAGTTCCCCCTACGGCGTGGTCGGTCTCACATTGTCTCTCTGAAAACGGATTGCTTCCGGTTTGCCCGCGTGCTGCGGAAGCAGTCCTTAATTTCCAGGTTGCCGACGATCCAGGCCTTCTCGAAGGCTCGACAGTCCAGGTGTCAGATGCCGGCGTACCAGGCGTAGCCATACTCGCAAGCCACAGCGCCGCAGCCATTACCGAACTCTTTCAGACTGTCTGTGACCGTCAGGCGAGTGATAAATTTTATGTTCTTGTAGCCGACTTGCCGAGGGACCCGCATGCGAAGCGGTCCGCCATGGCCTACTGGAAGCTCACCGCCGTTCATGCCATAACAGAGAAATGTCTGCGGATGCAGCGCATCGGCCATGTCGATGCTGTCCCATGTATCGGGTTCCATCGAGACATACACGACGTATTTGGCTTGGGGCTGGACTCCTACAACTTGCAAGACGCGGGAGAGCGGCACGCCAATCCACTCGGCGATGTAGGACCAGCCCTCTTCACATGCGAGTTCGGTGATGTGGCTGCGAGACGGGTAGCTCTTAAGGTCAGCAATCGAGAACGACGCAGGTTGATGGACCATGCCATCGACAGAGAGCCGCCAGTCTGCGAATCCGCCCGCCTGAAGGCGCTTAAAGTCTTCCGTGAGGGGCGCGAGTTCGTTCGGGAATGGACGCGGCGAAATCTTGTTTCGAGGGAATTCACGCGCCAGGGAATGCCTCGTCAGCAGCCGCTGCGAGGCATAAGTCAGCGTTTCGCCGAGGCCGTAAATTCCGCCATGATCGGGAGGAACCAAACCGTACTTCTGCGCAAGCCGCGCTGCCACGGCTAATCCCGATGCACCTGCGGCCGCTGCGAGTCCGGATACGATGAGTTTTCGTCGTGAAAGCTTGATCATGCGTGCTCCTCAGGCGTGCCGGTGCGGCCCGTGATCATCGCTCGAGTGCGCCTCCAGAATCCGGCCAGGCAAATCATTGCGATGTGGACAAACAGGAACAGCACCAGGGCCAGCGTGACAAAGAAGTGAATTGTGCGAGCGGATTGACGGCC
>JBEKLB010000069.1:0-19855 GCA_050010415.1 Bryobacteraceae bacterium | reverse complement strand
GTTCGGATGGGTTCATGAGCTGGCCTGTCCGTCGGAGAACGAAATCTACACCGCCGAAATTCTCAATTGGCGCGTACAGAAACTGCTCCTCAACGGCGCTACGGAAGCGCCCGTGAAGAAGACCAAAACAACGCACGTGCCCAAGAGTTAGCGGGATTCATTGCTCAAGCCGTAATCCGTCCGTAAGAGGTGGCGCGTATGTGGCGCACGCACTCCTGCGTGCCGCGTTCACACTCGTGTGAACGATGGCTGTGTTGGCACGATTGCCTGTCAAGACCGGCGCATAGTATACACATCGAACCGGTCTTGACACATACGGCCAAGAACAACATCTAATCGGTAGTCACTGCTGGGCTATACTGAGCGAGTACCTTTCGAATCGCGCTCTCGATGCGCTCCGGGCTGCGGTTCAAGGCGGCCAGCCGCTCGACGAAGTGCGCGGCGAACCAGCGCTCAACAACCTGCGTGCCGATCCACGCTTCGAAAGTTTGATCTCAGCAACAATGATGATAGACGCCACTCACGATCCAAATCTGACCAGTTGGGTGGAATCCGCCAATCGGCCGGACGCGGATTTCCCGATTCAAAATCTCCCGTACGCCAGTTTTCGAAAACGCGGTGAGGAGCAGATCCGAACCGGCGTTGCCATCGGCGACAAGCTGCTGGATGCCACGGTCGCTTTGGGCATCCCGTCCCTCGGCGCCCTAATGGCCATGTCCCGCCCGGAGCGCACCGGCCTGCGCCGCCAGATCAGCGAATTACTAGCCGCCTATTCGTCCGCCACGGAGCGAGCGATCCTGCCGATCTGGGAAGTGGATCTCCTGTTGCCCTGCGACATTCCCGACTACACCGATTTCTTCGCGTCCATTCATCACGCCACGAACGTCGGAAGTCTGTTTCGCCCCGGCAAACCGCTCTCACCGAATTACAAATGGATTCCAATCGCCTATCACGGACGCGCTTCGTCCATCGTGTTGAGCGGAACCCCGGTGCGCCGTCCGAGCGGTCAAATCCTCCCGAACTCGGCGGACGTACCCGTTTACGCACCGTCCGAAATGCTCGACTATGAACTGGAGCTCGGCGCGTTTCTGGGCCCAGGTAACGTGATAGGCCAACCGATTCCCGTCACCAGTGCCGAAGATCGTCTGTTCGGCGTCTGCCTTCTAAACGATTGGTCGGCGCGTGACATTCAGAGCTGGGAATACCAACCTTTGGGACCGTTCCTCGCGAAGAATTTCGCCACATCGATCTCGCCCTGGATTGTGACGCTCGACGCACTGGAGCCTTTTCGCGCGCCCACACCACCCCGCTCCGCTCGGGATCCGCAGCCGCTGCCGTATCTCCAAGGATCGGGCGATCGAGCTTTTCGAATAACGCTGGAAGTCTGGCTGCGCTCCGCAAAAATGCCCTCGCCCATGCGCGTGAGCCAAAGTGATTTCGCATCCCTGTACTGGACGCTGAGCCAGATGATCGCGCATCACTCGAGCAACGGATGTCCGCTCCGTCCGGGCGACTTGATTGGCAGTGGAACGGTCTCCGGTCCGGAAAAACAAAACCAGGGCTGTCTGCTCGAACTCACCCGTCGAGGCGCCGATCCACTGCAGCTTTCGAGCGGCGAAAGCCGTGGCTTCCTCGAAGACGGCGACGAAGTGATCCTCAAAGGCTGGTGCGAAGCGTCAGGTTTTCGTCGCATTGGGCTGGGCGAGTGCCGGGGCCTGATTCTACCGGTTTTACGGGCCTGAAGAGCTGGTGATCCAAAGAAAACAGCGCTCCTTACCGTCGAATTTTTGGCGCGCCGATGGTCCGCTTGGATGCTGGCTCAATAACTTCCAATTGGACCCCTGAGTGCTCTGGAGGGAGCCCAGGAGACTTGTATTGGCCTCATCTCAGGCGGCTCTCACCGAGGAAGCGCGCGCGTTCCGAGCGGAGGATCGTGCACTCCCGCGCCACCGGATCGACCTGGTTTTTGTTCTGGGGCTGGTGGTCGCGCTGGGAGCCATCATTGCCGGAGTGGCTGCGGCCGGAATCTCAGTCACGTATTTCTTTCAGCCGGCCGGCGTCTTAATCGTGGTGGGCGGCACGCTGGGCGTGATGCTCGTCACCACCCCGAAACGCTCGCTAGGGCACTCGCTCCGCCGCGTAAAAGATCTCATCTCCTGTCAGGAAGTGAATCGCGAGGCGTTAATCGAAGAGATCATTTTCTACGCTCGGACCGCCCGCCGCAATAGTTTGCTGGCACTCGAGCCGCTTGCGCCGCAGGCCTCGCATCCCTTTCTCGGGCAGGCTCTGCAGCTGGCTTTGGATGTAGGCAACCGCGCCGAATTACAGACGGTGCTGGAAACCGAACTGCGCATGCGCGAGCGCCAGGGCGAAACGGACGCCAAGACCTTGGAAGTGGCGGGCGGCTTTGCGCCTACCATCGGAATCATCGGGACCGTGGTTGGCCTGATCGAAGTGCTGCGCCACTTTGCGAATCTGCAGTCGGTCGGATTTGGCATCGGAACGGCGTTCGTCTCCACCATCTATGGCCTGGCGCTGGCGAACCTGCTTCTGCTGCCGGCCGCGCATCGTATTCACGCACGGGTGGCCGAGAACTTCGAGATTCAAGAGCTCATCATCGAGGGAGTGCTCGCTCTGACCGACAATGTGCACCCAGCGCTGATCCGCTTGCGCCTAAGCGCGTACCTGCGCCAGACCAACCCAGAGGTCCGGGAATCTGCTGCTCCAGCAACCCATGAAGCCTAAGCCCAGGCCCAAGTATCTCGAAGCCGAGCATGGCGGTCAGAGGGAGCGTTGGCTGATCAGTTACACCGATTTCGTCACCATTCTGCTGATCCTGTTCGTCGCCATCTCCGCGCAGGGCTTACACACGGCCCAGACACCGCGAGCCTCGCAGCCCAAGCCAACCCTCGTAAAATCGAAAGCCAAGCTCCCATCCGATCCTCAACCCCAGCCAGAGACCAAGCCAGAGCTCAAGCAGGAAGACCCCCGCCACGTTCTCGCGGAAGCGGACCAAAAGCTGAAGCAAGAAGGCTTAGATTCGCGTCTAGAGAAACGCGGGCTGGTTATCAGCCTGCCGCAGGCCATTTTGTTTCCTTCCGGCGAGGACCATATCCTGCCTGGCGCGCTTCCCATCGTTTCTCAAATAGCGGCGGTACTCGCGAGCGTTCCAAACAAAGTCGCGCTGGTGGGACATGCCGACGCGGTCCCCATCCACAACAAACGGTTCCAGAGCAATTGGGAGCTCTCCGCCGCTCGCAGCGTAAACCTGTTAGAGGTTTTGAGCACCCGCTATGGCATCTCCGAATCGCGGCTGTCGGTCCAAAGCTATGGCTCGAACGACCCTAAGGATTCCAACGATACCGAGGCTGGCCGGGCTGAAAATCGCCGCGTTGAAATCCTGCTGCTGGACGAATCCGCTCAGTAACAACGCGCGCGGGTTCCGATATCTGCAACGCTGAGGTATCTTAAGAGCAGTGCTGCAGAGCGCGATTTTTTTCGAAACACCTGAGGAAATCATCACACGCGTTTTTCGCGAGTTGAAGCCCCGCACGCCCGTTCCAGCGGTTCACTTGAAATTTTGCAAGTTCGCCAACGCCAATAGCTCGGTTCGATGGGACCAGTCGGGCCTCGAGTTTCGCGTAACGGATGTGCTGGAAGGCGCACCCTCGGCCATCCTCGAATCGCTGGCGCATATTCTGATGTCCAAGCTTCTGCGCCGGCCGTCGCCGCGGACGCACGCCGAACGCTACCGTCGCTATCTCAATCGCAAGGAGATGCGCCGCAGCCTGCAACTGGTGAAGCAGACGCGCGGGCGCAAGTTCGTGTCAGGGCCAAAGGGAGATTTCTACGATCTCCAGGCCATCTTCGACGATCTGAACCAGACGCACTTCCACGGTCTGATGGCGCAACCGCTGCTGGGCTGGAGCCGCCGTCCCTCGCGCGTAATGCTCGGGCATTACGATCCGTCGCACAATGCGATTATCTTGAGCCGCCTGTTGGACAGGTCCAGCGTCCCAAGATTAGCCGTGGAATACATTTTGTTTCATGAAATGCTCCACTTGCGTTTTCCGGTCGAGCATCGAGGTGCGCGCCGTTGCGTGCATACCCGCGAGTTTAAGGAAGCCGAACAACAGTTTCCGCTGCTCAAAGAAGCCAAGCAGCTCCTAAAGACTGTGTGCAATTGAGCGTTCAAACGCCTTCGAATTGGGCTTCGCTGGGGGACGAGAGCAATCGAATCTGGTCGCGCAAGGCGGTGATGGTCGCAACCAGACGATGCGCATCTGCTCCCGCCCATCCCAAAGGATACAGCGCCAACTGCAGCCGTACGGAGTAAACCGCCGCGTAGAAGCGCACCTGCTGGCGCCACAAGCGGCGCGCGAATTCCTCCCGGTCTTGAGTGGAATAGACAATCATTAGCTTTCCAATCCCGACCAACTGATTGAAGTCCTGGACCAGGCGCCCGAGATATGCGGCAAAAATCCTGCGGCGCTCGGCCATCAGGCGTTTCGCGATTTCCGGACGGTAGCCGGCTTGCGACGCCAGAAACAAGACGTCGCTTTTCTCCAACAATCGCTCCATGGGAGCATAGCTCTCCAGAGAAAAGTCGTCCAGCCAATCGGCTGTACAATGCGTCGCGTCAAAGCGAGACGCGAGTCTCCAGAATAGGCCGGCAAAGCAACCGACCAGCAATATGAGGACGAGTGCAATGGGAACCATCAACTGTAAATGCACATTTCCTCCTAAGTCTCTCGCTAATCATACCGGATCATTCCAGGCAATGCAAATACATTTGTGTCTTGTTTTGTGACAAGATCGAGGGCATTACCCTTTTACCGAACATCTATTTTATTGCGGGAACGCAAAAGACTATCATTGACTGCTTCCAGCTGGGCCAGTAATCGCTGCTCGTCGCCTCGATTCCACTGATGTCCCACAACCACCATCTTTTTCTCCCCCTGCCGGCTGAGTGCAAGCAGCCAAAATATAATGCACGCCACGGAAACGCCCATGTTAACGTTACCCCCCTGACGGTTCCAGAAGTAGCCCAGATTGTTGACGAACGCGACGGTTGCGCTAGTCAGGAAATAGACGGCATATCCCGCCAAGTAAACGATTACGTTCCGTCCCAAAGGCACAGGGTAATAGACTAGAAAGCCGCTGATCAAAAGCACGAAGACCACCAAACTTGACCGGATGGGACGCTCGAACATGAAGAGATAGCCAGTGAGGGTATTCGGCGTTTTTTCGACAGCTAAAGGTAGCAGGGACAGGAAGATGGCAAACACAAGTGTGATCTTGATATAGCGGCGCGCTACGCTGGCAATTCCCTCTAGATTACGCAGGATGACGGAGTAGAGCTCCAGCACTACCAGCGCATAATAAGCCACAATCAGCGCCTGGCTAACAACATAAAGGTCGCGATACAGCCGGCTCTGCAGCGGCGCAAACAATGGAATAAGGGCTTGCAGGAATTCCAATACCAAGTATCCAAAGAAGTTACTGTAAACCTTGTGCAGCCCCGCCAGCCACATCCGGACACACAACGCCGGCAGCGCTGCGATCTCGACGATCAGCAGAATCTGTTGCTCGGGCGGGAGCTGGTGCATGGATTGAAATCCAGTCTATCACCAGCTCCCGGCGAGCCAGCTCCCGGCCAGGGAGACGAATGCTATCGGGCTGTACCCGTGCTCACCAGACAAGGGTTGCAGGGAGGGATGGGAATGTCCGCGGAGGCCGCGATGACGAACGCTAGTGCAACGCTGGTAATCAAAAAAATCTTCTTCAACATGCTCAAATCTCCTTGGGGTTTTAATTTCGAATTCGATCACTTGTCGAATCCTTCCGAAGATTAAGCGTGAAGCGCTGCGATAAGAGGAAAGAGCGAAAGGCTTTCGGAAACCAGAACACCGCCGGATACTTCGTCCGGAATCGGCCATCTTTTCTTACAGCCAGATCCGGTGTATGATTTCAGGTGTTTGGTATGAAGGGCGAAAAAGTCGCTGGCTTGACGTTTGACCGAAGTGCTGCCGCCGATCTATGGCGGAACACCATCTCGCAAATCCCCTCCGTTTTTGGAAGGTTGGTTTACCTGGCGTCCCTTCGCAACCCCAACAACGGCAGCTACGAACATCACGGGTTAGCTCTTGTGTTCGGTGAAGATGAGGCGAATAAGGCGCTGAAGACCAGCCACGCCGCGGTGTTTGCCGAGTGGCTGTCGTTCAACCTGGAACAGCAGAAGGCGGACTTGGACCTTTATATTTCGGCTTTGTTCGAGGACAAACGCGTGGTGATAGAGAACTGGATCCGGTTGACACCCTACCGCAACTTGCTTCCCGCTTCCGTGCGTGGAGTGGAGAGACGGCTCTACATCGCGGACTTCACAGCTCTTTTGGAGCTATTCAGAGCCGCGTACGGCGTCGCCGTGCCTGATCCAGACGCATAGCGATCCCAGAGACCTGGCCGATCAAATCGATGTCGGTGGGATATTTGTAAACCTGGGGACTGCATGCCGATAAGGGGTGGGATATGAGAATCAACTGGTCCCCGGTCAGGCTGGCCCATCCACAAGCAAATCCCTGGCGGTGCTCGAAGAAGTAGATTGGGCGTTCGAACTCGTTGTTCCAGCCTGAGTTGGCGATCTTGCGTTGCGTCTCGTCGATGGAAACAAAAGTCCCCGGCTGCAGCAGAGGGGACATGAACCAATCCTCGGTTCCGACCAGGGCGTAGCGTTGTTCCTTGAGGTCCAGCGACTCAAGAAACAACAGCGGCACCTTACCCCAGCGCTGAACCATGCGGGTAAGATAAGTTGTGCGGCGAGGATCGAATCCGGGATCGAGCGCCAGCGGTAACAGAACGCCGCTCGAGACGGTGCTTTGAGCCGTTTGGCCGCCGAAGGACAACATGTGCGTTTGCGGGACATCCACACTCGCGGCGTCGGAGGCGAGTGCGCCCAGCGTTACGCCGTACCATTCGAGAACCTCTTGAAAATCCAAGCGATAGATCGCGCACAGCGAGTAGAGTTTGTGAATGGTCGGAACTAAGTTGCGATTCTCGATCTCCGATACCCGGTTGATGAGGACGGCAAAATCGTCGTTATGGTATTTGTCCGCTATCTTCAGGCTCGCCAGCTCCACGTCCCGAACCCGCAAATTGAGCCGTTCTCTGATGCGCCGAAGTTTCTGTCCAGGATCCTCCATGGTATGGTGCTTTCCCAGCGCATTAGAGAAACGCCAGGGTATAGCGGCTTCGAGATCGAGCTCTTTCGTGAGACGTTCTACAGCGTCGAATTATAGCGGTCAAAATTACAAAGAGCAAGACGGAAGGGAGCGCTTTGTTCGGTTTTCCGAACAGCCGCGCGACATTACAACGGTTTACCGTTGACAAAGGGGCGTCCAGAACGGTCGGCTTGATCGGTTTTGAGGAGAACGCTGCTATCGAAAGAAATATGCGGCGATCGAAAGATAGGTACCGGAGCTAGCCGAGTGCCTGAAAGTTTATAAAAAAGGTGTGAACACCGGGGCGCGATCCACAGGGGGAGAAATCGATGAAACCACAACGCACAGGTATTCAAGGCGAATTGGGAGCTTTCAGCCAGGAGGCTACGCATCAACTTCTGGGCCTGAAAGCCAAAGTTGTCCCCTACCCGACATTTGAATCCGTTTTCGGTGCCTTGCAGGCCGGAAAGATCGACTCGGCGGTGATCCCGATGGAAAATACCCTGGCCGGTTCCGTCCATGAAAATTACGATCATCTGCTCCATTTTGACGTCCGCATCGCGGCTGAAACCAACGTCCGCATTGTGCACAATCTGATTGCGCCGCCGGGCGTCCGCTTCCAGGATCTCCGCAAGGTCTACTCCCACCCGGTGGCCCTAAACCAGTGCCACAAATTCTTCGCCCGTTATCCAAAGTTGGAGCGCGTTCCTTTTTATGACACCGCCGGCAGCGTCAAGATGGTCATGGAAAAGAACGGGCCGGAGGCGGCCGCCATAGCCTCCGATGTAGCCTCTAGCATTTACGGTGGAACCATCCTGAAGAAGTCCATTGAAGACGACCGGCGAAATTTCACACGCTTCTTCTTGCTATATCCCTCCAAGAAGCTGCCGCCGCCGCGGCGGGCGAAGGAATGGAAAACGTCGTTGGTATTCACCACGCGCAATGTTCCTGGCGCTCTGTTCCGCGGCTTGAGCGCGTTCGCACTGCGTGACTTGAATCTCACCAAGATCGAATCCCGCCCATTGCGCGGCAAACCCTGGGAATATTTGTTCTATCTGGATCTTCTCGGCCGGGAAAATGAACCTCGAGTGCAGAACGCTTTGCGGCATTTGAGTGAGATCGCGGATTTTTTGCGCGTGCTGGGAAGCTATCCGCCGGGAAAATAACGCCCAAATCCTCCGGCATGGAACCAATGGACCCTCTGATCCGATTCAGCAGTCTGGTGCGCCACGGCCTGCGTTTTCGCGAGCATTTCGAGCAGATCAAGAAAAGCGCCGCTCCCTCCGGTTTTGCCTGGTATCCATATGACTCATTTACCAACCTGTTCCCCATGGAACGGCTGCGTCGCGAAGCCGGGCTCACATTATCCGAGATGGCCGGATCGAAGCCGCTGCTCGATCTCGGCACCGGCGACGGCGCTCTAGCCTTCCTGTTCGAATCGCTCGGATATGCGGTCCACGCCTGCGATCATGCCGGCACGAATATCAACCGGATGGAAGGTGTCGAGCGCGTGGCGGCTGCTCTCGGCTCCAAAGTGACCATCGAGGACATCGACCTGGATGGCGGATGGGGTCCCGAGCGCGATTATGGGCTGGCTCTGTTCCTGGGAACCCTGTATCACCTCAAGAACCCTTTCGCCGTCCTGGAGCGACTATCCGCGCGCGCTCGCTTTTGCTTCCTGAGCACGCGCGTCGCAAGCTGGAGCCCGGACCACACGGTTGAACTCGGCCGCGTGCCGGCGGCGTATTTGCTCGCGCCCGGCGAGTGCAACGGCGACACCACCAACTATTGGATATTCTCGCCGCCGGGCTTGGTGCGTCTCGCGGAACGCTGTGGATGGCGCGTTCGGGCCTCGCTCAGAACCGGTGAGCACAACTCCGATCCAACCACGGCCGCCGGCGACGAGCGGCAGTTTCTGCTCTTGGAGAGTTCGCGCTAACTGAATCGCGCGCTCCACATCCCTCCCCACAATCCGACTGCAATGAGCAGGCTGGACCACTCGTCGGGATCCGTTGGCGCGCCTGGAATGCCGTACAGGCCAAGAACGCGCGGCAGATGCAGGGTCACCACCCAAACGCCGAACATCAAGCCCATACCAAGAGCAGCCGGACGATCGAGCACACCGATCGCGAAGCCCAAGCCGGCGGCGATCAACGCGGCGCCAAAAAACGCGACCCAGAACAGGTGCCATGGAATCCAGGCCGGTATCAACGACCCGATAGGCGCCAAAGCCAGGAAATGGTCCACGCCAAAAACGATCAGAGACAGAGCGAGCACATAACGGCTTAGGCGCGTGAGCCAGGCCGGCATCTCTCCGCGATCCGGCAGGAGCCAGGCGAGACTGGCCAGTGCGAGAGGCTCTAACACGACGGTGCGCAACCCCATGCTGGCGACATTGGCGGCATACTTCGGCGCAACCAGCACCAGGGCGCCCAAGAACATCAAAGCTCCCAAGACGAGCGCAGCCATCCGCCTGGTGCGCGTGAACTGGACGCCCACACCGCAGGCCACAAAAATGGCGCCGATCGCGTAGGCCAGCCAGGGAATGGCCGGAAGCCAGGGAATCACTGGAATTACTTCATACTGGGGGCCAAGCGTGTGACTGGCATATCGGGCGCACACCAAAGTCTCTATGCCCACGGCGACGGTCGCCACCGAGAAAACGAATCGCCCGGGCGTGGACATCGCATCCAGCGCCTTCTCAAACATCGAGGCCTAACCGAGCCAGCATTTCGCGCCGGCCCAGTGGAGTGACGAAAAGTGCCCGATTATCGAGATCCTGCGTCACCCATTTTCGTTTGAGCGCAAATTTCAGCAGCGCCGCACCCAGCGCGCCGCCCACATGAGACCGTCGCTCACTCCAATCCAGACAGGGGAATGCGAACCGGCGGCGCAGCGCGCGAGCGGCCTGCACGTCGATGCCGAGCGTCCCGAGCGCCTGGATGCCCTGCGGCGTGAGATCGTACGCATTGCCGCCAGCCGAATTCGGAGAAAGCCAGCCCAGTGTCTGGATTCGATCGTGCAGCATGACGCCCAGAGTGCCCGCCATGTGGTCATAACATGTCCGGGCGGCGCGCAGCCGGTGGGGAGTATTTGGCACGAATGGATGGCGCGAACCGCCGGCCAGGACGCTCAGCCCTTCCAAAACCGTGGCCACCTCCGCTCCTTCCAGACAATAATAGCGATGCTTTCCCTGCACCTCGACCCTAACCAGGCGCTCGGTCTTCAATCGATTCAGGTGCACGCTGGCAGTGGATGGACTCACCTCAGCCACCACGGCCAGTTCAGTGCTGGTTCGAGCGTGGTTATCCATCAGACAATAGAGCATGCGTGCCCGCGCCGGCTCGCCGATCGCCGATGCGATTCTCGAAACCGCGTGGTCCGCGTGATTGTCGACATCCATACTTTGACGATAAACGAAGTGTGGCTGCCTGGCAAGCTGTATATTCCCCAATATGCCACCGAGCGAGCACCCGATAGTCTGCTTCATCCGATATCAGATCGATCCGTTCCAGCGTGACGGATTCGAGACCTACGCCCAGAACTGGGGCCGTATCATTCCACGCTGCGGCGGGCATTTGATCGGCTATTTTCTGCCTCACGAAGGAACCAACGACGTTGCCTGGGGGCTGATTGCATTCGACAGCCTGGCCTCCTACGAGTGCTACCGGACGCGCCTGAAGGCTGATTCGGAAGCCCGTGAGAATTTCCTCATGGCGCAAACCGAGCGCCTGATTCTTCGCGAAGAGAGAAGCTTTGTGGAAGTGGTGGATGGAACTTTCGGACTTTCGCCGAAGTTCTCTTGAAAAGACGCTGCCATGAAGAAGATCGGAATCGTGGGCGGAGTGGCATGGAAGTCCACTGTCGACTATTACTCGGCGATCTGCCGTCGAAGCGAACATTGGCGCCTGGCGAGCAACCTGCCGGGTGCGCCTTCCATACCCGAGATGAGCATCGAATCGTTGGACATCAATAAAGCCATTGCCTACTTCGGCGCCGATGGCGACGACCGATCCTGGTGTCAATTTGACGATTACCACCGCACAGCGCTGAAGCGTTTGGAGGCTTCTGGCGCAGACTTCGCGCTGATCGCGGGCAACTCGCCCCACCATCGCCTGGAAGCGATCATACGCGGCGTTGGGATTCCGGTCCTCAGCATTTTTGAAGTGTCCGCGAAGGAATGCGCTCGAATGGGCGCCAGCGAGGTTTTGATTTTAGGAACATCCGTGACCATGAACTCGCCGGTTCTCCGCGAGAAGTTTTCCAAGTACGGGGTGGAAGCATCCGGCCCGGATGACGAGGCGACGAGAGCCAGCACCACCAGACTAATCGCGGATTTGCAGCTCGGGAATCCAGATGGGGCCGCGGAGAGACTGGCAGGCATAGTAAAGGCTTCCCTCCAAAAGCAATTTACCTCGCAGCCGCTCGTGTGCTTGGCCTGCACTGAATTGCCGTCGGCATTTCAAGAACTAAAGACCCTTCCCACGTTCGAAGTGGAAGACGTCTGGTACCTCAACACAACGGTGGTGCACGCGAACGCAGCGTTTGATTTTGCGGCGAGCAAAACGCGTTGATGGTTCGCGAACCGCTGGATGGAACCTAGTATTCTAATAAGTGCGTGCTCCGCAGCCTCCTCTTGGTGCTCTCCCGCCAGCCGTGGCTTCGTCATTGGATGGAAACTGCACCGGCTGCCGACCGGCTGACATCCCGTTTCGTCGCCGGATCGACCATCGAGCGCGAAGTGGCGGTCTGCCAAAAACTGAACGCCGACGGATACCTGGCCACGCTCGATCATCTGGGCGAAAGCGTCACTTCGCTCGAAGAAGCCGAGCAATCGCGCGAGGCCTACCTGACGGCGCTGGACCGGATCGCAAAGCTTAACCTGGAAGCCACAGTGTCGGTGAAACTCACTCAACTGGGCCTCGATTTCTCGGAGCAGGCGTGCCTGGCCAACATCGAATGCCTGGTGGCGCGCGCGAAATCCATTGGCCGGATGGTCGAAATCGACATGGAATCGAGCGCATATGTCGACCGCACTTTGACATTGGTGTCCGATCTGCACGCCCGGTATGGGAGCGTCCGCGCGGTAATTCAGGCCTACCTGTATCGAAGCGAAAGCGACATTCAGAACTTATGCCGGCTCTCAATCCCCATCCGCCTGTGCAAGGGCGCGTATCGCGAACCGTCCGATGTGGCTTTTCCACGCAAGAAAGACGTGGATGCCAACTACGTTCGATTGATGCTCGAATTGTTCGATCGGGGTACGTTTCCGGCCATCGCATCGCACGATGAACACATCCTCAACCGCGCGCTAGCATATATTCAGGAACGAAACATCGCCGCGGACCGTTTTGAGTTTCAGATGCTGTATGGTATCGGCCGGGAGCTGCAGCGCCGCTTGGTAGGGGCTGGTTATCGCCTGAGGCTCTATGTTCCGTATGGCAATGCGTGGTATCCATATTTTATGCGGAGACTGGCGGAGCGTCCGGCAAACGTTATATTTTTGGCCCGCAATCTGCTGAAGAGTTGACGACGGACCGATAAAATAACATGAGCGGGAACCCGGAACGCGCGAAAGGAATCCAATGATCATGAAGTATTGGGGGTTTTTGCTACTGAAGCTGGTAGCGGCCGCCTTGGTTTTGCGTGTCGTTTGGGCCGCCATCCTTCTGGCCTTCCAGAATCAGGCGCGGTTTGCCGGCCTCGCACCGTTCGGTCACGATCTTGGCTTTACCAGCGCCATGCTCGTATTCTTCCTGGCCTGCTTCGGCGTGGTTTATTTGATCGTCTGGGACCAACGCTATCGCTGCCGCTCCTGTTTGCGCCGGCTGCGCATGCCCGTCAGCGCCGGGTCATGGCCCAATATGCTGCTGTTCGGACAACCTCGCACGGAATACATTTGCTTGTATGGCCACGGCACGCTGAAAGTGCCAGAGTTCCGCGTGACGAAAAACAGTCACGATTGGGAAAGTCACGACGACGATATCTGGAAGGAACTGGAAGCGCTCGAGGAAAGCAAGCGGTGAGTGAGCCAGTCTCCTGCAAATAAAGTCGCGCGGTTGATCGCCGGCTCCGCGGTGCTCCTCATCCTGGTGGTTCTCGCGGTGGTGTTGGCGCAGCCCTATGCATCCAATTGGCGGCTTCAGAGCTACATCAACGATCTAGCGGATGATCCCGCGACAGCCAAAACGTCGGTGGAAACAGTGCGAACCGAGGTGCTGAACCAGGCCGCTGGTTTAGGCTTGCCCGTGCATAGCGACGACGTTCGCGTGGAGGTCGCTCAAGGGGCCGTGAAGATCGACGTGCTTTATATCGTACACGTGGATCTGGCCGGCTACACCATCGATTTACACTTTCGTCCGGCTGCCGGCAGTTAAACGTTCCAGGCTGCTTCCGCCGGCTCGAATTCCTCCACGGCAACTGAAAGCACGTGGACGCGCTGTCCCTCTCGCAACTGCTGCAAGAGCGCTTGCCGGCAATTCTGGAAGCGTACCGCATCCCGGTAGGTGTTCACCTCGGCGGTGGTCTCGACGAATTGTACTTCCTCCGTCTCGCCGATATTCAGTTCGCGCTGCAAGCTCTTTGGAATGTCCCGCAGTACCAGCCGGGCGCCGGGCGGAACACACACCGCGGGAACCCGTTTCTCCGCTTCCCATTTCGGGTTATGCCCTAGAAACCATCCCTTCACGCGCGACCACAAGGTGCCGCCGGCCGCTCTGCCCGCCGAAATCACCGGCGCAAGATCTGCTGGAGACGCCAATCCGAGAGATCCCGCACCGAATCTGTGAACCACCAGATCTTCCCCATCGGTAGCTAGCCGATTGGGATATGTATGCAGCGAATAGTCACACATCGTCTTGCTCCTCGGGTCTGAGACGCTTTCGAGCTGGCTTCGGCGCGCGAAGTAACCGTGACTCGCCTCGAAATGGCTTCCGAAAAAACTAAACCCGCCTCATCCACGGGGGAACGAGGCGGGCATCGGATAGCCCTCGGAGGAGTGAGCTATTTCCTCTAGTAGTTTCGCTCTTCTTGTACCTAGTTGCAACCCAATTTTAAAGATTGTCGGCGCTGAATGCGCTTACATTTCTTTACGACTAGCGCCCAAAGAGAGCTTCCACCGCACCGATAACAATGCAGATCACGGCAAACCCGACTGTTCCATATTGAATCCACGATCGGGTGGCGCGGATGATTTCGACTCCGGCTTCTTCCAGCCACAAAGCGTCGATCAGCGAGGTCGTTGGCGCTTCACTTGCCAGCGCTTCCGCGGACTGTTGTTCGGCCGACTCTGTTTGCGGTTCAGGAAGCGGAGATTGCGCCGCAACTGCCGGAACGACGGCTAACTGGTCTGATTCTGGCTCCAAGCGCCTTTATCTTGGAGCCAGGCACAAATACAGCTAATAGGAAATCAGAGCTTTTGTACCGGTACAGCCCTAGCGCGGTACTGAACCGATCTCGGACCTTTTATTTCGACGAAGTGGTGGACGATACAGAGGTCGTCTTGTGATAATTCGGGAACGGTGGTTGATGATATCGCGGCGCGGGATGCGCCTCCAACTCGGCCAGCACCACTTGAACCGCTTTCTCTAACTGCGGATCGTGACCGGCGCGGACCAGTGCGGGATCGTATTCCACTTCGATGTCCGGCGTGACCCCATGATTCTCCACGTCCCATTCGCCTTTCAGATTGTAGAACGCGATGTCGGGAGCGGTTACCGTGCCGCCGTCCATCAGCGCGGGGAAGCCAAATATCCCTACCAGCCCGCCCCAGGTACGCTTGCCGATGAGTGGCCCGATGTTGCGCTGGCGAAACAGCCAGGGCATGGCATCGCCGCCTGAGCCCGCATATTCGTTGATGATCATGGCCTTGGGTCCGAAGATCGCTTCCTGCGGAGTGGTGATAGGCTGTCCGGCGCGCGTCATGAAGAAGTTCGTGAGAGGCCGGCTGAGATTGTCGATGATATAGTCGGCGATTTGGCCGCCGCCATTGAAACGCTCATCGATAACCGCGCCTTGTTTACCGACTTGCGCGAAATAATAGCGATTGAAATTGGTGAACCCACTGTCGCCCGTGTCGGGAAGGTACACGTAAGCCAACCGCCCGCCGCTCAACTGATCCACCTTACGGCGATTCTCTTCAATCCAAGCCAGATTGCGCAGCGCGGCCTCGTTTTCGACCGGGATGACGGTCACTTCGCGCGACCCTGTGCCGTCCGCATTCGGGCCGACGCGCAGCACGACAGACATGCCTGCAGTCTCCTCGAAAAAGCTATAGAGATTGGCCGGCGGCTGCACGTCGCGGCCATTCACCGCCAGCAGATACTCGCCCGCGGCAACATTGACACCGGGCTGGGTGAGCGGAGCCTTCATTTGTGGATTCCAGTTTTCGCCGTCATAGATTTTCGCGAAGCGATACCGGCCGTTTTCGATTTTGTAATCGGCGCCCAGCAAACCGCCTTTCACCCGCTTCACTTCTGGGAACGCGCCGCCGCGCACAAAAAGGTGCCCGACGGTTAACTCGCCGAGCATCTCTTCGAACAGGTAATTCAGATCGCCGCGGCTGGCGACCGATTCCGCATACGGCTCATACTTCTGCTCAGCGGTCTTCCAATCCAGGCCGTGCAAAGACGGGTCGTAGAAGAAATCCCGTTCGATTCGCCACACCTCGTGGTACATCTGCTTCCATTCGGCGCGAGGATCGATGCGCGCTTCCATTGCGTCCAGTTTCAGCGCGCCCTCGCCAGGCTTGGCGGGGGTACCGGCCGCGGAGATCACCCAATTGGCCCCCTGCCGATACAGCATCTTCTCGCCATCTTGTGAGACGGCGAAGCGCCGCAGGTTTTCAAGGATCTTGTCGGTTTTGCGGGTCTTCAAGTCGAATTTGTAGAGAGTGGCTGTCTCCCGTTCGCCCGGCTCCGCGGCCGGATTTTGCACTCTTTCGGTGATAAAGAGAATGCCGATTTTTCCCGCGTCCAAAGAGACGTAGTCGCGTGGAGGAATCGGCAGGGCGAGTATCCTTTGGTCAATGCCCGGGAGATCAATTCTGACTTCCGGATTCTGAATTTTGGCTTCTGAATTCTTGCCCTCCTTTGCTTCGCTATCGGCCTTCTTCGCCGTCTCCTCATCACTCTCGGGCGCCAGCGGCGATCCGTCTTCCTTTTTGAGAACCGTCACGTAGATGTTGCGCGAAGTGGGACGATCGTCGCCCGACATGTCGAGCCAACCGGTGGTCAGGCCGACGTTGGTGCTGGCAGTGAAGTACAGATACTTTCCGTTCTTGTCGAACTTCGCGAATTGCGCGTCGCTCATACCATCGGAGGCTTGATGCGATTGCCCGTCTTCGAGCGAATACAGAAAAACAGCACGCAAGTGGTTCTTCAGAAGTTTGGTATAGCCGATCCATTTGCTGTCTGGCGACCAATCTGGGTTGATGCTTCGTTCCGGCGTGACATAGGTATCCTGATCGATACGCATCGGCGTTTTCTTTTCCAAATCGATGAACCAAAGCTGCCGCTGGCTGTCCTGGTACGCAATCTTCTTGCTGTCCGGCGACCAGGTTGGATCGTAGTAGAACGCGGGCGGAGTGCCGAGATCGATCTTGGTCACCTGGCCCAGGCCGTTTTGATCGCGCAGATGTAGCATGTATTCGCCGGATTCATCCGAGAAATAGGCGATTTGTTTGCCATCGGGCGACCATGCCGGGTTGCGCTCGGCAACGCCCGGCGTGTTGGTCAAATTGCGCACATCGCCCTTCTCGGCCGGAACGGTGAAGATTTCGCCGCGTGCTTCAAAGACGGCGCGCGCGCCGGTAGGCGAAAGACTCGCGTTCGAAATTCGCGATGCCAGCTTTTCAAAGGAAGGCCGGAGCGACGGAATATCGCCCGACACGCTGATCTCGATCTTCTTCGCCTTGCCCGATTTCAGATCGAACAGATGAATGGAGCCGAACTGTTCGTACACGATGGCGCCAGGCCCCGCACTGGCGGACTTGATATCGTAGCCGTCGTTGTGGACCAGGGCCGAAACCTTCTTGGTCGCGGTGTCATAGGAGAACAGCGATACAGGCCCGGCGCGATCGGACAGGAAGTATACTTTGTCGCCCAGCCAGATGGGATTGAAATCGTTCGAATTCTCGCGCGGAATCTTTTCCAGCTTGGCATCCGCCAGATTGGCTAGCCAGATGGGCGTGGTCTGGCCGCCCCGATAACGCTTCCAAGCTTGGAACGCGGGCGTGATCGGCAGGTAGGCGATTTTGGTGCCATCGGAAGAGTACGAACCGTCGTAGGCCATCGGCAAATCCACAGGCGTGGGGAAACCGCCGTCCACTGAAATACTGAAAAGCCGCGTGAAGCGCGAATAGGCGTCGCGGTTGGAGCGGAACAGAATCTGCTTGCCATCAGGCGACCAAGCGACCGGCGCATCGGCGCCCGGATGATACGTCAGCCTCTTGGGAGTGCCGCCGGTAGCCGGGATGACGTAGACATCCTGATTGCCTTCATACTCTCCTTGGAAGGCGATGAGAGATCCGTCAGGCGAAAAAATCGGATCGGTCTCAATGCCTGGGCCCACGGTGAGCCGTGACGCTTCGCCTCCGTCGCGCGCTACGCTCCACAGATCGCCGGCATAGGAAAAGACAATCTGGGTTTTGCTGGCAGTGGGTTTCTGGAGCAACAGCGGCTGGTCGGCGGCCAACGAGACGAGAGCGCTCACAAAGAGCAAAACGGGCAGGAGAATGCGATTCATGTGGCCCTCCTCGAAGGGTTTCTTCTATGTTAAGTCGGCGGTGCGCTTTTTGCCGTAGAGGAAGTAGATGAACAGCCCGATCACCAGCCAGACGAAGAAGCGCAGCCAGGTTTCGAGCGGCAAGCTCAGCATCAACACCATGCAGCAGAAGATTGAGATCCCGGGTAGCAGTGGAACCCACGGCACGCGAAAACCGCGCGGACGCTCCGGTTGCTTCTTGCGCAGTACGATCACGCCGGCCGACACCAGAATAAAAGCGAAGAGCGTTCCGATGTTCGAAAGGTCGGCGAACCAGCTTACGTCGAAGATGCCGGCGGGAATTCCGACCACAAAGCCGGCCACCCAGGTGCTGATGTGCGGCGTCTGGAAACGAGGATGTACGCGCGAAAAAATGCCTGGCAACAAGCGGTCGCGCGACATCGCGAACCAGATGCGCGCTTGCCCATATTGAAACACCAGCAGCGACGAGAGCATGCCCAGCAACGCTCCAGCGGTGACAATCAGCCGCAGCCGGTTCATGCCGATCATCTTGAGCGCGTTGGCCACCGGCGCATCGTTATTGAGCGTGCTCCATTTCGCGATGCCGGTAAGCACCAGAGCGACGGAGCCATAGAGCAGGGCACAAACCCCGAGGGTCACGAAGATTCCGGTCGGCATGTCGCGCTGCGGGCGTCCGCATTCTTCGGCCGCGGTGGAAACCGAATCGAACCCGATATAGGCAAAGAACACGATGGCGGCGCCGGAGAGGACTCCCGAGTAGCCGTGGGGCATGAAGGGATGCCAATTGCCCGTGTTCACCGCATGCGCGGCGCCGAAGACGAACAACAGAATGGCGACTACTTTAATCAGCACCATGGTGTTGTTGGCTTGCGCGCTCTCGCGAACTCCGCGCACCAGCACCCAGCTCAGCAGCATGAGCACCACGAACGCGGTCAAATTAAAATATGCGCCGGTGCGCTGGCCTTCTTCAAAGATGGGCTGCGACAGCTGCATCGGCAAATGGAAATGGAACAGGTTGTCGAGCAGGTCGTTCAAATAAGCCGAGAACCCCACCGCCACGCTCATGTTGGAGAACGCGTATTCGAGGATCAGATCCCAGCCGATGATCCAAGCGAAGATTTCGCCCAGCGTGGCATAGGAATAGGTATACGCGCTGCCGGCGATGGGAATCATGGAAGCCAGCTCGGCGTAACAGATGGCGGCGAATCCACAAGCGATGGCCACCAGGACGAAAGACACCGAGATGGCTGGGCCCGCGCCCAGCCGGCCGCTGAGCGTGGACGCGTTGCCGCCGTTCAGCAATATGTCGAATACCGTGGCTTTGAATATTGACTTGGCTAAAAAATGTTCGCCCGCCGCGGCGGTTCCAGTGACGGTGAAAATGCCGGATCCAATTACCGCTCCCACGCCCAACGCGATCAGGCTCCACACTCCCAGCGACTTTTTCAGCCGCCGGTCGGGCTCTTCGGAAGCCGCAATGAGAGCGTCGATGCTTTTGGTGCGTAGGAGCTGGTTCATCGGAGGAATGCGCTAGTTCACTAACGCTTCCTCTGGCCCTTCGTCATATGCTGCACTTTTTTCTTCATGGAGCCGCGCGCGACTCCGGATGCCCGCTTAGCCTTGGGGGCGGCTTTCTTGCGGGCGGCGCGCTTCACTTTCTTGCGCTCTGCTCTATCTGTGATCGACTTGGTGTTCATTCGTTTTGACTATTCAATCCTCTTGGATTCCTGCGTACTTTTCCACCAGCTTCTTCAAACCGTAGCCGGGAAAGCTTACCGTGAGCTTAGCATCCTCGCCATCGCCTTCGCGACGCAGCACCGTTCCCCGGCCGTATTTGGGATGCCGGATCATGGCGCCGGCGCGAAAGCCCCGACGGCCGGCGGGTGGCCGCGCCA
>JBEKLB010000068.1:0-19901 GCA_050010415.1 Bryobacteraceae bacterium | reverse complement strand
TGCCCCTGGCCCGTGTAGCCCTTATTGAAGAGCGGATTCAGATCGTAAATGGTCGCCAGATCCGCCGGAACCAAGGCCTGAAAAGGATTGTTGCCTGAGTTAAACGTGTAACTGCTACGAGCTTTCCGCATGGAGTGAGGTTCAAAATTGTGCATGGAAGCCACTCCTGCCACCACCGACGCCAGGGCCTGCGGGATTTGTGGGTCCGAGGCATTCGCGATGTGCTGCTTGCCGTTCACCACATAGTGGTGAATTGAGGTATGAAAAGCCTGGCGCACTTGTCCCGCCGTGCCCGAGAAATCGATCGCCATGCCGCTCGTATACCGCACGTTCACCTGGAAGCCATGCGATTCCAGCCACGCCGCGATCTTGTCCACGTCTTCTTGGGCCGGAGCGTAGCGCTTGCCGAATTCCTCAGCCGTCAGCCATTGATGGAACTTGGGCGAACGGGCGTTGTGAAGATCGTCGATGAGCTGGCGGACCGCGTCTTCCTGCTGGGGAGAACGCTGCAACTGGAGCAGCATATGTTCCATCGGAAAACCGTCGGCAACCAGCCCGCGATCGTTCTGCCGCGTAGCTTCCGGGCGCGTATTTCCCGCCAGCGTGTGCAGCGCCGTTTCATCGATCCGTTCCGTGATAAGCGGCTGCCGGTGGCTCTGCGCGGCAAGTGAGAGGGGAAAGAGTGAGGCGACAGCGAAGACGGCTGTATAAGACGCCCATTCGATGCGAGACATGAATCTCCTTTGGGCCAGTGCTCATGACACACGGCCACGTTGGTTCATCGGCAGGTCCGTGGGCTTTCTTTACCCGATTAGGCGCAATGATTTAGCAGGCCTTCAAGAAAACCTAATCAAAGTTTAAGGCTTTCTTCATGGCTTTAGCCGTATCTTGATAGCGGATCCGGTAGTTAGATCCGGGCCTTGAAAGGTTCATATTTTTTATGATTGTCATGAAATTCGGCGGTACGTCCGTGGAATCGGACGATGCAATCGCCCGTTTGGTTGGAATTGTGAACTCGCATCTTGCCGAGCGGCCTGTGGTAGTGGTGTCGGCCCTGGGCAAAACGACCAGTCGCCTGCTGGAGTTTGCCGAACACGCTCGCCGGGGCGAACTCTACTTCGGCTCGAAATGCCTCAATGAACTGCAAGACTACCATTTCGAGGTGGCGGGCCAAGTCGCCAACAGCGAAGCTCTCCACCGTCTCGAAATCTTTTTGCAACGCTCTTTCCGCGACCTGCGAGTGATTCTCTCCGAAGTGACGGACGAGGGTCGCGAAGTTAGCCTGGCGCTGTTGGACGAAATCGCCAGTTTTGGCGAGCGCATGTCCAGCCAGATCGTGGCAGCGGCGTTCGAAAGCGGAGGCGTGCCGTCTGTACACCTGGATGCGCGTGAAGTGATTCTCACGGACAACCGTCACACGCAGGCGACGCCTCTCTATTGGGAGTGTTATGCGAAGTTACGACGGGTGATTCCTTACCTCAGTGACGGCCAGGTGGTGGTCATGGGTGGCTTTATCGGCTCCACGAGAGACGGTGTTACTACCACCCTGGGGCGCGGCGGGTCAGACTTGACGGCCTCCATCGTAGGCGCGGGCATTTCCGCCGATGAGATCCAAATCTGGACGGATGTGGATGGAATGCTAACCTGTGATCCGCGCGTTATTGAGCGTGGCTATCGCCTACGGTCGCTCTCCTACCAGGAGGCGGCCGCATTGGCAGGGGCCGGCGCAAAGGTGCTGCATCCTGAGACCGTGACGCCGGCTGTCCGGCAACGGATTCCGTTGGTCATAAGAAACTCTCGCAGGCCTGGAGTAGAGGGCACACGCATCATTTCAGACGCACCCGCATGTTCCAATCCCGTCAAGGCGATCGCTTGCAAAGCCGACCTGACTGTCTTCGAGATCCATCCCAAAGACCAGCGCGACTCCGAGGAACTCGCCGCGGCATTAGGCGAGATGTGCGGGCGGTACGGCATGCCCGCCGAGTTTCTGTGCCAGAATAACGGGACCATCTTTCTCGCTTTCAAAAGTTCGACGCGCTACCAAAACCTTCCGATTGAACTTGCGGGATGCGTCGAGGTGCGTCTACACCCTCGATCGGCGATTCTCACGCTGGTGGGAGAAGGGATGGTCTGCGCGGAGATAGCCGCCCGTGCGGTGTCCACTCTCAAGCAGATTCCGGTAACCATTCTGTCCGGCGGGGCCTCCAACCTAACCGTGAGTCTCATGGTGCCCTTGACTGAGATGCAGAGAACCGTCCAGATGCTTCACCGCGAATTCTTCCAGCAGGTGGACTCCGAAGTCTTCGCGGAGTGCCCAGAGCCCGGATTGGAAACTCTGCAACCGGTCTCGACTTCGAAGCCGGGCGATAGTACGGCGGGGACCGCGCGAAGATTTCGGCCTTTCAGCATTGTCTGCCAGAACTGAGAGCTAAGTTCTGCCGCGGAGGCCTGTCGGCAAGCGGATTCCATGGTAGATTTTCATGTAGGAGTACAGCCGCTGTGCGAGGTCTTGCCGTTCTCTTCTGCGCCTTCGCGACTGTGTTGCTGGGCCAGTCCGATCCGAAGGACAGCGCCAAGGACACGACGGCGTTTCGCGCCGATTCCACGCTGGTCCTGGTGCCCGTCTCCGTTACCGATCCCTCCAACCGCTACGTGCTCGGGCTGGAAAAGGAAGACCTGCATCTGTTCGAAGACGGCGTTGAGCAGAAGGTCACGCATTTCTCGAACGAAGATGCGCCCTTGTCGATCGGTCTGCTGGTGGACACCAGCGGCAGTATGGGCGCCAAGCTCGATACTTCGCGCCGCGCGGTGGCGGAGTTTTTGAAGACCTTGAACACGGCGGACGAAGCGTTCCTGGTGGAGTTCAGCGATCGGTCCCAGCTTGCCGTGCCGCTTACTGGGGACGCAGGCGCCATTGAGAGCGCCATGACCTCGGCTACCTCCGGCGGTCTCACAGCGCTGCTGGACGCTGTAAATATGGGGTTGCAGGAGATGAAACGCGCCAAGAATCCACGCAAGGCGCTGCTCATCATTTCCGACGGAGGCGACAATAACAGCCGCTATACCTCTACCCAGATTTCTGACCTGGTGCGGGAAGCGGACGTGCAGATCTACGCCATGGGCGTCTTCGAGCCGACCCTGTCGTTTGGGTTAGGTGGCCTGGGTGGTGGAGCGGCCGGGGGTAAATTGGGCGTCGCCGAGATGGATGGTCCCAGGCTTTTGTCCACCATTGCCGAGCAGACGGGCGGCCGCGCGCTGGCTGCAACCAATTTGCGCGAGCTTCCTGGAATCGCCGAACGCATCGGCATCGAGTTGCGCAATCAATATGTGCTGGCCTATTCGCCGCAGAACCCCGGCCACGACGGCAAATATCGAAAGATTGAAGTAAAGCTGCAGCAGCCCAAGGCTCTGCCGGAGTTGAAAGCTCGCTGGAGGCTGGGCTATTACGCGCCCAGCGAGTGATTCTAGCGGTGGCCGCCGCCGACGTGCACTCCGGGGCGTCCGGCTACACCAATGCCGACACCGGGACGCGCAACTCCGAGCGAACGAGTGGGGCTGTATCCATATCCGCCGCGGCCGGTGGGTAGACCCCGGTAAACGTACGACGGAGTATACGATCCGTAGGGGCGATAGAGCGGCATCCCGTAGACCAGCAACGGGCTCCAGGGACCCACACCCAAGAAGCTATATGGCGCAAGGCCAGGATAGAGGCCGGTACCGTACAGGGATGTTCCGTAAAGACCCGAATAGAGCCCGGAGCCATAGAGACCCGACCCATAGAGCCCTGAGCCGTAACCACCCGCGCCGTAACCGCCCGCGCCGTAACCGTACGACCCGTAGCCGGCCGGTGGGAGCATGCTCGACATGCCCGGAATGTAGGGCGGGATGCCAAGCGATTGCAGCACTGCGTCCGGATTGTTCTGCCAGCCGTCGATGACGCCGGAAAGGTCCGAAGTAGCCGCCGCATCCTGGTTATTTTCCGCGACCGAAGTGTCGCGCTCCGCGCTCCAGTTCTCCAGATCGTCGCCGGAGTTCACATGCGCGTCGCTGAGAAGTTTGCGAGCGGTGAGCTTGCCTTCGAAGGGAACCACGTAGCCGGCGCCGGCATCCACCGATTTTCCGTCGGCGGTCACCTCCGCATCGCCACTCTCCACCTTCACCTGCGGCGGTTGGGAATCGAAGCGGTAACGGCCGGGGTGCTTAATGTGAACTTGATCGAGGTTATAAAGGACCGTCACCGAGGTATCCGCGAGCGCGTCCTGTCCCTGGTTGAGCACCGCTGAACCGCTTAACAGCTCTACCCGCGTATCCTCTAGCTTGTTCGAGAGCATGCGGATGGCGCTGTTCGCGCCCACGCGGAGGAATGTCCCTGGCGTGAGCAGCACTTCGGCGCGCCCGTCCTGGGTGCGCAACTCCGAACCATTGTTCATCTGGCCGAACTTACCGGTCTTTTGCTCCACGCGCTGGTCGTCCAGGAAAACCGAACCGTCAGAAAAATGAATCAAGCCCGAGTGCGCCGAAATGACGGACTGAGCGAGGGCAGGGAGGCCGACCAACGGAGTCAGAGCCAGGCAAAGGATCCACCGGTGCGACATGATAGCGAGACTCCTTTGAATAAGCATAACTGTTTCCGAGGGCGTGTCAAGGGCAGGGTGATGGTTCGGGACCGCCAAATTCCATCGGAAGGCGCTAATTAAGCGTGGCGCTGTTCGCAGAGCGGGCCGAATGTTCAGACGTTAGCTTCTTCATCAGGATCTGGGTGTGCTCGGGAAATTTAAGAACGATCACCGGAGGTGTACCAATGGAATCGCCTCGGAAGATCCCGTCCAAGGCGACATCGAGCGGGGTCTTTCCCTCGACATCTTTCACGTCGAGTTTCGCGCCTTTGTCCACCAGATACTGGATCACCGAGTCCGCGCCCCTGCACACCGCGCCGTGCAGAGCGGTTTCGTGGCGATCGTTGAGCGCGTTGACATCGGCTTTCAACTCGTCCACCAGCAGTTTTACGGCTGCGAAGACGTCGCGCTCCGGCTCCAGCCATTGCCCAGGCACGCATCCGACGCCGGCCGCAACCATCAACGGAGTTGTGTGTTCATCGATCGGTGTGGTGTAATCCGCCTGCACTGAAAGCAACAAACGCATCATGGGAATATCACCCGCCTTGGCCGCTAGAAAGAATGGCGTAGCGCCCTTGAATTCCGTGTAGTTCATGTCTCCCGGGTTGCGTCTCGCTGTCTTGGTCACCGCTTTTGCGCTTGGATCGGCGCCGTGCGCCAGAAGATGTTTTGCAAGCTCCAGACTGTCCAGATCGCTATCCGCGGTCTTAGGAGGAGGATACTGCGACTCCTCATAGTTGCGGATACGCACCAGGGCATGCAGCGGGGGCCAGCGTGTGCCAGCCGCATTCGGGTCGGCCCCCTTGTTCAGCAGATGATCGGCCAGGGCGAAATGCCCGTTGACGATGGCGGTAACCAGCATGGTATCCCCGACGGGGCTCAGTTTTGGCTCGTCCGGCGGAGTTCGTCCGTTCAGGTCCGCGCCGGCGGCCAGCAACTCGTCCACGAGGGCGATGTCTCCCGTGCGGACCGCGAAGAACAACGCTGTCTCATTCTTGAAAGACAGCTTGTGCACATCGGCGCCGGCAGCGAGCAGAGTCTCGACCGCGGCCGGATGGTCGTCCGCAGCCGCCCACATCAGCGCGGTCTGCCCGCTGGTTTCTTCCGCTTCGTTTGCGTTCACCCCAGCGGCCAGCAAGGCTTTGATCACATCGGGATTGCCGCTACGCGCCGCGGTTAGCAGTGGCGTACCGGTCTGCGGCAGCGGGTGCCGCGGATCCGCCCCGGCCTTCAGCAAGGCCTGAGTAATCGCGGGATTGCCATTGGTCACTGCCAGAGCGAGCGGCGTCACGCCCCAGCGGTTCGTCACTTTCACCTTGGCCCCGGCGGAGATCAGCGCTTCCACCATGTCCAGCCGATCCCTTTGCACGGCCCAGTGGAGGGCGGTGGTTCCGTCCGGGTCCGCGGAATTGGGATCACCATGCGCCCGCAGATTCGTCTTCACCGCCGCGACATTCCCGTCCTTAACGGCGTCGACGACGGATTCCGGCTTGGCCGGGGCACTGAAACAAGGAACGGAGAGCACGATCGCGGTTACGAGAATTGAAAAAGACTTCCGCATTAGAGCTCCGCGAGCATACCCGTCGCGTCACCCAAAGTGTCGGTGTGGACCCCGGCTTTGTCCAGAATGCTGCGCAGCAGGTTGGACATCGGCGTGTCCTGTTGGTACTCGATGTGACGGCCGCCCTTGAGCTGCCCCGCGCCGCCGCCAGCCAGAACCACGGGCAAATTTTCGTGGTTGTGCATGTTGCCGTTGCTGATGCCGCCTCCGTACAAGATCATGGAGTTGTCCAGCAGGGTGGCATCCCCATCGGGCGTCTTTTGGAGTTTGCCGAGGAAGATGGCCATCTGTTTCACGTGATAGGCGTCGATTTTCGCCAGCTTGGCAAGTTTCTCCGGATTGTTATCGTGATGGGAAATGGAATGATGCCCCTCCGGAACGCCAGCCTGCGGATAACTCCGTCCGCCTTCTTCACGGCCGATCATCAACGTGGTGACGCGCGTAATGTCGGCTTGAAACGCCAGTACCTGCAGATCGAACATCAGGTGGATATGGTCTTCGAAGTGGTCGGGGATTCCAAGCGGCCGCGTGCCGGACGGCCCGAGCGTGGTGGATTCGGCATTGTGCGCCTCAATGCGCTGCAGCCGTAATTCAACTTCGCGAATCGAAGTTAGATACTGATCTACTTTCCTCCGGTCGGCCGGTCCGAGAGAGCTCTCGAGGCGCTTCATAGACCCTGTGACGGCGTCCAGAATGCTCCGGTCTTCCCGAGTCTGCGTGAGCCGGTCTTTGGCGTTTTGCCCCTCGCCGAACAGACGCTGGAAAACGAGGCGAGGATTATTCTCCATGGGCAACGGCGTGGTAGCCGAACTCCAGGAGAAGGTGTTCATGTACGCGCAGGTGTAACCTTCGTCGCACAGAGGATCAAGATCACTGTCGTCAAGCTTCAGTTCCAGCGACGGGAGCAGGTTATCCTTGCCCAGGGACTTGGCCGCAATCTGGTCCGCCGTAATCCCCAGATACAGGTCGACGCCCTCGGTCCGCTTGGCGTGGCATCCGCTCAGAAATGCCCCGGCGCCTCGCGAATGATCTCCAGAACCGTCATTCATCCGGTCAGCGCAATGATGCGCCAGTCCCGAGAAAACGTTGACTTGATCGCGGAATGGTTCGAGGGCGCTCAAGGTCGGCGAGAATGCGAAGTCCGAGCCAGAACCGGTGGGTTTCCATTGCCCCAAGCTCACGCCATTCGGGATGTACATGAAGCCAAGTCTCGGTATCGCCTTCGTGGTGGCGGCGAAGGCCGGCGTCATCGCGTCCAGTAAAGGCAGGGCGAGCGTTGCGCCAAGGCCACGCAAAAACGAACGCCGCGGGAGCGAAGTCTTGGGTAGAAACATGATTTAGTTTTCCTTTCCTGTCTGGTTCCTGTTGTATGCGACGGGCTTGGGGGATTGGACCTGCGCATCCACATTCTGAGATAAGCGCATTTGGAATGGTGGGCTCTGTACGATGCCCATTAAGAGCGAAGAGAAACGGTAATCGTCTTTCTTGGCGTCGTTGACGGCAGCCCGGATCGCCGGCGCGTCGTACCATTCGCTCCCACGCCCCAGCGCATAGGTGAGCAGCCGCTCCGTCATCCTGTAAACGAACTCGCCGGAATGCTCCAGCAACACTTGCCTGAGTCCACTGGCCCCGTCGAATTTTGTGCCATCGGCGAGTTGTCCCGAAGCGTCGATAGGGTTGCGCGACTTATCCGCGGGCCCCGTCGATTCCACCGTTCTCCATTTTCCAGTGGCGTCAAAGTTCTCGAGCGAGAATCCAAGAGGGTCCATGCGGGCATGACAACTGGCGCAAGCGGGATTCTTCCGATGTTCGGAGAGGCGCTCACGCATAGTCAGCACCTTTCCGGTCCCTTCGGCCTCTGGCAGGGCGGGAACGTCCGGCGGAGGGGGCGGTGGAGGACTGCCGAGCAGCGTTTCGAGAATCCATTTCCCTCTCACTACCGGAGATGTGCGCGTGGGATAGGATGTCAACGTCAGAATACTACCCTGACCCAGCAACCCTCCGCGGATGCCGTCCGTCACAGTGACGCGCCGGAATTGGTCGCCATACACGTCCGGGATACCGTAGTGGCGCGCCAGGCGCTCGTTCACGAAGGTGTAGTTGGCGTTCAACAGCTCCAGTACACTGCGGTCGCCGAGCAGCACATTTTCGAGCAATAAATTGGTCTCGCGTTCAAACGCCAGCCGCAGGTTGTCGTCGAATTCGGTAAATATGATTGGATCGGGTCTTACGCCTTCCACCACCCGGAGCGACAACCATTCCGCTGCGAAATTGGTGACCAGGCTCTTTGCGCGGGGATCCGCCAGCATGCGGCGAACCTGGACTTGGAGGACTGCGGGATCCCGCAGCTTCCCGTGTTCCGCGGCCGCGAGCAACTGATCGTCGGGAATACTGCTCCATAGGAAAAAGGACAGCCGGGAAGCCAGTTCGATATCGGTAATCCGATACGCAGTCTCCGGGGCGATTCCGGCCGGATCGCGCTCGACGCGAAACAAGAACGCCGGATCCATCAGCATCCGGCGAAGTCCCATGCCGACTCCAGCTTCAAAATCGCCATCCTTCCGGCCTTCCTGGTACGCGGCAAGCAGGTCCTCGATTTCGAGGTCCGACACCGGCCGGCGATACGCCCGGTGTGCCAGACGGCCGAGGATCGTTTTCGCGCAGGGCAGTTCTTCCTGTGCACGACCGGGCCAGCACGTAAAGACCAGGCGGCGGCTGGCTGAATCCCCTGCACCAGCGACCGCTTTCGTGGTGAAGGGGCCGCTCACAATCACGCTGTCCACTCCCATCGGGCGCGCCGGGCCCCCGGTGCCGGAGATGAACTCCTCATTGACCTGGGACGGCACCGGCACAAATCGAGCCAGAAAAGCCGCGCTGATCTGCCTCTCGCCCGCCTTAACCGGGAGGCGCACCTCCAGGGCAGCGTCGGCATCCTGGCCTCGCGTCAACTCTTCCGCCTTGGTCAGTTCTTTGATCGGCTCGTCGCCTGGGATCCCATTCATCGGAAGAAATCGATCCGACGGCACATCCAGGGGCTCGCGGATGGTCTGGTCCATACCCACCGCGAAAAGAGCCACGGGCTTGCCGTCCAATGCAATCTCGATCCGTTCCCGCTTGGGCTTTTCCTGTACGTCTGAGCCACCGACGTAGCGGTCGATGCCGATGATCCGGTCATATCGGCGCTGCAGCTTGATCTTGATGCTATATTCGCCGTCGGTTGGGAATCGGTACGAAAAAGCCGTGCCGCCGCGTGTCCCGAAAGGCAGCCCGTCGATCCATTTGGTCTGCGGCGTCTCATAAGATATGCGGCGCGTGTAAACGTTGGGCGCGAGCGATGCCGGCCCCAGCGCCGCTGTGGTCACCCGGCGCGCGATGGAAAGATAGCGTTCCAAAAGCAGCGGGGAGAGTCCAAGGACATCTCCGTTGTTATCGAAGCCATAGCTTTTGTCATCTGCCGGGAGCAGCGATGCGTCGTCGGGATTCAGTTCCACCGCGACCAAGTCGCGGACGGAATTCAAATACTCCATCCGGTTCAGGCGATGCAGCATCATGGGACGGCCGGGATTGGGACGAGCGGTGGAGACGCGATCGAGAGACGTTTCCAGTGACGCTAGAAACGCTTCCCTGGTCGCCTTGTCTGGCCGGCGAGCGCCGGAAGGCGGCATAGCGCCACTCCCCAGCTTGAGCACCACTTTCTCCAGGATCTCGCCGTTCCGGGAAGTATCGCTCAGGTTGATCGTTTCGAGAGACAGTCCGCCAGTCTTCAGTTTTTGATTGTGGCAGGTGACGCAATACTGCTTCAGAAACGCGGTGCCTTCAACCGCTGCGGGTTGCTGCGCCTGAATGCCGGAGCCTCCCGCCAGGACTATCAGGGCGGCAGTGCCTCCGAACGCCAGCAATCTGAAAATCAGTTGTCGATTTTGCATTGAGCCCTCACAGCGAAATGACCCCCGAATGTCCCTGGTGTCCGAGTTGTGAGAGCGTTTCGACCACATGCGAACCCATCATGCCTGGCAAATAGGCCCAGCAAACAAGCGAGGATGCGCGGGTCTCGTGGCGCAACTGCTGGCCGGCTAGCGCTGCCGACCAGCTAGTGAAGCTCAAGGCTAACATGCGTGCGGATCGCGGTCAATGGTTCAAGCGATATCTCAAGGCGCCTAGAAATTGATGCGCCCGGTCAGTTGGATATCCCTTGGCCCGGCGCCTTCCGCGACCTGTAGAGCGGTGATTTGCCCGAACCCGGCGACTCCCACGAGGAGACTGTTCGGGACCGCGAAATTGGGGTGGTTAAAGATGTTGCCCACCTGGGCGCCGATCCGAGCCCGAATCCGTTCGGTAAAGTTGATGGTCTTGATGAGAGATAGCGACACGGCCTGCGTACCAGGTCCGACCACATCGCCCGCGCTGGCGTTACCAAATCTTCCAATGGCGTTGCCCGGATTGGTGAATGCGGCGGGGTTGATCCATTGGTTGATGGACTGGCCGGCATATGGACTCACGCCAGAGACCACATCGGCGCGGCCACCGGTGGCTTGGAATTCGTTGTAACCGCAGCCGCACGGGTCGTCGAGAGTACCCACGCTCATAAAAGGCCCGCTCTGGAAGAGCAGCACTCCGCTCAACTCCCATCCGTTCACGATATGGTCCATGAACCCGTTGGAGTTGTTCAGAAGCATTCTCCCCTTGCCAAAGGGCAGCTCATAGAGGAAAGTGGTCAGAAAGCGCTCGCGGCGCGAGAAGGAAACATTTCCGTAATCGATGCCGGGAGCCTTTGGATCCGAAATCCATCCCCCAAATTCACCGGTATATTGATCCGCCGAGGTTGTGGCAGCCCCGTCCGCGTTGGACAAGTTACGCGTATAGACATAACTGGACTGGAATTGCAGCCCGTTGGAGAAGCGCTTTTTCACGGACAAAGTGGCCGCGTTGTAGTTGGAGAAACCGAGGTTTGTGTTGTACTGCATGTAACTGAAATCCGGGAACGGGAGGGACGATTGGGGCAGGTTGTTAAACCCTATCGTATTTGGATCAGGCTGGTTGAGGTTGGTGTGCATCCCAAGGTTCGATGCATGATTGCCATCATAGGACGCCCGCAGACCGATACCATAACCCAGATCGCGCTCCAGGGTGAGGTTCCATTCCTGTACATACGGATCTTTGTAATGAATATTGGTGGCCTGATAGAAGGCGTATGTTCCCGGCTGGGCGATGTCGGATGGCCAAGCGTAAGGCAGTTTGAAAGTGGGGGTTCCGTCACTTGCGATCGAGTTGACGAAAGTACCAACATCGCTGGACTCCACAGCCCACGCGCTGATGGCCGCGGAACCCAAGAGTGCCTCGATAAATTTCCCATATCCTCCACGCAGGACCGTCTTATCGTTGCCGAAAACCCGCCATGCGAAGCCAACCCGGGGCGCGAAATCGAGCTTAGAGGAAAACCGCAGCGCGGCTGGAACACCGGCTTGGGCCGCGGTAATCACGGGCGTCGGATAAATCGCTTGCACGAATTGCGGGCTTGTGATGCCGAACGTGCCCGGTCCGGGAATAATAACGGCGCCTTGCACCGTTTGATCGTTCACGGTGCTGGTGTAGTTGGGGTCGAAATTCGCCAGGTTGTTGTATCCGTCCCGGAACATGGGGTGATATTCCCAACGCAGGCCGAAATTGAGAGTCAGGCTTTTGGTCGCCTTCCAATCGTCCTGGGCGAATGTGGCAAAGTGCTTCGCCCTGGCGTTCACGTTTGGCGCCACCGTGGTAGCGATGGTGGCGTTATCCGGATAACCCAACAGGAAGGACGCGAACGGGGTGGCCGCCCCGTTGCCGAGCAACCCGCCCAGCACAGAGCCGTTGAAATTGTACGCCCCTAACAAGTCGTTGTAAAAAGCGTTGTTGCCGTAAGCGTCCAGGATGCGGCCATCGGCGCCAAACTTCATGGTGTGCCGGCCCACAGTCTTGGTGAGGGTCTCGAGAATCTGCTTGGTGCTCTGGTTAGCAATGGAGGACTGCCCCCAGGTGGGAGCAAATCCAGCGATCGCGATGTTCGGAACAATATCGGCACCCGACGGTGCCGGCGTCGGCAGGCCAGTCAGGCCCAAAGCAGACGCCGTACCCGTTGCGGTGAATCCGAAACTGCTCGCCTCGTGATTGGAGCTATACCCCACGCGCAATTCGTTGATGAGGGTCGGCGTAATGGTGTAGTTCCAGGCTACCGTCAAGGCCGAATCCACTTCGGGGGTCGCGTTCGCTCCCTGACTGGCAATTACCGGGGGGCCGCTGCCGAAGTTGCTAAACGGTTCCGAAAACGCCCGTTTGTTCTTGTAGGTATAGCGCGCATAGAACTGCTGCTTGCTGCCAACGTACTGATCCAGGCGGACATCACCCTGGTTACTCTTAATCGGAATGGCGAAATTGGCAAGGTAATTGTTGGCAACTGCGCCCGGCGTTCCGTAGTTCGGCAGCGGATAAAACAAATTCAGCGCCGCCTGCGAGTAGGGGTTGATCATACTGGCGGGAATCTGATTATTGGGATACCCGGTCAACTGGTTGGCCGAACCGCCGTTGGCGGCAGAGAGATACGCGGAAAGATCGCCACTGCGCATCGCAGCCGTGGGAACACTCTCCACCAGAGGTATCGACTTGGGCAGCCGCAGGGCCTCGAAGCTGGCAAAGAAAAAGGTCTTGTCGCGCCCGTTGTAGATCTTCGGCAAAACCACCGGACCTCCCATGAAGATCCCGAAGTTATTCATCTTCAACAGCGGAACTTGGTGGCTGAAGAAGTCGGCGGCGTTGAAGTCGCTGTTCTGCACATTCTCGAACGCGCCGCCATGCAACGAATTGGTGCCGGACTTGGAGACGGTGGTGATATCGGAAACGCCGCCGTATTCCGCGGCATTGATGTTTTCGCTGATGCGAATCTCCGCAATCGCATTGAAAGAGGGGAAGAGCTCGGAAACCGCTCCCGCTCCCCCTTGGCCGTTCAAATTCATTGACCCCACGGTGCTGATTCCGTCAATACTCATCGATAGCTGCGCGGGCAAGGTGCCGGCGACAGAAATGTTGCCATTCGAATCCGTCTGAACGCCCGGCTGGGCCGTAAGCGTCGACATCGCGCTGGTTGATCCCTGCGCGCGGGTGGTAATGGCTACGGGGAGATCCACCAATTCCCGCGATCCTTTGGTTTCGGCGATGTTGGATGTATCGGTTTGGAGAGCGGCCCCCGCGGTGGATTCGACATCAATCGTTGTGGTCTGGGTGGCAACTTTCAAATCGGCGTCCACGCGCCTGGTTTCCCTAGCGCCCAGATCGAACGGAGCAAACCGAAGCTCCTCGAAACCGGCCGCCGTAATCTCGATCTGATAACTGGCCGAATCAAGGTTGGGGAACTGGAACGAGCCCGTGTCGTTCGTCATGGTAGAGCGAGCGTTATTGGTTCCTACATTGAGGAGTTTCACAACCGCCCCCGGCACGGCCGAGCCGCTAACGTCCTTAACCGTACCAATCACTGTGCCCGTCGTGGACTGCGCGGAAGCCATCCCGCAGCCGAGAAGAAGCGCAATCGCGCCCCAGAGAAAAGACCGAGAATCCCGGCGCCGGGAAGATCGTTGAAACATTACCATTTCTCCTAACTTAAGATCGAATTGAGTAATGCTGACGAGGCACTGTCTTCACCAAGAGTGAAGAAAAAAACAGTAGCAACTAACTGAAAAAAGGACTGAGCTGACTCAAGTCTGCTGGAACAGGAGCAGTGTCCGAGAGCACTAGGAGGGGTGCTCAGTGGGGACGTGAGACTTCGTTGCGCCTTAGAGCGCTGGGTAAATATGATCGCCTAGGACACTACGTAGAGTAAGCAACTCTAATGCCCTTAGCGAAATGTAGACGCTAGTATAATCGGGAAACTAACAGGCGTCAATGACAAATCTTGAGAAATGACAAATCTTGATCAGGGCAGGGTGAAATGCGGGCTCGCGCCCGGCGAAAGGCAATCCAGTTAACAACCACAGGCCGCGCCTGCGAAAACGGACAAGCGCCAAAGCAAGCGGAATAAGGACGCTATGGCGTATTCTCGTACGGCTTCAACTGCTCCGTGATTTTGGACTTGTCGCCCACTACAACGATCGTCATCTTGGACGGCACGATGTAGCTCTCAGACACGCGCTGGATGTCCTGCGGCGTCACCGCCATCACCTTCCGCACGTAACTGGAAAGGAAAGACCGATCCAACCCTTGCGAATCGACAAACTGGAGTTGCGCGATCAGTGCATCGGGGCTGCTGTTCCGGATGACGAAGAGCCCTGCGAGGTAATTCTCGATGCCCTTGAGCTCGTCGGCGGGTGGCGGCTCTTTGCGGACCCGGTCGATCTCATACAGAATCTCCTTGAGCGACGGGCCGGTGACGGCAGTGGTGACGTCCGCCGATTCAATCCAAATCCCCACGTGCCTGCGAGTCGCGATCTGGCTGAACGGCGAGTAGGTGTAGCCTTTCTGCTCGCGAATGTTGGAGGTAATGCGCGAACCGAACGAGCCGCCCAGCAGCGCGTCCATCACTGCCAGCGTCACGTAGTCCGCACTGGTTGGGTCGGCTACTGGCAGCCCCATATACACGGTCGATTGTGCGGCGCCCGGCCGGTCGATCACTTCGAGGGAACGTTCCCTCACCGGCTTGGCCGGCACATCCGCCGCCGGCATCCCTTGTTTCCATCCGCTGAAAGCCTCGCTGATGGATTTCTTCAACCCTGGGTCCAGCTTGCCGCTGACATAAAGATGCGTTCGGGCCGCGGCGAAATTGCCGCCATAGAATGCCTGCACTTCTTCGAGCGTGTATCCTTGGAGCGCGCTCTCGCGAGGGAAAAAACGCCCGTAGGGATGATTGGGGAACACGGTTTCGAGGAAACGCTCATGTGCCAGCGAGTCAGTCTTCGTTTTCTCCACCGCCAGGTCGCGAGCCAGATCCGCCTTCAGCCGCGCCATTTCCCGAGCGGGCAGCGCCGGATGTTGGAGCACATCGGCCAGCAGCGCGACGAAGCGTGACCCGAATTCCGACAGCACGACTCCACCGGCGGTGGTAAATTCCGAGCCGGCCTCGACGTCCAATTCGCCGCCCATGTCGGCGGCCTCGCGAGCCACCTGCTCCGCGGATCGACTGGCTGTGCCTTCCTTCATCAGCAGAGCGTTGAGCTTGGAAATCCAGACCTGGCTCTCCGGTTCGTACAACGCGCCCGCATTCACATAAGCGCGCACCGCCACTTTGGGCACGCTGCCGTAAGGAACGATGGTCACCTTCATCCCGTTGGGAAGAACGAAATCGTCGGTGGGTGGCAGCCGGAAGGGCTTAGGCGCGGTCCCGGGCGGAGGAGTTTCCTTCGGCGCCGCGAACAAAACTGCCGCTGCGGCGAAGAGCAGTACGGTCTTCGAAAACGCATTCATGGTTGTCCCTCCCCGGAGCCGCCGGCGGGCTTCGCGCCCGGCTCAATTTCGAGCACGGTTCGATTGCTCTTCCGCAAATACTCGCGCGCGGTCTTTTGAATTAATTCGGGCGTCACCTTTCGGAATTCCGCTTCCAGAGTATTCACCCGCTCGGGATTATCGTCGAAGAGCGCAAAACAGGCCAGCAGATTCGCTCGGCCAAAACCGCCCAACTGCGTGATCGAATCATAAAGGCTTGACCGCAGCTTGGTCACGCTGCGATCCAGCAGAGCCCGGTCCACCGGCTTCGATTGCAAACTATCGATAACGCTGTCCGTGGCTGAAAGGATTTGTTCCGGCTTGACGCTGGGATCGTAAATCAGCGACGCGCTCCACAGCATGGGGCCGGAATAATCGAACATGTCGCCCAGGTCGGAATTGATGCCTCCCGAAACGCTGCCCGCGAAACCTCGTTTCTTCACCAGTTCCTGGTATAGCAGGCTGTCGTCGCCCTGTAGCAGCATCTGGTCAATAAGGCCCATGGCGTAATACTCGGGCGAATTACGCGCCGGCATGTGATAGGCGAAGGCCAGGGCCGGACGATTGGCTAGCGGGTCCTTGCGCGATGCTGTCTTCTCTTTCTGCTGCACGGGCTCGCTCAGGTCGGGCAACGGCGGCAGCTTCGAGGACGGAATGGCGCCGAAATATTTCGCGATCGTCGTTTTCGCTTCCCCCGGATCGAAGTCCCCCACCACCGTGAGCGCCGCGTTGTTGGGCGAATAGTAGGTTTTGAAGAACGCCTGCACCTCATCCAGCTTGGCTGCCTCGATATCCTTCAGGTCGCCATAAAAATTGTGCGCGTTGTACCAGTTTTCGTTCGCGTATTGCGGCAGCCAGAGCCAGGGAAAGCCGCCATAGGGCTGGTTCAGCACGTTGACCTTCACTTCGTTGCCGACCACGCCCTGCTGGTTCTTGAGATTCTCGTCGGTCACCGCCAGACCCTTCATCCGATCCGCCTCGGCCCACAGCGCGGTTTCGAGTTTGTTCGAAGGGAGCACCTCAAAATAATTAGTGAAATCGAAGCGCGTGGAACCGTTGAGGATACCGCCATTCTGCTGCACCAGCTTGATGAATTCCATTTTCCCCAGGTTCTCGGAGCCCTGGAACATCATGTGTTCGAAAAGATGCGCGAAGCCGGTCCGATCCTTGGGCTCGATGCGGAACCCGATGCGATAGTAGAGCGCTGTCACCACTGTCGGCGCGGTCGGATCGGGCGAAAGAACCACGCGCAGTCCGTTAGGCAGCTTGTAATAGGTGACCGGAACCGTGAAGCTATCGGACGCGAATGTCTTCGGCTTCGGTAGCGCCAGGATGCCGAGCAGCGTGACAAGGGAAATGCAAAGGAATCGCTTCTTTAAAAGAGACACCGGGGAGTCCTTTCGATTCTCCCCAGAATAACAGCACTATTACAGCCTGACGAAGGCTGTTTGACGCTGCCATCGGCCTGCGTGCAAGCTTAGTTCCTTTTGTGCGCCTTGAACTTTCGAGCCTTCATCCGATTGCCGCACACCTTCATATCGCACCAACGGCGCGTGTGATTCTTGCTGCCGTCCAGGAACAGCCAGCGGCATTCCGGATTCCCGCATTCCCTAACGCGATTCATTGCGTCCGAGGTCGCCAGCGCCGACGCGCTCAGCGCGAGCACCCACAACGGAAGCTCCGCACTTTCCATCGAAGCCCAGTTCCACTCCAGACGCGAGTCTTTACATGCCAGTTTCTGCTGCATCCGCGCGGCCTTGAAATATCCTCCCAGGGTTTTGAGGGTTGCCGCGGAAGGGGCATAGAACATCTCAGCCAGAGCTTCGCGCAGCCCCCGGCAACGCTTCAATATCCGCGTGCCCATCCCCTCATTCACGGTGCGACGCAGCCGTCGCGTCTGTTCTGGAGTCAGCAGCTCCGCCTGCTCCGTGAAGCGCAGCAGGTCGTCGTAGCTATGCAGCAGGTCTTCGGGTCCTTCTTTACGGAAACGCCAATCCAGCGTGTTGACCAGATCCAATGCCGGATGCCCGCCGATCATTTGAAAAGCCATTCTGAGCTGCTAACCGCCTAACCTATCTTGACAGGTTACCCATGCACCTGTAAAGATGGTAACCACTTATGGCGAGTTCGGCGGTTACCAGGGCGCGGGACGGCAAGGCAGCTGGGCCGTTCGACGTTCGCACTGTGCTCGCCTTCTTCGCCATTTATGTTCTGTGGGGCACTTCGTTCCTGGGCATTCGGATCGCGGTCCAGGAAGTGCCGCCGCTCTTCGCCGCGGGCACCCGATTCTTTGTAGCAGGCGTGGTGCTCTACGCTTTCATGCGCGTCCGCGGGCAGCCCCGGCCAACCAGATCCCAGTGGCGCAGCCTGGCCACTATCGGACTGCTCATGTTCGTGGCGGAATACGGCCCGCTCTTCTGGGCCGAGAAATACGTGCCGTCTGGCATCGCATCGGTGCTCGAAGCCACTCTGCCGCTGATCACCATGGCGCTCGAAACCTGGGTGTTCCGGCGGCACCGCTTCCACTGGCGTCTGCTTGCGGCCATTTTATTGGGATTGTGCGGTGTGAGTTTGCTGCTCATCCGCAATGGCGAACAACATTACGGCCTGCTGCCTTGTCTCGCGATTCTCGCCGGCGCTACAGGCTGGTCGCTCGGTTCGGTGCTCAACCGTTCGCTCGATCTGCCGGACTCCCGCGCTTTGACCTCCGGCGCGGCCATGGTGCTGGGCGGAGGAATGTTGCTCGCGCTCTCCGGCCTCTTCGGCGAACTTCACCCGTTGCCGCATGTCTCTCTGCGCGGCGCGCTGGCGCTGCTCTATTTGGTTATCTTCGGATCCCTTCTCGGTTTCACCGCTTTTGTCTGGCTGCTTGCCAGGATGCCGGCCACTCGCGTGTCCAGCCATGCTTACGTCAACCCAGTAGTGGCGGTCGCGTTGGGCCACTTTGTGGCGGGCGAAGTGATCACCACTAAAACGCTAATTGGAACTGCGCTGGTGCTCGCTAGCGTCATTCTGATCTTGCGCAAGGAAAAGGCATAAGCGCCCGACGTGGCTGCTCACACATATTCCATCAGCGTCATGAAACCGTAGTCCATATGCATTTGCTGATGGCAGTGGAACAGGGTCAAGCCCGGGTTGTCGGCGACAAGATCCGCTTCCGTCTGGCTCTTGGCCCCCACCACCACCACGTCCTTGTAAATACCCGACGTTGGAACCCCCGCGATTTTCACCAGCTCGAAGGTGTGCCGGTGCAGATGTACCGGATGCGCTTCGTCGCTGCGGTTGTCGAACACCAGCCGGTAACGGCCGTTCGCCTGAACGCGAATCGGATCGGTCTTGGGGAATGACTTGCCATTGATGGTCCATTTGTCCGCCCAATGGTGCCCGGCGAATTTCTTTTCAAACAACAATGGGACGCGTTCCACCGGCGAATCAGGTTTGCCGCCGGCTCCAAATATCGTGTAATCCCAATGTTCATCGCCCGGAGGCGTCCAGCGCGGTTCACCCGATTGTCCGGAATACTCGATCACAATTCCCATCCCGCGCTGGCGATCATGATCGTCGGTGGCTCCCAGAATCCACACGCCGGGCTGATTCATCTCCACGATAGCGTCAATGCGCTCGGCCGGACCGAGTTCGAGCGTCTGCACGTCGCGGGGAGTCGCCACCGGATTCCCATCCATCGCAACCACTCGAAATTTATGTCCTGCGACCGCTATTTTACGCGTGATGGTTGCGCTGGCGTTGAGGATTCGCAGTAAAACGCGCTGGCCCTCCTTCACCCGGATCGGCTCACCGTGTCCCAGTGCGCGATCGTTTACCGAGAAAAGATTGTAGGCGACGTCAACGGAATCGTCACCCTCGCCGCCGCTCGACATGTACGGATCCCATTCCTTGAGCGCGAGAAAAATCTCCTGATCGTAATTCCCCGGCTCGCTCGCTGGCTCAATATAGATGAATCCGAACTGTCCAGTGTACGTGGCGCGCTTCAAATTCCGTCCGGCGGTGATGTGCGTGTGATACCAGCGCGTGCCGCTCGGGGCGGGAGTAAAACTGTAGCGAGCCATTTTGTGCGCGGGCAGCATGGGTGTACCTTCTTCCATCGCACCGTCCACCGCGGAGGGGATTCGCAATCCGTGCCAATGCACCATTTCCGGGTCGCCAGTGTCGTTGAATACATCGATGCTGACGGGCCGGCCCTCTTTCATCCGCAGCAGCGGCCCCGGAATTTGCCCGTTGTAGGCGATGGTCTTCACCACTCTGTGAGGCGCGATTTCGAAGCT
>JBEKLB010000067.1:0-19915 GCA_050010415.1 Bryobacteraceae bacterium | reverse complement strand
GTAGTAGAGAGTTCATCCGTCGTGCTTACAGGAAATTTGTCTAAGCTCTGATTTTTCATCACAAACCATTAGACGCCGCGCAGCGTGCTTCTTTAACGCATAACCGTTACAGCGCCTGATGGAGCGTGAATGCTCGCAGCGGTGCTCTCATCGCACGGCGACGCTTCCCCTTGAAACTTAGCTCCTTACAAGAGGTCTAAGACTTGGGAGCCTTTTGGGAAACTTTTGTGAGGACTTATGCCTGAGAAAAAGACACTGGAACGGGCGCGCCAAGATGCGCGCGAAGGGAAATCACCCTCCACGCAGGCGGGCGAATTTGTCCGTGAGGAGATAGATCACATTCGCGAGGGTAAGCATGGTGCGCGCAATCCCAAGCAGGCCATCGCGATCGGGCTGTCCAAGGCCCGGCGGGCCGGGGTGAAGCTGCCGCCTCCCAAGCGCGGCTCCTCGAAAAGGATTCAGGAGCAGGCGGCGCGCGACTCGGCGAAAGGCCGCAATCCGTCGCGCAAGGTTTCAGCCACCCGGTCGCGCGCGGTGAGTGCCGCGCTGAAGCGGGAAGGCCGGTCCGCGGCTTCGCATTCGTCGCTCGCACGTCAGGCCCGAAGCACTGCCCGGAAGCGCGGGGCAGCGGCGCGGAGCCAGGCGGCCAAGAAGGCGGCACGCACTCGCGCGGGCAACTCCTAACGAATCCCCCCTCAGGCCCATCGCATATCCGAGCGCCTCTTCAGGTGTGCCGCTGTGATTGAGATGTTATACCTGGTCCGTGGCGGCGTCTACCGTTACGAGTATGTCAATGAAGATCCTGCCAGGGTGCCCGCATCCTCTGGGCGCCACTTGGGATGGCGCTGGAGCCAATTTCGCCATTTATTCCGAGCATGCAGAGTGGGTGGAGCTGTGCCTGTTCGACAAGCCCGACGAGGCGGAAGCCACGTGCATCCGTTTGCCCGAAAGAACCACTTACGTCTGGCATGGTTACATCCGTGGGTTGCAGCCTGGCCAAATGTACGGATATCGCGTGCATGGCCCCTTCCAGCCGGGCGATGGCCTGCGATTTAATTCCAACAAGCTGGTGATAGACCCCTACGCGCGTGCCCTTGCTGGTCAGGTGGACTGGGCTTCGCCCATATTTCCGTATCAGCCCGGGAACGGGGATGCCGACCTCTCTCTTGAAGAAAATGACGACGCAGCCGGCATGCAGAAGTGCGTAGTGGTGAACCCGTACTTCGACTGGGCCGAGGATCGGCCGCTGCGCGTGCCTCTCAGTGACTCGGTGATCTACGAATTGCATGTCAAAGGTTTCACCAAGCTTCATCCGGAAATTCCCGAAGCGCTGCGCGGAACCTACGCTGGGCTGGCCACCAAGCCCTCCATCCAATACTTAAAGCGGCTGGGAGTAACCGCGGTGGAACTCATGCCTGTGCATGCCTTCCTCACCGACAAACACCTCGCCGAGAAGAATCTAACCAACTACTGGGGATACAACACCACGAACTTCTTCAGCCCAGACTCCCGCTACTCCGGTTCGGGCGATCGCGGTGGCCAGGTATCCGAGTTCAAAAGCATGGTGAAAGCCTTTCACCGCGAAGGCATCGAGGTGATTCTCGATGTCGTTTACAACCATACCGCCGAAGGCAATCACATGGGCCCCATGCTCAGTTTTCGCGGAGTAGACAATTCCACCTACTATCGTCTGGTTCCAGACGATGCGCGCTACTACATGGATTACACCGGCACCGGAAACAGCCTCAACGCCCGGCATCCCCAAGTGCTTAAACTCATCATGGACAGCCTCCGTTATTGGATTGAAGAGATGCACGTGGATGGCTTCCGCTTCGATCTGGCTGCTACGCTGGCACGAGAACTGCACGATGTGGACCGGCTCTCTGCTTTCTTCGACATCATTCATCAAGATCCGGTTATCTCCGAAGTGAAATTGATCGCCGAGCCGTGGGACGTGGGTGACGGCGGCTATCAGGTGGGGAATTTTCCGGCGGGTTGGGCCGAGTGGAACGGCCGTTATCGCGATACGGTCCGTCGCTATTGGAAGAGCGACGAGGGGCAGCTATCCGATTTCGGTTACCGGCTCACTGGATCGAGCGATCTCTATGATCGCGACGGCCGCCGCCCTTCCGCCAGCATCAATTTCGTGACGGCCCACGATGGCTTCACGCTGCAAGATCTGGTTAGCTACAACAGCAAGCACAACGAGGCCAACCAGGAAGACAATCGTGACGGCTCCAACGACAACTTCTCTTGGAATATGGGCGCCGAAGGCCCAACCGAGGATCTGGAAATTATCGAAAGGCGAGAGCGGCAAAAACGCAATTTCCTCACGACACTGCTTTTCTCGCAAGGCGTACCCATGATCCTGGGCGGCGATGAGATCGGCCATTCGCAAAACGGCAACAACAACGCCTATTGCCAGGACAATGAGACTACGTGGATCAATTGGTCCCTCGACCACCGCCAAGTGGCACTGCTGGAATTCACGCAAAAGCTGATTCAGATGCGCCGGGATCATCCGAACCTGCACCGCCGAAAGTTCTATCAAGACCGTGCGATTCGCGGCACCGAAGAAAGAGATATTGTGTGGCTGCGGCCCGATGGCGAGGAGATGACCGACGACGAATGGGGGCTGGGCTGGGTCCGATGTCTGGGCCTGATACTGAACGGCGAAACGTTGGGCGATGTGGACGAATCCGGCGAGCCGATCACCGACGACACCTTTCTGATCATGCTCAACTGCCATCATGAGCCAATTCAGTTTTACCTCCCCAAGCCTCCCGGAGCCGACAGATGGGAGGCCGTCATCGACACTAACAATCCGGCCCTGGATGTTGATACGCACTTTTTGGAGCCTGGAACAGCGGTGGAGCTGGTGCCGCTATCTCTCATTGTTTGCCGGGAACCCAGGCCGCCGAGTGTTCTGCAACTGTTGACGCCCGAACGCCAATGACACCGGGCAGCAGGCGATTCCCCATCGGTGCCGAAGTTACGGATGCGGGTGTTCATTTCCGCACGTGGGCCCCAGTCCATGAGCAGGTCGACGTGGTCATCGACGGTCGCGGGGTCTTCCCTCTTCGGGCGGAAGATGCCGGCTATTTCTCGGGGCTCGCCCAAAACGCGCGGGCAGGCTCCCGCTATCGATACCAGTTGGACGGCGGCGAAGCGTTTCCAGATCCGGCTACTCGATACCAGCCTACCGGTCCACACGGTTGGTCGGAGGTGGTGGATGCCCGCCGCTTCCAGTGGACCGACACTCACTGGCGCGGCATTGCGCTTCCGGGCCAGGTGATTTACGAGATGCACATCGGCACGTTCACCAAGGAAGGTACCTGGCGGAGTGCTCAGCAGCAGCTGCGTCAATTGGCCGAAGCTGGGATTACGGTTCTCGAATTGATGCCCGTCGCCGAGTTTCCGGGACGCTTCGGATGGGGCTACGATGGCGTGCAATTGTTCGCACCGACCCACCTGTATGGATTGCCCGATGACTTTCGCCGCTTCGTGGATGGCGCGCATTCGCTCGGAATGGGGGTAATCCTGGATGTGGTCTACAATCACCTGGGCCCGGACGGGAACTACATCGCGAAGTACGCGCCGCAATATTTTTCCGATGAGCAGACCACCGACTGGGGGCCGGCCATCAATTTCGATGGCCCGGACTCTGGCCCCGTCCGGGAGTTTTGCATCGCTAACGCGTGCTACTGGACCGATGAGTTTCATCTGGACGGCTTAAGGCTCGACGCAACGCAAGACATCCACGACGCCTCGGACGATCACATCCTGGGTGCCATCGCTCGCGAAGCTCGCAAACGTGCAGCCCCTCGTGATTTGATTTTCGTCGCCGAGAATGAGCCGCAGCAGGTGAAGCTCGTCGAATCTCTTGAACAGGGTGGGTATGGATTGGATGCGCTTTGGAACGACGACTTCCATCACAGCGCCATGGTAGCGCTCACGGGTCATAACGAAGCCTACTACACGGACTATTTGGGAACGCCCCAGGAATTCATTTCGTCAATCAAATACGGATATCTTTTCCAAGGTCAGCGCTACAAGTGGCAGAAAAAGCGGCGAGGCTCGGCGGCGCTCGACATTAACCCCGCAGCCATGGTCACGTTCATCCAGAATCACGATCAAATAGCGAATTCCGCCTATGGCAAGCGGTGTCATGCGCTAACATCGCCCGGAAAACTGCGCGCGCTTACGGCGCTGACGCTGCTTGCGCCCGGTACTCCCATGTTGTTTCAAGGTCAGGAATTCGCGGCGAGCAGTCCGTTCCTCTATTTCGCCGACCACGCGCCGGAACTCGCCGGGCAAATTCGCCAGGGCCGCGCCGAATTTCTGGCGCAATTCCCGAGCCTGGCCACTCCCGAAATGCAGGCGCGGTTCGCCGACCCCGGCGACCCATCTACCTTCGAGCGCTCGAAACTCGATCACTCGGAACGCCACACCCATCTTGAGATTTACGATCTGCATCGCGATCTATTGAAGCTCCGCCGCACCGAAGCTGCGTTTCGCGCGCAACGAAAGCATGCCGTGGACGGCGCGGTGCTCTCGAATGAAGCATTCGTCCTGCGCTTTTTCGAGGATGAGGGAGAGGACCGATTGCTGCTCGTCAACCTGGGCCCGAATCTGCATCTTGATCCGGCGCCGGAGCCTTTGCTTGCCCCGCCGGCCGATTCGGAATGGGGTCTGCTGTGGTCGAGCGAAGATCCGAAATACGGCGGCACGGGGACACCTGAAATTGAGACCGATGAAAACTTTCGAGTTCCCGGACAAGCCGCCGTTGTCCTGCGGCCGGTGCCATTAATCGCTAAACCCACCCATGCGTGATCTCGCGATCTACACATCTCAACCCGGCAAGCACGAGCGTGCCTTCAAGAGTGGACTGGACTGCGAATGGCTGGTTACGAATGGACTAGGTGGATACGCATCCGGCACATTGTCGGGAGTGATTGCGCGCCGCTATCACGGCTATCTCGTCGCTGCTCTGCCTGCGCCATTTGGGCGCGTCGTGATGCTGAACGAATTGCTGGAACGCATCGAACTTCCGGATGGCCGCTCGGTCCAACTCAGCGGGCAGGACAGGGCTGGCGGCACCGCGAAGCCGCAGGCCACGGATTACTTGAGCGAATTTCGCCTCGAAAGCGGCTCGCCCGTCTGGCGCTATGAATTCGCAAACATCGTGTTGGAGAAACGGCTGGTTTTGCCGCATGGACAGAACACCGCGTACATCAACTATTCCCTCCTTTCCGGCGATCACAGCGTTCGACTGGTGCTCCGGCCCTCGATACACTTTCGGCCTCACGAAACGCCGGTCGACGCGAAGTTGGAATCGTCATACTCTTTGACGGTTGCCGACGATCGCTACGAGGTCTCCGCCGGAGGGAATCTCCCGCCCTTGCGGCTTGCGCTGGACGGACAAAACGCCGCGCTGACCGTGGACCGCATCCGCGTGGAGGAAGTAATCTACGCTTTCGAGCAACAGCGCGGGTATCCGGCCAGCGGGGATTTGTGGAGTCCTGGTTTCTTCCACGCCGAGCTTCGAAAGGAGTGTGATGCGACGCTCATTGTCTCCTCCGAGACCTGGGAAAACATGCGCGCGCTAACTCCTGCTCTCGCGTTTCAATCGGAGGCGGAACGAAAGCGCCGCATCCTCTCAATGGCCTCCCGCCAGATTGATAAAAGCGCTGACGATTTAATCGTCGATCACCCCACTGTTGCCGAGCTAGTATGGGCGGCGGACCAATTCATCATCACGCCCGCGGGCAGAACCGAAGACGCAACCCGCGCGCATGCGGTGGGAGACGAGGTTCGAACCGTCATCGCCGGATATCACTGGTTTACGGACTGGGGCCGCGACACCATGATTTCCCTCGAAGGCCTGACGCTCTCCACCGGCCGCTTCGAAGAGGCGGCCTGGATTCTCCGTACGTTCACTCACTACGTGCGCGATGGACTGATTCCGAACCTCTTTCCGGAGCGGCAAACAGAGGGCTTGTATCACACCGCCGACGCGACGCTCTGGTACTTCCACGCGCTGGATCGATACACGGTGCTGAGCGGAGATCGTTCGGTTCTACAGATGGCCCTTCCCAAGCTGATCGACATTTTCGAGAGGCACCTGCGTGGAACGGCGTTCGGCATTGGCGTCGATTCGCGCGATGGCCTGTTGACGCAGGGCGCCGGGGGTTACGCGCTCACCTGGATGGATGCCAAAGTCGATGGCTGGGTGGTCACGCCCAGGCGAGGCAAAGCGGTTGAGATCAATGCGCTGTGGTACAACGCATTGAAATTGTTGGAGGGGTGGCTGGCCGAAGAGAATGAGGCGGAACTGAAGCAACGCATTGCGGCGCTTGCTCGGCGAGCACGCGAATCCTTCAACGCGCGGTTCTGGAATGCAGCGCAACAATATCTCTTTGACGTAATCGACGGGCCAGAGGGTGACGACCCCGCTTGCAGGCCGAATCAACTCCTCGCGCTCTCATTAAAACATCCCATTCTCGACGAATCCCGCTGGGCTCAGGTTTTAGAAATCGCGCGCGACAAGCTGCTCACACCGGTAGGTTTGCGATCGCTTTCACCGGATAACAAGAATTACAAGCCCAAGTATGACGGAGATCTCCGCGCCCGCGACGCCGCCTATCATCAAGGGACCGTCTGGGCTTGGCTGATCGGCCCTTTTATCGATGCGTGGCTCAAAGTTCATCCGGGTGACTTTGCAGGCGCCGGTAAATTTCTGGACGGCTTCGAGCTCCATTTGAGGCAGGCTAGTGTCGGATCCATCAGCGAAATTTTCGATGCTGAGCCTCCCTTCTCACCGCGAGGATGCATCGCGCAGGCCTGGAGCGTCGCTGAAGTCCTGCGCTGCTGGATCCTCTGCCGGATGCGCTGACGAGCACTTCAGAGGCGTCCCATTAACGCCAGAATCAGAAGCACAATCAAAACCAATCCCAACCCGCCGCTCGGATAGTAACCCCAGCCCGTGCTGTATGGCCAAGTTGGAAGCGCTCCCAGGACTAAAACGATGATGAGGATCAGAAGAACTAGGCGCATAGGTTCTCCATCGCGGCGAAGGCAGTCTTGCCCGCATTCCGGGGTTGACGCAGCGGAATGGGGTCTAAGGCAGCGTCCAGGCGATCAGCCCGCTGTCGAAGGGCGACCATTTCATTCCAAAACTGCGTCAGCAACATCGGGCTCCGACGAAGCTTCCCGCGTGCGCGCTGCAGTCGACGTTCTTCAGCCTTCAAAGTCTTCAGCTCGATGATAATGCTTTCGAGAAATTCATCTCGAGGGGCACTTTTTTGTATTCTCACGCTTCGTCTCCTTAACCGACCATCAATACAGTGCAATCCAAGCACCATCGAACGACTAACGCTTATCCTGCTCTAGCTTGGCCGCTTTGCGGCTCTCGGGGATTTGTTGGGCGTGTTCTCGCACCAATTGCTACGGCATCTTTAGCGTAACTTTGACCTAAAGAAACAGTTTCGCTGAGTAAGAGCTTCTAACTGTTACAGTACTATTGTGTTCCTGGATCTTCTCCGAATATAGTGATCGAGAGCCGCATCCCTGAAGGAATCCAAATGCTGAAAACGAATCGGCGGCGTGCTATTGGCTTGCTCGCCTTGACCAGCGCAGCAGCATTCGCACAGGCCCCCGCCTCCTCAGCGTTGAGAATCATCACTACAACGTGTGCGGGCGGAACTCAATACGCCGCTTATTCCGGTTGCACCATCGCTGCTACGGGAGGCACCCCTCCGTACACGTTCTCTTGGTCTACCGCGCCCAGCTATGGATCGCTTCCGGAAGGCATGAGCCTCGATGCGAGCAGCGGAGCGATCACCAGTTCCCAGATCGGCGGCCAAGGCACTTATGGCGTTCAATTCATCGTGACCGATGCGGTAAATTCGACCGCGACTCAGAATATTAGTTTTGGCATTACCGGAAGCAACGCATTCCTGAAGTCCATTTTCCCGGGCAATTCGATTTTTCATCACCGGATGGACTTCGCCATCAGCGGCTTGCCGGTAGATACTTCCCCGGCCGCGCCCATCTATAGCGGTTACCTGCCCGAAACAATCAAGCCCTTCTTTGGAAATGCCTCGGCGGGACCACCCAATGGCATACCGGCCTTTGAAGTCCCGTGCAGCCAGGCGTACGTTCCGGTTACTACGGTGCCCGGAGGGTATCAGCATTACTTCACATCCGGCCCTATCCCGGCGAATGCCCCGATTGAAGGCACTTCTAATAATTCGAACGCGACAAACTATATCGGCGATGGTCATGTGCTCATCTACCAGGAAGCTGGCTGCGGCAACGTGACGCCTGGTTTGTGGGAAATGTTCACGTCGCAGTTAGTGACTGGCGGAGCATGGGAGGATGACTCCAATGCGCTCTGGCCCGATGTCGCCACGAACGCATTGACGACGCAAGGAAAGGGGACGGCGGATGCGGCCGGCCTTCCCATCGCGCCGCTGTTGCTGAACGCCGATGAAGTGATTGGAACCGGTACCCCCACGTCCCCCAACGGCGTCGTCCGGCATCCGACGCGATTTACGCTCAACCATATGTTGAACAATTGGGTATGGCCCGCTACCGAGACAGCGGGCGTGGGTAGTTGCACCGGGGTTCCAACAGGAACGCTGCTGTCTCAATCCTCGCCGCCTTCCGCCTGCGGCTTTAGCGGACCAGCGGGCGAGATCTACCGGTTGAAGGCATCGGTAGCGAATCCATCCTGCACGGCCACCAGCCCACAAGCCGCCATCATTATCAGGGGCCTAAGGCACTTCGGGATCATCCTGGCTGACAACGGAGACTCTGGCGGATTGATCGGGACGCCCGACACGCGATGGAACGACAACGATTTATCGTGCCTTAGAAATTTGACCCTGGCGGACTTTGAGCCGGTGAATGTTTCCAGTTTAATGATCTACAGAGATAGCGGGAAGACCGCGGACGCTCGGGACCAACCGCGTTGATCGCATTCTTACCGGCGCAGGCTTGACATGGGCTGCGGTTAGCTGGCACGATCACCACATGCAGAGAGCGTCGGTCTTACCGCTGGCTGGTCTTTTGTTCCTCGCATCGGCCACGGCCGGTATCGCGACCGCTCAGACCAGCAACCCGCGCCGGACCGTCTGGGACGGTGTGTACACGGAAGCCCAAGCTGCCCGCGGCGTAATGGCATTCGGCCAAAGCTGCGCGGGCTGTCATGCGTTGGCTGCAGAAGGCAAAGCGCCGCTGGTGGGCCAATCGTTCTGGAAGAGCTTCGCTCAAAAAACCGTCGGCGATCTCGTGGAGTACGTCAGCGCTAACATGCCGAATGGCAGCCCGGGTTCCCTCTCTGAGCCCACCTACCGGGATATCGTCGCACTCATGCTGAAATCCAACGGTTTTCCCGCGGGAACCGCTGAGCTGGCGCGCGATACAACTGCCAGCGTTCAGATTGTGCAGAAGGACGGACGTACCGATCTGCCGTCCGATGCGCTGGCTCGCGTGGTGGGCTGTCTGGCTAAGAGCGGAGACGGCTGGGTGGTCACGCGAGCGACAAACCCAGAGCGGGCGGAGAGCATTGCAGCCGGCGCAGACGCTACCAGGCCGCTTGGCAATCGAACCATCCCACTGAAGTTCGTCGTGACGCGGCTGGATCCGCTATCCGGATCGCGCGTCGCGGTAAACGGGCTCCTGATCGGCGACGGAGGCGCGGACGGTATCAACGTGACGACCGTGAAACGCGTCGCCGAGAAGTGTCCCTGACGGCTTGTACTTAGAGATCTACCCGGCCCGTACTCGCTCCGAGCTTATCGATTTCGGCGCCGCCTATGTGCGCCATCGCCAACAGCAGGTTCGCGGTGGGCGTATCCTGAGCGACGATGTGCCGGTTGCCTTTCATCCTGCCGCAAGCGCCGCCCACGAGCACCGCCGGCGGATTGTTGCGATCGTGCTGGTTGCCGTTGCTCATGCCGCTGCCCCAATACAGGAGCGAGTGATCGAGCAGGTTGCCGTCGCCCTCTTTGGTGGCCTTCAGCTTGTCGCAGAAATCGGCGAACTTTTGGATTTGATAGGTGGCAATCTTGGCGTATTTCGCGAGCTTCTCCGGATCGTTGCCATGATGGGAAATGGTGTGATGCTGTTCGGGAATGCCGATATGCCCGTACGCGCGATCGCTGGCCTCATGACCGGTCATGAAGGTGAAAACGCGGCTGATGTCGCCCTGATACGCCAGGTGCATCAGGTTATAAGTGATGGTCATGTGATCGTCGAACGCTTCCGGCAAGCCAACCGGCGCTTCCGGATTGCCGGTGATGGTGCCGAGACGAGACTCCATCCGCTGGAGCTGGCTCTCGACGTCGCGGATGTTGCCGAGATACTCATCAAGGATGGCGCGATCGGGCGCTCCAAGCGACCGTTTCAGTTTCGCGGTCTCTTCGGTCACCGAGTCCAGCAAGCTCTGCTTTTCCTTCAGGCGAGCGAAGCGCCGCTCAGTGGAATCCGTTTCGCCAAACATGCGCTCGAACGTAACGCGTGGATTGATCCCCACCGGCAGCGGGCTCTCATCATCGCGCCAGGACAGCGTATTGAAGAACGTGCAGGCGAAACCGTCGCAGGCCCCCACCGCAGTGCCCATGTCCTCGGTGCCGACTTCAATCGAGCGCAGTGGCGTATCCGCTGCCACCTGATCCGCTACGAACTGGTCGACGGTCTTTTTCGATTCAATCTTCCCAAAAGAGTCGCCCCTCCCGTCGCGGCGGACGGCTGGCCCTACGCCATTCAGGAACGCCGAGCTGGCGCCGAGATGGACCGACTCGCCCCACGGCGCTTTCATCTTGCTGACCGTGACGAGCTGATTGCGGAACCCCTCGAGCGGCTGCATGACCGGCTTGAAAGCGAAATCGCTCCCCTCCGCATCGGGATGCCAGGTAGTGGGAAACACGCCACAAGGGAAGTAGACCGCACCGAAACGGAATGGGGATTTCGGCGCCGCCGACAGCGCGGGTAGCATGGCGTCCAAGAACGGCAATGCGATCGAGGCGCCCAAGGCCCCACGCACGAACGTGCGTCGCGAAAGATGCTTCTTCGTAATGATCATGGCTGCTCCCTCTTTGATCGTGAAGTATTGTTCGATCTTGCAAGTTTTACAGCATCGGCCTGCGCATGGGCCGTTTCCGTCGGTTCCAACTTCGTGCGCATCTGAAACGGCGCACTCTCCGCTATTCCTATGATAACCGAGGAAAGCTGGTAATTGTTCTGGGCGGCCTTCCTGACGATGCGGCGAACTACCGGCATGTCGGCGGGCTCCAGCCCGCGCCCCAGCGCGTAGGTCAACATCTTTTCGGTGACGACAGTCACGAAGGCGTCAGGCCGGCTCAGAATGGCCTCGCGCAGAGCCACCGGCCCCGTGACCTGAGTTCCGTCCGCGAGCGTGCCCGCCACGTCCAGCGTTGCGCCATCGGCTCCTTTATTCCGCCACACCCCCACCGAATCGAAGTTCTCGAGCGCGAATCCGGCCGGATCGATCACGCGATGGCAGCCCGCACAGGGCTGGTTCTTGCGGTGCAATTCCAGTTGCGCACGCACCGTCTTGGGGACCTTCGAATCCTTGTTGCTTTCGTCCAGCGAGGGGACGTTCGGCGGCGGAGGCGGCGGGGGCGTGTTCAGGAAAGTGCTGAGCACATACTTGCCGCGGTAAACCGGCGAGGTTCTGGTGGCGACGGACGTCATCGCGAGGATACTTCCCTGGCCCAGCAGACCGCGGCGATTGGGATCGGCGAGCTTGACGCGCCGGAATTGTGGGCCGTAGACGCCCGGGACGCCATAATGCCGGGCGAGCCGTTCGTCCAAGAAGGTGTAGTCGGCGCTCAGAAGCTCAAGAGCGCTGCGGTTTTCACGCAAGATGTAGCCGAAGAACATCTCGGTCTCGGTGCGGAATCCCTTGCGGATGTTGTCGTCGAAATCGGGGAACATCAGGATGTCCGGGACAACCTTCGCCTCCAGGTTGCGAAGCTGCAGCCATTGCCCGGTGAAATTGTTCACCAGGGCGTCGGAACGGTCATCGGCGAGCATGCGGTGCACCTGAGCGCTCAGCGCTTCCGGCTCCCGCAGCCGCCCGGCTGCCGCCGCATCAAGCAGCTTTTCATCGGGAACGCTACTCCATAAGAAGAAGGACAGGCGCGAGGCAAGCTCAATGTCGCTGACCGGATGCGCGACGCCGGCGCGGGCGCCTGCAGGGTCGCTCTCAATTCGATACAAGAAGTAAGGGCTCGAAAGAACGCGCGCGACGCCGGCGCGAATCCCATCGTCGAAACTGCCGCCACCCTGCCGCGCGTGCTTGTAAAACGAAAGCGGCGCCTCGACGTCGTCCGGCGTTACGGGACGCCGATACGCCCGGCGTGCAAGGTTGGTGAGAATCTTCACTGCACAGGCGTTCTCATCTGGAGTAGCACCCGGAGCGGTCGTTTTCGATGCCACGCTTTGGGCCGCAACGCGGCTGGCGCTTGCGCTGGGATGACAGACAAAGAGCCGCTGCCGGCTGGGCCCTTCGCTGAGGCCGTGCACATTGTACGGGCCGTCGATGGAAACGGTTCTCAGCTTCGGCAAGCCTGCCACCATGTGGACTTCCTGGCTGTCGCGCCGCGCCGGCTCCCAGACGTCCTGCAACTGTGCGGGCCGCTCTTTCCACGTAAAGCCAACTTCATGCGGACCGGCGGTGACCCGCACGCGTCCCGTCATCCGTTTGTCGATCACGGGTTGAGCCGCGGCCAAATCCTTGGCCTGCATTGCGTCATCTCCGGGACCGCCAATTGGAGCTGAATACACTTCGGCGCCATCCAAGGTGATGACGAAGGTGTACGGAATGTCGTTTCCTTCTACGCCTGCGTAGCCTTCCTGAACGCCTCGCACCAGCCGGCCCGACAGTTTATACTCGGCGTCGGCCGGAAAAACTTGATGGATAACGGTGCCGCCCACCGTTCCGATCGGCAGCCCGGCGATATATCCGTTCTGGCTGAATTCGCGGCTGATGGAATGCTCGGTCGTCCCCGGCCTCACCTGCGGATCGCCCACGGCCATGGCGCTGACGCGCTCGGCGGCGTTGACGTATCCCTCAAGCAGCAGCGGCGAGGTTTTCAGAGCCGTCGCGATGTTGTCGAATCCATATTCGGCGCCGTCGGTCGGCAAAAGGTCGCTCACGTCAATGTCCACTGCCACCAGGTCGCGGACGGCGTTCGCATATTCCGCGCGATTCAGACGATGCACCACGTAGCGGCCGGGGGTGCTGTGGCCTTCCCAGGCGCGATCGAGCGATCCAGCGAGCCAGCTGGTAAAACGCGCGTACTCGGCCTCGGTGGGACGCGGAACGCCGGGAGGCGGCATGGCACGCACACTCAATTTCCGCAACACTCTTTCCCAGGTCTCCGCATGCCCCATCAGATCGTCGAAGGCCGCCGCTTCCAGATTGATCGGAGCCTCTGCTGGATTCACCACGCGTTTGCTGTGACACGCGATGCAATACTGATTCACGAACGCGCGGTATTTGGCTTCCTCCACCGTTGTCGCGGCCTTGGATGGCGCAGTGCCGGTCTGCGCCCCAAGCGGAACACCAATGCCAAGGGCGAGCAGCGCCGCCGTAAATACGATGCTCTTCCGGTTTCTCATGGAGCGCTTGTCACCGCCGCCGCTGTGGGAGTGTCTTTCTTGTCCTTATCGTCAACCTTCTTATCCTTATCATCAACTTTCTTGTCGGCCGGCGGCGGAAGCGGCGGTGGCTGCGGCGCAGGATCGTTGGGACCAAGATGCATCAGCTCCCGCACAGCGGCGATGACTTCCTCTTTTGAATTGTGCTTCGGTTTGTACACGTCCTGATCGCCCATGTCGAGCGGATCCGCTTTCTTGGGTTTTTCGGCCAGAAGCAGGGGTGTCAGATTGTCCTTGTTGACGGCGTCCAGCTTTCCACCGGCAGCTGCGATCGCACGAATCATCGGCACCTGCTCCGCTTCTACGGCCTGATGGAGCGGTGTCGAACCATCGGCCGCCTTAGCATTCGGATCGGCCCCGGCCGCAAGCAAGAGATTGAGAGCCTCCAGCGGATCGCGGCTGCCGGGCTCGCGGAACTCCGGCGGACCAATGCGGGTGAAACCGGGGCCGCCCGCGATCGGTGCGCCTAGGCCCCCTTTTATCGAAGCCATCAACGGTGTCTTACCGATGTTCGGATTCGGGCGGCCGGCACCGGCAGGTTTGCCGTCCTTAGGCTTGACCTCGCTCGGGCTCCATTCGATCTTCGCGCCTTTGGCCAGCATCAGCTTGAGTACCTCCACGTCGGCCGCCGTCGCAGCGCGGTAAAACGGCGAGCTGTTGATGGAAACGCCGCAGCACAGCGTGGTGGAATGCAGAGCGCCGACAAACGGCTTGTTCACGTCCGCGCCAAGGTCTAGCAGCACCTTCACCAGCCCCAAAGAAGTCAGATTATTCGGATGAGTGGGTTGCATGCGGGAGCCATCGTGCGCACGCATGTCGATGGTGCCGTCGTGCATGTCCACGGCGAAGAACAAAGCTCCGTCGTTGGGATCGGCGCCCAGGTCAAGCAGCTCCTTGGCCAGATCGAATCGGTCATTGACAATGGCGACGACGGTGGCACTGGCGCCATCGGCGTTGGTCAGCTTCGGATCCGCGCCACCCTTGATCAGCGCTTCGGCAACCTCGTTGTGTCCGTTGCGAACTGCGAACATCAGGGCCGTAAAGCCGCCTGAAGGATGGTCCGCGTCTTTGCGCTCGGTGATGGTGGAGACGTGCGCCTTGAGGTTAGCGTCGGCGCCGGCGGACAGCAGAGTATTCACCACGTCCAGGTGACCTTCAGCAGCGGCCCACATGAGCGCCGTCTCTTCCTGATACGGATCCGCGGCGTTGACGAATGAGCCATGCGAGAGCAGTAATTTGACCGCGTCCACGCGGCCGGTGCGCGAAGCAGCCATCAACGGCGTTTCGCCTTCGGGATGCCAACGCGTGGGGTCCGCTCCCGCATCGAGCAACGCCTGGATCACCTCGACGTCGCCGTTGCGGCTGGCCTGCAGAAGAGGAGTTACGCCGTAATGGTTCGCCGCGTCAACCGAGGCTCCCGCCGCAACCAGCGCCTTCACCATTTCCGCGTCGGAGCGGAAGGCCGCCCACAGCAGCGCGGAGGAGCCATCATTGGCGGGCGCATTTACATCCGCGTGCTCCTTGATCAGCTTGCGGACGGCAGTCAGGTCATCGGTTCTGGCGGCATCCGCCACCGGGCTGGCGCTGATGTTGGAAGCAGCTTGTAGTAAGGAATTAGGTCCCACCAACACGAACCCAAGCATGAGCGGCATGCAGCCCCATACGTACAGCAGCGGTCTTGCATACGATCTTCTGGCCGATTGCATCGCTACTCCTCCCTATTGACTCGCACAATTAACATATATCTTGCAGGCGCGCAGTGCAAGGCCCCCATCTTCCGCCAGCCGGACATCTATGCCGTCATTCAGGGACCGCTGTACACAGATCGCCCGACGCCCGGGCATGCGGTGAGTGTGATGCATACCGGCCACGTCATGATCTTTAGATAGAGACGGCCTCATCAATTTGGGAGCGCCGAAGTGCGCGCGCAAGGCGCTGGACGTGCTCCAGCACCTCGGCCGCGATCGTGAATGAACCGAATCAAATCAGAACGTAAATCGTCCCACGAGCTGGCCGGACCTGGGTTGAGCCCCGGCTCCCATCACCGTGTTGATGTATCCATAGCCACCGGTCAACACTCCGCCACTAGTCGTCAAAGGGCTGAAAATTGTTGCGGGCGACCCGCCAGGTGCGAGCCCCTGGTTACCGGTCTGGGGCGGCGAAAGGAACAGCCGGTTGAAGATGTTCTGGAATTCGGCGCGGAGGAAGAAATTGTACCTGCCTTCCTTGCCGAACCGGAAATTCCTGCCGAAACTCATTGACTCGGCGGGAGGGCGGACCGAGCCGGGAAAATCCGCCTGGTCGTATCCAGGGCTCATATCCCAATAGCCGCCTTTTTCGGAATACCAGCTTAGGGGGCAGAAGCTGAAGGGCGCCGTTCGCGGCGCGGATGCAGATAGGTGAACGAATGGTTTCCCGAGCCGATGGCGTAATCGACCTGTTTTTCGTCGACATTCGTCTCTTTGCCATCGAAGCCGATCTGCCAGCGCCGCTGATAGGAACGGTCATCGCGCGCGACCATGGCGAAGTAACTGTCCGATGCCTTGTGATGGAACGGCTTTCCGAATTCGGGAACAAGTTCCGGCCGCAATCGGGCGAATGACCGTCCCATGCCGGTTTTGTGGAATCCAGCCGCGAGATCCGCATGGCAGCCCGTGCAAACCGCCGCGTTCACGCAGGCATTTTGCTGCTCAGGTGAGGATTGCGGCGGCCGATGTTTTGAGTAAAACCACGCCGCCACCATCGCAATGGCCAATACGCGCGCGGCCACCGCGATGACTACTCGGCGCATCGAAAAGATCATCGACGTAGCCTTGTAGTCTAGCGTTTCCCGGGCCCCTGGGTAAATGCGACGATTCTTTGGCGCCGCTGTGTCAAGGAGATTGGTGGGGGATCGATCTTAGATCGATTCGTCGGTGTCTGAATGGTTGATGACCCTCATTCGCAGATCAGCGGTTCTCGCTATCGTGCTCATCTTGCTCGCGGCTTGCGCCAGCGGCATCTATCTATATCGTGTAAAGCGCAATGCGGACAGCGTTCTCCGCATCGCATACGAACTTACGCTAAGCGGCCGTCCGCCGACAATTCAGGAGCTTCGGCAGCGTTTTGGAAGCGCGTTGAGGCCGAACGCCCCATGTGCCCCTGACGGCTGCGACTACGATCTATTTGTGTCGAACCGGGTGTTGGCGGCGATTGGTCTGATCCCATACGCCACGCTCAGGTCGTCTTTCTGGTTAAAAAATGGTGTTGTGGATGCGAGCAGCCTGGAGTTCTGGACGGGCCGGGCTTTCTATTACGTCATCGTCCACTATTGTGACCACTGTGATTCATTAGAGATTAATCCCTGGAGGGACTCGTCTCCAATGGATAGGACCGGGTCGGTAGAGATCGGTTACGCTGCGTCCGAAACCGACAAACGCAAGGCTATGGCTCTGGACACTGAGTGTCTTTCGCGATTACGTGGATGCAATCTCGCCGAGTTGGTTCCTGAGTTGTGGCGTCAAACTTCAGCCACAACGATCAGTTGCCGGATTCCGAACCATGAGGGCACCGTCGATACCATACCAAATCGGCATTAAAGTAGTGAACTTCATTGCCGAGGAGATAGCGTACTCAATTCGCCGCGATGACATACCCAGCCCGTTGGCTTTTCGCATTAGCACTACTACTTGCGATTGCATCCTGCGCTCGCGGCGCGGCTGTGCGCTTGGAAAAGATTTTCAGCTCACACCCCTATTGTTTAAGCCTTGCCATTCGTCTTTGGCTGCATAAATCGTCATCGACGGCAGCCTCGTAGTTTATCGTTTTCTGCGCACTTGAGTAAACAGTTCGGGCGCCGGCTATCAACGCAAAGTAGAAATGTCCTATTCGGGCGCCGGCTGGACAAAATTCGCGGAGTAGCATAAGATCTGGAAAGCCTTTACCGCTCGGTAACCTTGAGGCTGTCACGCCTAAGCAACTTCCGTATTGTCAGCGAAGTGAATCCTTTGCCCTTGCTCCCAACGAGCCAATCGTTGGCGCGCAGGGTCTGGCTTCTCAGTAAAAAGGGCTGAAGTTCAATTTTCGGGCGATAAGCCCTTCAGGGTGATTAATGGTTTTCTCTTTACGGTCCTGCGGGCGTGCGGTTGTCCTCGTTTGCCTGTTCCTGTTTGGTGTTACCCAACTGGCCCACGCAACGTTCAGCCTGACATTTCAGGGGGTAGTTCGCACCGTCAACACAGGTGGGAGCATTACTCTCGGTTCCCCTGCTGCCCTGGTTGTGGACCCGGCGGGCGACGTTTACATCGCCGACGCCAGCAATAACCGAATCGTGGAAGTGAACGCACAGGGCACTGCGAGGGTGGTCGCGATCACTGGGTTGAGCCCGGCGTCACTCAGTTCCCCTTCCGGCATCGCGATCGACGTGGCAGGCAACCTCTATATCGGGGATACGGGCAACAGCCGTGTGGTCATGGTCAGTCCCTCGGGAGCCGGTTCCGTGATCAGCACGAGCAGCGTGCAGTTGAGTACTCCGGAAGGCATCGCGCTCGACCAATCCGGAGATATCTTTATTGCGGATCCCGGCCACAGCCAGATTGTGGAAGTGACTTCTGGAGGCTCCGCGGCCGTTCTCACCATCAACGTTTCCTCCGGTGTATCTTCTCTTACCGGCGCAAGCGGCCTGGCTGTGGATGTATCCGGGACACTCTATATCGCCGATTCCGAACACAATCGTGTCGTAACGCTGGCGTCGGGAAGCACTACGGGGATGGTTTTCAGCACGGGAGAGTTGGACCCTGCGCTGAGTAACCCGAGCGGCGTTGCCGTGGACCGCATCGGAAATGTCTATATCGCCGATACGGGCCATAATCGCATAGTCGAAGTCGACACCGCGGGCGACGGCGATGTCCTACTCAATTCCGTCTATCTTCAGGGGACAACGCTCAGCGGACCCCTGGGAGTTGCAATCGACAACCTCGGCGCGGTGTATGTTGCCGATACTGGAGACAGCCGAGTCTTGTATGTGAACCCAACTATCGATGTGGACGATAGCTGCTCCTCCCTGAACAATTCGGCTGTCGGGTTTGGCCATATTTCCCTGGGTTCTTCGACACCAACTTCCCTGATCCTGAGTTTCAGCGTTGGATACCCAGTCGATAGCTTGGGTGCCGTGAACGCGTTTACCTCCGGCACGCCGAATCTTGATTTTCAGGTCGTCAGCGGCGCAAATTCAACCTGCAACGGCGCGCCCTCGGTTACCTATTGCACCGTAGAGGTCAGTTTTCTGCCCACGGCTCCCGGTCTCAGAAACGGAGCGCTGGTGCTTTATGATCCGGATTCCAACCCTGTCCTTACCGTTCCTCTGTACGGATTGGGCGATGCCCCCGTGGCAGTCTTAGCCCCAAATACGGGAACCGTAGTAAGCACCGGAGGCGTACCGCTGAGTTTCCCCTTGCAACTTGCTCTGGACGGTGCGGGAAACATCTATAGCGCCAACGATGGAGGCAATGTGGTCAAGATTCCCGCTGGTGGAGGCAGTGCATCCGTGGTGTCCCCCAGCGGTTACACTTTCGCCGAGGAAGTCGCGGGCATAGCTATAGATGGCGCCGGCAATCTGTTCATCAGCGACCACGAAAATAGCCGCATCATAGTGATAACGCCGGGCGGTGTTGCGTCCGTATTGTCTATCACTGGGCTCGCCTCCGCACTGGGCTTTCCTGCAGGACTCGCCTTTGATGGCGCCGGAAATCTGTACATCGCCGACTACACAAAAGGCCGTGTCGTCGAAGTCTCGTCCCTCTACGTGTCCGGATCCACTTCCACGGGCATCGGAACGGTGATCGGCACGGGAAATTACACCATCACTGCTTCTGGAATTGTCGGCGTAGCGGTGGACGCCATGGGAAACATCTACATCCCAGACGGCTACCAAAATGGCACCGATCCCAGCCGCATCATTAAGGTGACGGCAGCCGGAGTGGCTTCGCTGCTGACTCCGGCCGGCATTACCTTCAACGAGCCTGCAGGCATCAGCGTAGATGGCATGGGGAATATCTACGTTGCCGATCAGGACAACAACCGCATCGTGGAAATCACCACGGCAGGCGTTGCCTCGGTGCTGGCAATCAGCGGCCTTCCAACTCCGACCACGCTGTACTTCCCTTTTGGGGTCACAGTGGATCCATCCGGGAATCTGTATATTGCCGACTCGGGTAACAGTCGCGTTTTGTTCGTAGACGTCTCA
>JBEKLB010000066.1:0-20062 GCA_050010415.1 Bryobacteraceae bacterium | reverse complement strand
CCAGGCCGCTGATGCCACCGCCGGCAATCACCAGGTCATAGGTCTCGTTGGTATGCGCCACCGCCGATAGATCCACCTTGCGGCTGTCGCGCAGTTGATGCGCTACCTCGAACGATCCCGCGTGGTCGCCGCGCATTCCAGTGAGTGCCGGAGGATAATAGTTTGGCGATTGCTCTGGAGCAAATTCCTGCGCCCCCGCAAACTGGGGAAGAAGTGCCGCTCCCGCGACGCCGGCGCTCACTCCGTTCACGAAATCCCGCCGGGTGATTCTCCGGCTCATTCCTAGATCGCGATCGCGCTGGCTCAATGGCGCCTCCTCAGCTGCGGATTCCTGCGTCGGGGCATTTTCTGACCGGGGCATTTTCTGTAAGATTGCATCGTTAGGATAAGGTTGTCAAGCAGGATTCCCGGTTCTGGTGCGATTCAGTCGGGTATAATCGGGAACTTGTGCGTAGGCGCAACTCCGATACGGTCCGGGCTCGATTCTTAACGGTGGGGCAGACGGCCCGCATCGTGGGAGTTAGCCCATCCACTCTACGGCTCTGGGAAAGCGTGGGATTAATCAGTCCCGCGCGTAGCACCGGAAAGTATCGGCTCTTCAACCCCGAGATGCTGGATCTGTTGAAGCGTATAAAGTATTTGCGGGACGTCCAAAAGCTGAACGTGCCGGGCATCAAGCAGGCATTGGATGGCAAGCATGCCGCGCCGGCTCCAGGCCAGGTGAAGAATCAAACCGAGATTGGCGCCAAATTGCGAAAGCTGCGCAAGGCCCGGGGGCTGGGAGTGGTGGAAGCAGCCGAGCAAGCCAAGATTTCTCCCGGTTTTCTGAGCGCGATCGAACTGTCGCGAGCCAATGCCTCTGTAGCGACGCTGCAACGGCTGGCCGCCACCTACAACACCACGGTTCTCGAGTTCTTCGACATCCCCCACCACAAGCGGCGCTTGATCCGGCCCCAGCAACGCCACTCGCTAACCACCGAATCGGGCGTAGCCATGGAGCTTTTGTCCACTGGGACCAAGATGCTGGAGTGCATGTTATTTCGCGTCCCGCCGAAGGCCGGAAGCGACGGTGCTTACTCGCACGTCGGCGAGGAATTCATTTACATGCTGAAGGGCAGCCTTGAATTCTGGCTGGATGAACTGGAATTCCATGTCCTTCAAGAGGGCGACAGCTTTTGGTTCGAGAGCAATATCGGCCATCGCTGGTTCAATCCCACGGACAAAGAGGCGGTTCTGATTTGGGTGAATACGCCTCTCACCTTCTGAGTCATGAGCTAACCCTGCAATAAGTGTGCAGGACCGCAGAAAGCTGCTACCATTGACCAGAATTCGGGTCATGCTATGAGTGCGGAACCAGTCCCGGCGGTTTCTCCTGTAGGCGCTCCAGGCGCCGGCCTGCAGCAAAGCCTGGGCCTCTTTGATTCCACGATGATCGTCGCCGGCTCCATGATCGGCACCGGAATCTTCATCGTCGCAGCCGACATGGCGCGCCAAGTAGGCAGCGTTGGATGGCTGCTGGCGTCCTGGATTATTACCGGTGTGTTGACCATCGCTGCTGCTTTGTCTTACGGCGAACTGGCCGCCATGATGCCGCGTGCCGGCGGGCAATACGTCTACCTGCGTGAAGCCTGGTCGCCGTTGTGCGGATTTCTCTACGGCTGGACCTTATTTATGGTGATCCAGACCGGGACCGTGGCAGCGGTAGGCGTAGGCTTCGCGCGCTATCTCGGCATTCTCTGGCCGCGCATCTCCGAAAGTTCGTACATTATTCCGCCCATTCATGTGTCCAGCGGATACGCTGTTTCGCTTTCCACGGCGCAATTGATCGGTGTGCTGGTCATTGCGCTGTTGACCTGGAGCAACGCGCGGGGCGTCAACTACGGCAAGCTGATCCAAAACACTTTCACCTCCGCTAAGCTAGCCGCTTTGCTGGGCGTGATCGTGGTCGGAGTTGTGGGCTGGAGCGCAGCGGGCAAGGCAAATTTCGCCGACCCCTGGCGACCCCAAGGATACACGCCGGTGGCTCCGGGGGTGAGCCCAACCACTATATTCGGGCTGATCGTCGCCATCTGCGTGGCTCAGGTTGGCTCACTGTTCGCAGCCGATGCCTGGAATAACATCACATTCACCGCCGGTGAAGTGAAGAATCCGCGCCGCAACGTACCGCTGTCCCTGGCGCTCGGGGCCTTTATCGTGATCGCGCTGTATGTGTGCGCGAACTTGGCCTACGTCGCTGTCCTGCCGCTGGAGAAAATTCAACATGCTCCATCCGATCGCGTGGCCGGTGCGATGCTCCAGGCGGTTTTCCCCTCGGTGGGCGGGCAGTTGATGGCGATTGCCATCATGGTCTCGGCCTTCGGATGCATCAACGGCATGCTGATGTCTGGCGCCCGGGCTTATTTCGCCATGGCGCGCGATGGCCTGTTCTTTCGCCGTGCCGCTCAGCTGAACAGCGCTCATGTGCCTGGCGCTTCGCTGGTGATGCAGGGTGTATGGGCGGGCTTTCTGGTATTGGTCCGCACCTACAATCCGTCCACTGGCGCGTTCGGCAATCTCTTCAGCAATCTGCTGGACTACGTGGTTTCCGCCGCTCTGTTGTTCTACATCCTCACCATCGCGGGCGTGTTCCGGCTGCGCCGTCTTCGCCCTAACGCCGAGCGTCCCTACCGGGCTTGGGGTTATCCCGTAGTGCCCGCGCTCTATCTTTTGAGCGCCGCTGTGATTCTTACCATCCTGTTCGTGTATCGTCCTGCGACCACTTTCCCAGGGCTGGTAATCGTTCTCATCGGAGTTCCGGTCTATTTCGCTTTTCGGCGGGCTGCCAACACGAAAACAGCCGCCCAAACGTTTTGACAACATCACAAAATTCATGTAAGGTTTAAAAAAACATGCCCCGCGTCACGTTAGAGCAACTTTCCTCCCAGGAAGTGGTCGACACTACCCGCCAGCTCAACTACGGAACCTGGCGCTATCAAAAGAACTGGATGCCCCTGCACATCGTGGACGCCAAGGGCTGCCACTTTATCGACGGCGCCGGCAAACGCTATCTCGACTTCTCATCGCAGTTGATGTGCGTGAACCTGGGGCATAAAAACCCCGCAGTGGTGGAGGCCATTGTAGAGCAAGCCCGCACCCTGCCTTACATCGCACCGGGTTACGCCACCACGGTCCGGGCTGAACTGAGCCGCATGCTGCTTGAGGTGCTTCCAAAAGGACTGGAGAAGTTCTTCTTCACCACGTCGGGAACGGAAGCCAATGAGGCGGCCATCAAGATTGCCCGCATGGTGACCGGCAAGACCAAGATCGTCGCCCGCTATCGTTCTTATCATGGCTCCACTACGGCGTCTATTGCGGCCACTGGAGACCCCCGGCGATGGCCCATGGAGCCCGGCGGTAAAGGTCAGGGCGTAATCTTCGCTCCCGAAGTGAATTGCTACAAATGCCCGATTGGGCATCAGTATCCGGGCTGTAATATCGCCTGCGCGGACTATCTGGAGCACATGATCGAGAACGAGAGTGATGTGGCGGCGGTGCTGGTGGAGCCGGTGGTGGGAACCAACGGAGTTTTAGTGCCGCCCGCGGAATATTTTCCGCGCCTCCGCAACATTTGCGACCGGCACAACGTGCTGTTGATCGCGGACGAGGTGATGAGCGGTTGGGGACGAACGGGCCGCTGGTTCGCCGTGGATCACTGGGACGTTCAGCCGGACATCCTGGTAACGGCGAAGGGAATCACGTCGGCGTACGTTCCACTGGGCTTGTGCGCCACTACGGGGCGCATCGCCTCCTATTTCGACGATCATTACTTCGCGCATGGCCACACCTATGAAGCGCATCCCATGACGCTGGCACCGGCCATCGCCACCATTCGCGAAATGCAGAGGCTGAACCTGGTGGAGCGTGCCTCAACCATCGGCCAGTACCTGGGTGAGGAGCTCCTGGCATTAGCGAAAAAGCATCCTTCCATAGGCGAAGTCCGCGGTTTAGGTTTGTTTTGGGCCGTGGATCTGGTGAAGAACCGCAAGACCAAGGAGCCTCTGAATAGCAAGGCGGACAAGTTGTCTGGAAGATCGCTGGTAGTGGATCAGATTGCGGCGGAAATGATGAAAGGTGGAGTGGCGGTGCAAGCCTGGATCAGTCACCTGGTCATCGCACCCCCATTGATCATCGAGAAGCAAGACATCGATTTCGGAATCGCGGCGCTGGATCACGCCCTCGCGCTGGCCGACCAACAGGTAGAAGCGTAATCATAATGGCCACCACCATCCCAAGCGAGAAGCTCGCATCCAACTATGTCGGCGGAGAATGGCTTCCTGGCGATTCCGCCGAAACTTTCGAAATCACTAATCCGGCCACGTCGGATTCCATTGCCACCGTGGCTTTGGCTGGGACCGAAGAGGTCGGCAAGGCCGTAGCCTCGGCGGCCGCGGCGTTTCCCGGATGGCGCAGAACGCCGCCCCCTGAGAGAATCCAGTATCTATTCGCGTTCAAGCAATTGCTGGAAGCTCACTTCGATGAAATCGCACGCATCACCACGCTGGAGAACGGCAAGACGCTGACCGAATCGAAAGCTGAGCTGCGCCGTGGCATCGAGAACGTAGAAGTGGCGTGCGGCATCCCGACGCTGATGCAAGGCTATAACCTGGAGGACGTCTCGGGCGGTATCGATGAAATCATGATCCGCCAGCCGTTGGGAGTGGTGGCTGCCATCACGCCATTCAATTTTCCGGCGATGATTCCGCTGTGGTTCCTGCCCTACGGAATCGCCTGTGGAAACACATTCATTTTGAAGCCGTCGGAACGCGTGCCGCTCACCGCGCGCAAGATTTTCGAACTTCTCCACGCCACCGGTCTCCCGCGCGGCGTCGTCAATCTGGTGGTTGGCGCAAGACCGGCCGTGGATGCGCTGCTGCAGCATCCGGACGTGAGGGCCATCAGCTTCGTTGGATCCACGCCCGTGGCGAAGTACATTTACGTGGAAGGCGCAAAGCACGGCAAGCGCGTGCAGTGTCAGGGCGGCGCGAAAAACCACGTGGTCATCATGCCGGATGCCGATCTCGAAATGGCCGCGAAAGTTGTCAGCGACAGCGCGTTCGGATGTGCTGGACAACGCTGCCTGGCCGTGTCGACGGCCGTGATGGTTGGCGATTCGCGCGAGAAGTTTTCGTCCGCGATTCTGGACCTGGCATCTACCATGCGCGTTGGCAATGGACTGGACGCGGACGTCCAGATGGGACCGGTGATCTCGCCGGCCAGTAAGACCCGCATTGAGCGTTCGATTGCTACCGGGATCGAAAGCGGCGGGCAAGCTTTATTGGACGGGCGCGGCGCAGGCGCGCAAACCGGCTCTGGCAACTTCCTCCGGCCCACCGTGCTCACCGGTCTTGGTCCGAATCACGCTTTGGCCACCACCGAGATCTTCGGCCCGGTGCTTACGTTGGAACCGGCCCATGATCTGGACGACGCCATCGCCACCATATCGAAAAACCCCTATGGGAACGCAGCGTCCATCTTCACCACCAGCGGTGTCGCGGCGCGCAAATTTCGCTACGAAGTCCCCACCGGCAACGTGGGCGTGAACATCGGAGTGGCGGCGCCCATGGCGTATTTCCCATTCAGCGGCTGGAAAGATAGCTTCCTGGGCGTGCTGCACGGACAGGGACGTGATGCCGTGGAATTCTACACCGACAAAAAGGTCGTGATCGAGCGCTGGCCGAAGGAATGGTCGCGCAAGTTCTGATTCGATTTCTCGATCTGGTTCCCCGAAGTCTGATTTCCCGAAGTCTTTTGGAGGCGTGATGGCAGCATCCGTTTTGCGGCTCATTCTAACGGCCGCGACATTGAGTTTCATCCTGAGCGCTCAGTCCAATTCGACTGACGAGTGGCTTACCTATGGCGGGGACAAGGGTTTCAACCGTTACTCTCCCCTCGATCAAATTAATCGCGACAACGTAAACAAACTTGGAATCGTCTGGGGCCGGCCTGCCGTGGATCCTCAGATCAAGGACAAGTTTCCCGATCTCAGCCCGTCCAACTACTTTCGCGGAACTCCGATCATGGTGAACGGCATCCTTTATGCGCCCGATGGAGTTGGGTTGGTGGAGGCGTTCGACGCCGTTACGGGTAGAACCAAGTGGGTTCAGCAGCCGGTGGAGCCGACGTTGAAAGAGGCTGCGGGCGAAAGCACGCGCGGCGTCGCTTACTGGCACAAAGGTTCAGAGGAGCGCATCGTTTCCATACGCGGCCAGTATCTGTATGCTTTGGACGCCAAGACTGGCGCACCGGAACGAGAGTTTGGCGAAAACGGACGAATTTCGCTGAAACGTGAAACGTCGGACAACGCGCCCTATTTTGGATGGCCTGGCCCGTTCATCGTAAATGACGTGATTGTTGTTGGAGGAAACGGCGGCGGCAGGGCGGCGGGCGGTTATGGAGACGGCGGATTCGATGCTGGCGCCAAGCCCGAGGATCTCCGCGGCTATGACATCCACAGTGGCGCGCTGCTCTGGACATTCCACGTCATGCCCCGCAAAGGAGAGCCTGGCTATGAAACCTGGGGCAAAGGTTCGGCCGAATATGTCGGCAACATGGCCGCCTGGGCCTCGTTGACCGCTGATGAAGAACTGGGTTACGTCTATGTTCCCCTGAGCACGCCGACCGCTTCTTACTACGGTGGCCATCGTCCCGGCATGAATCTCTATTCCGATAGCTTGGTGGCCCTCAACGCGAAGACTGGAAAATTAGTGTGGTATTTCCAGTTAATCCACCACGATATCTGGGAATATGACGCTGCGACGCCGCCCATTCTCGGCGACATTACAGTGGACGGAAAGCGCATCAAGGCTGTCATCGCATCCAACAAAACCGGTTTCTTATATGTGTTCGATCGGGTGACCGGCAAACCGGTATGGCCCATCGAGGAGCGTCCCGTGCCGAAGTCTACCGTTCCGGGCGAGGAAACCTGGCCGACGCAGCCGTTCCCCACTAAGCCGCCGGCCATTGACCGGCAAGGCATCAGCGAAGACGACCTGATCGATTTCACACCCGAATTGCGTAAGAAGGCCATCGAACTGGCGAACCGCTTTGTCATGGGTCCGCTGTTTACGCCGCCAACAATTATCCATGACGATGAGCCAAACGGGAAATTGGGAACCATAGCGCTCCCGAGTGACTGGGGCGCGGCCAACTGGAACACCGGAGCATTCGATCCGGAAACCGGAATGTACTACGCGATTTCGATGACCTTGCCTACGGTCTACGGCTTGAGAAGAAATCCGAATGCCAGTTCGCCCATGCTGTATGGGGAGGGTCTTCTGCCTCGCGCGCCCCAACAGCCTGGACAGCCAGAAAGGCCGCGCCTGGAATTTCCCGACCTGGAAGTGGATGGTCTCCCGATGATCAAGCCACCTTATGGACGGATTACCGCGTACGACATGAACCAGGGAACCAAGGTGTGGATGACGCCCAATGGCGATGGGCCTCGGGACCATCCGTTACTCAAGAATCTGAATCTGCCGCCACTGGGCAACACGGGCCGGCCCGCTCCATTGTTGACGAAGAGCCTGCTTTTCCTCGCCGACAGTAGTAACGCTGTGATGGGTCGCGCGGGCGTGAGTGGCCCCGCGAAATTCAGGGCTTACGACAAAGCAGACGGCAGGCAGTTAGCGCAGATTGATTTGCCGGTGGGCGCCACTGGTGGCCCGATGACCTATTTGCTGGATGGCAAGCAGTACATTGTCGTGCCGGTGGGAGGAAGAGGATATGGTGCTGGCTGGGTTGCCTTGGGGATCGGTGGTCTCAGCATCTATACCGAGGCGCAAGCCCAGCATGGCAAGACCATTTATCAGGCCAGGTGTTCCGGATGCCACGCCACCGATCTCACCGGAGAACACGCACCGCCGTTGAAGGGCGACCCGTTCTGGTCCCAATGGGATGGAGAAACCGCACGTTCGCTCTATAGCCGAATCATCAGCACCATGCCTCCCGATGACGCCGGTAGCCTTGCGGAGAAGGATGTGATGGACCTTATGGCTTTTCTGCTGCAGACTAACGGTGCGCCAGCCGGAAGCCGGGCCGTCCAGAACGCCGGCGAATTGAACAATGTCAGACTGCAGAAACCGAAATAAAGCGGCGATAGCGGCGGTTGTTCTCGCCACCTTATGCGCGCATGCGTCCGCGCAGTCGAATGCTGGGATCGCGGATATCCTGATCGTCCACGGCAAAGTATACACGGCCGACCGGGGCGCATTTTCGGAAGCCATCGCCATTCGCGGCAACAAAATCATTCAGGTCGGCAGCACGCAGGAAATCTTGCAACTGCGTGGGCCTAAGACCGAGGTAATCGACGCGCAGGGCAGCGCCGTGGTCCCAGGCTTCAACGATATTCATACGCATCTGCTGGAGGGGGGCTTGCAGTTGGCGAACGTCGGGCTGGAAAAGGCCCGCACGCTCCCCGAGATCCAGAATCGGATAAGCGCCTTCGCGAAGGCCCATCCCGAGCGGGCCTGGATTCAAGGCATGGGCTGGGGATATGAGGCGTTTCCGGGCAATCTGCCGACACGCGAGCAACTGGATGCCGTTGTCCCCGATCGTCCCGCTGTGATGGAGTGCTTCGATGGACACAGCGTTTGGGTAAATTCCAAAGCGCTGGACCTGGCGGGAATCACCAAGGCAACACCGGATCCGCCCAACGGTTTTATTGTCCGCGATCCGGAGACCGGCGAACCAACCGGCTTGCTCAAAGAGACGCCGGCGGTAGCCCTGGTTCAGAAGGTGATTCCCAAGCCCACTAGCAAAGAACAGCGCAGCGCTTTGCGAGCCGCTTCGGCGGAGGCTCTGCGCTTTGGAGTGACTAGCGTAACGGACGCCGCGGGCTCTCCTGAAAATCTCGAAGCCTACGACGAAGCGCGGCGCACTGGCGACTTGTCGGTTCGGGTGAATTACTCGCTGCTAGTCACGCCGGGCTTTTCCGAGAGCCAGGCCGGACATTTCGATCGCGTGTGGCGCAGCCATCCCGACAATCCGATGCTCAAGGCCGGCGTGATCAAGGTATTCATGGATGGTGTTATCGAGACCAACACGGCCTACATGCTGGCCAGCTATGCCAACACGCCGTCACGCGGCAAGCCCAACTACAGCGTTGAGGATTTTAACCGCATCATCCAGATGATGGACCGTCGCGGCTGGCAGATCATGGTTCACGCCATCGGCGACGGCGCGGTACGGATGACGCTCGATGGTTTCGAGCGCCTCGCTCAAGTAAACCCCGCTCCCGCCCGTGGACGCCGCAACCGCATCGAGCATATTGAGACCATCGATCCGGCCGATGTGTCGCGCTTTAGCAAGCTCGGGATCATCGCTTCCATGCATCCCGGCGGCGGTTTCTTTCCGCCCAATCGCGCGGCTAGCCCGCCGGGATTTGCGCTGGGGGTGTGGGGCCGGAATCTGGGGCCGGAACGCATCGGACATGGCTTTATGTGGAAAAGCATTTCCGACGCCGGCGGCCAGGTGATCTTCGGCAGTGACTGGCCAGTGGCCTCGCTCGATGCCATGGGCCGCATCTACAGCATCACTCATCGCGGGCCGATGCCTGGAGGAACGGATCAGCGCCTTCCGCTGGCTACCGCGATCGACGACTACACTCGCGAATGCGCATACGCCACCTTCGATGAAAAGCAGAAAGGCGTACTGGCGCCGGGCATGCTCGCCGACGTGGTTGTGCTGGCCACCGATGTTTTCTCGCGTGAGCCAACCGTGGCCAGTGATATCGCGGTGAAGTTCACGATTTTCGACGGCAAGGTCGTCTATCGGGCAGCCAAATAATCAGCTCAGTTGTTCCTGCACCGCCCGGTATGCCTGATCGATCGCTTGATCGGTATATGCCGCGGCGGCCGCGTCCGAATTCGCGATCGAAATGCGCCCGAAGCGTTTGCGTCCGATTTCGCATGGCGACTCGCCCTTCGGCCACTCCGGGTCCCACAGAAAATTGTATTCGTAAGCGTAGCCGTGCGGCCAGCGATTCACCGTGATGGCATCTATGTCTCGCGCTGGATCGAACCCGCCCGGCCCCAGCACGCGCGCGAACTGGTCGCGGATATTTCGCTCGAAGGTCGAGAACGGCGTCGACAACAGATCCGCATGCCCCACGCGCTGCTGATCCCTCGCCGGGAGTCCCGGTTTGCAAGGCGTTCGTAACATCCGCACCACAATCGGCTGATCCGGAGACATGGCAGGGCGATAATCGGCGATGTCAGTAGGTTGCTCCAGATTCAAGGTGGAGTGATACATTCCCGGTGTCTGCACACCGCGGATACCCAGCTTCTTGAACGCGGTCCAATTGCGCAAGGCGACGGCGGTGTACACCAGCGGAACCTTCACGCCATAATGTAGTGCTTCCTTTTGTTTCGGCGGCAAATCGGGGCACAGATACGGAATCATCATGTTCCAGCAGCCTAGAATGGCGGACTTGGCACGGACAGTGAAAAGCTGCTTTTCGCGGCCATATACGATTTCGACCTCTTTCGCTTTCGCCGCATCTCCCAGGTGGCGGGCGCGCACGCAGGTGCTGCCCAACCGGATGCGGATCGGCGAATCGCTTCGGTCCAGACGGCTGTAATCGACGTTCGCCAGCACACTGTCCTCGGCCGTGCGCCCGGGCATCGCGGCCGGAATGAGAGCTCGAACCAGGAGTCGCGCGATGGTCGCATTCCCGTCCGGGAAGTGATATTCGTACGGCTGTTTAGGAATGTGCTCGCCCAGAGCCGTGAAACTCAAGCGGCGATACGGCCCAGGCTTGAGATTCATGCCCTGGAAACCGGGAGAGTTCGGCCACAATTCCAACGCGCCAACCGCATCGATGCCCACTCCATACAAGCCGTGCGTTCGCGTTTGGTAGAACGGGATCACGTCGGGATGAACCTTCACGACGTTCAGAAGAAAATCCTTGTAGCTGATTCGCGATAGCTTGTCCTTTTTCTCCTCATCGGAAAGTCCGGGCATGTAGTCGACGTGCTCTTCTTGCAGGCGCGCGATATCGGCCTTGGCCTGATCGGAAAGCGGAGTCTTCGCCAGGAATTCCTTCCACGTCGGGCCAGCCGGGGCAGCTCCAGGCGCCGCGCCGCGTCTTCCACCCGGCATTCCCACCACCAGACGATCCGTTCCAAAGGTTTCTTTGTCGAAGAAAAATGCGCCTTGTAAACCCTGAAAAGCCGAGCGATCCGTAATCTTCTCGGACTTTGCCTCCAGCGTTTCGGGGTCGATTCCTAACTCCGAAAGCAATCCGCGCGCCTGCTTGCTGTAATCGAAAGGAGACTCGATGGACAGTGTCCCGCCGTTGGTGATGAGCAAGCGTCCGCCGGGACGAAACTCATTTCGCTTCGCATGGCCTCCAAAGTCGTCGTGATTGTCGACGATGAGAATCTTCGCGGCGGGATTGGTTTTTGCGCGATAGAAGTACGCAGCCGCCAAGCCGCTGATACCTCCGCCGACCACCACCAGATCGTAGGTTTCGCCAGTATCCACGGGGGTTCCGGGGCTCTTCCAGAAGTTACCGTCGCGCAGCGTGTGCGCGTAGTCATAGGATCCGTCGTGGCTGCCGCGCATGCCCGTGAGCGTTGGCGGATCGTATCCGGCACGGTCCTGCGGAAACGTGGTTGCGGCGCTGGCGTTCCCGGCAAGCAGACTCGCACCGCCCACGGCCATCGCAACGCCATCCAGAAAGTCGCGGCGCGTGATGGGAGCATCCATCCCGAGTTCTCGATCGCTGTTCATGCCAGCCCTCCAAACGCGATCAGCTTGGTCTCCAGGTATTCTTCCAAACCCTCGGCGCCGCCTTCGCGGCCGATACCGCTCTCCTTCCATCCGGTAAAAGGAACTTCGGTGCTCTGCGGTGTCCACTCGTTCACACCCACCATGCCAAACTCCAGGCGCTCAGCCGTTCGCATTGCCGCACGAAAATCGTTGGTCCACACGTAAGCCGCAAGGCCATAGCGCGTGCGATTCGCCATTTCAATCGCCTCGTCCGCGTCGTCGAAGGTCGCGATCGGCAACACCGGACCGAAAATCTCGGCTTGAAAAAGCGGTGTTTCCGTCTCAACGTTGGTCACCACGGTCGGCTCGTAAAAGTAACCTCGCGACAGCGCAGGCGGACGTTTGCCGCCCAGCGCGATCTTGGCTCCCGCGCTCTGGGTTCGCTGCACCATTTCCTCCACGCGATCCCTCTGACGCGCATTGATGAGCGGACCAACGGTGGATTCGGCCGCCAGCCCGTTACCCACGCAAAGCTTCGATGCCAGCGACGTTACCTGATCGGTGAACTGCTCCGAAATCCGGCTGTGCACCAGAAAACGCTGCGGAGAAATGCACACCTGCCCGGCGTTGCGGAATTTGGCGGCGACGGCGCTGGCCGCCACTTGCTCCAGGTTGACGTCCGGGAAGATCAGCACGGGAGCATTTCCACCGAGTTCCAGCGAGAGGCGTTTCACCGTCTTGGATGCGCCGTCCATTAACAGCTTGCCGACGCGTTGGCTGCCCGTGAAGTGGATCTTGGCGCATTTGGGATTGCGCAGCATCTCCTGGCCCATGCTCTCCGGCTCGCCGCTGATCAGATTCACGGCGCCGTCGCCGATCCCCGCCTCGACCAAGATGTTCACCATCTCCATGGCCGTCAGCGGTGTAAATTCGGATGGCCGGATCACGATGCTGCAGCCTGCCGCAAGGGCAGCCGCGGCAGCGCGGGCTACATTGTAGGCCGGAAAATTCCAAGCAGTGATCAATCCCACCACGCCCACCGGTTGGTGAATTACCAGTTGACGTTTGGCCGCGCTACGCGACGGTACCCAGCGGCCATAGGCGCGCTTGGCCTCTTCGGCAAACCATTCGAACAGATCCGCGGCCACGCCCCATTCGCCTTTGGCCTGCACCATCGGCTTGCCGGCTTCCATCACCGTGGTACGCGCGAGTTCCGAGGCGCGTTCACGAATCAGATCCGCCGCTTTCTTGAGAAGAGCCGCCCGTTCGTAGGCCGTTTTTCCAGACCACGCCGGAAGCGCGTTGGCAGCCGCGTCGATGGCCGCTTCACAATCCTTCGCGTTGCCAAAAGGCACGCTTCGAACCACTTCTTCGGTTGCCGGATTCAATACATCCCAAGTGCCGCCATTCGATGCATTCTGCCAGGCGCCGCCGATCAGTTGCTGATATTGATATTTCATTTAGCTTCTCACCATTATCTGCAATCATAGGGAGATGATTTTTCGCGCATGCGTGCCCTGCCTGTTTCTGTCGCTAGTGGCTCACGCTGTTTTTGCAAGCGACACCGTGCTTTTGAATGGCCACATCTACACTGCGAATGCCCAGAGTCGATGGGCGGAAGCAGTGGCCATCACGGGAGACAAGATCGATGCCGTCGGATCGAACGCCGATATCGCGCGTCGCCGGTCGGCCAACACCAAGGTGATCGATCTCAAAGGCAAGACCGTAATTCCGGGGATCACCGACGGCCACGTTCATCTGTGGTTCGGAGCATTGGCGCTGCATGGCTTCAATCTCTCGACGCCCGATTCCAACATCACGTCCAAGGATACGGATTTGCTGCTGGGCAAGATCAAGAGCTACGCCGCCAGCCATCCCAAGGATCCGGTGATTTTCGGGCGAGTGCAATTCATTACGGACTTCACACCATCCGGCAATGCCTTTAAGAAGCCAACTGTCACGCACGACTTTCTGGATCGCGCGGTGCCGGACCGTCCGCTGGTAATTCATGATGTGAGCGAGCACGCCCTGTGGGTAAACCAGAAGACTCTGGACCTGGCTCATGTTTCCGATACCCCTCTTTCCGATCCATCCCTCGAAGCGAATATTCTGCGCGACTCGCACGGGCATCGCACCGGCGTCGTGATGGAAGGAGCAATGGAAATTATCGAGCACGCGCTGCCCGATCCTCCGTTGGAAGTGAAGTTTGAATGGCTGAAACAGGCCATGCATTACTTGAACGGCTTCGGTATTACGAGCGCGACCATGGCGACGGGAAGCCTCGCGGATATCGAACTGTACCGGAAGATGCGGGACCGCGGGCTGCTGACGCTCAGAACGCGCACTGCGTTCGGCGCGGTGGCCGTGAACCATCACTTGACGCCTCAGTTCCTTGCCGATCTGGACAAAGCACGCAGCGGCTACCATGATTCCTGGGTCTCGGCCAATCTGGTCAAGTTCTTTTCCGACGGACTCACGGATCCGCCGGTCTATACGCCCGAAGAACTCCAGAAACTTTACGTTGAGTTGGACAAGCGCGGTTATCAATTGATGACGCATTCCATCGGCGTCGATTCCGCGCGAATGGTTCTGGATGCCTATCAGACCACGGAGAAGATCAATGGCCCTCGGGATCGGCGCTTCCGCATGGAACACGCCGATTACCTGAATCCGGAAGACGTCTCCCGCTTCCATCAACTCTCGGTGATCGCGAATATGCAGCCGGGGTTCTGCTGCAATGCGGGCCAGCTGGGGCCAACCAAAATCGATACCTGGAACAGCTTGTTGAAGGCCGGAGCCACCGTGACGTTCAGCAGTGATTGGCCGTGCACCTGGCCGCCCGATCCGATGGCCGCCATTAAGGAAACCATGACCCGCGAAGTGCTGCGGGAGATTACGCCCCACGGACCTGTAGGCAAGCTTCAATACGACCAGCCGCAGGAGCGGCTTTCGCCGGAGCAGTCCGTTCTGGCTTACACGCGTGATGCGGCCTACGCGAACTTCGCGGAAAAGTCTACCGGGACGCTGGAGCCAGGCAAGTTTGCGGATCTGGCCGTTCTCTCGCGCGATATCTTCTCGGCCCCCGCGACCGATGTCGGAACAACGCACGTCACCATGACCATGGTGGGCGGAAAGATCGTCTTCGAACAGTAGAAAAAACGCCCTTAGAATACCAGCCGCAGCGCAAGTTGGCCGATGCGCGGATTGTACGTCGACGTGATTTGTCCCAACAGCGTCGAACTTACTGGCGTGCTCGAAGTGGGAGGTTGCCACTCGGTGTGATTTAGCACGTTGAAGAATTCCGCCCGGAAGTTTAATTGCACTCTCTCCGTCAGATTGGTCCGCTTCTCGAGCGCCAGGTCGAAGTTCACCAGGTCTGGGCCGCGAAACGCATTGCGGCCTAAGGTGCCGTAGGTTGCGGTCGGACACCCGCCCGGAGTTCCCGGTGCTTGTGAACTGGAGTAGCACGCCGGCAAGGACAAGCCGCTGGGATTGAAAAAGAAGTGGCCAGTCAAAGGCGTGCCGTTCACCGTGATGGTCTCCTCCTGGTGAGGATCATAGGTCTCGACCGCGCCGCCCGACCAATTCGGCCTCACCAGGCCTTGGTCGCCGTCGCCCGAGGGTCCAGGTGTCACGCCGTCCTGAAACAAACCCGCGTTGATGTCCACCGGCAAGCCGGATTGGGCCGTGAAAATTGGGTCCAGAATCCATCCCTGCGTAAGCCGCTTCGGGCCACTGGACCACAGCTTGTCAAAAGGCAGCGTCCAGCCTGCACTCAAAACGAAGCGGGTACGAATGTCGATGTCGGCCGAAGAATAAGTTGCGTTCTGATTGTAGTAGGACACGCTGCTGCTGTTGCGGGCAAACCCGTCGGCGTCATCCAGGTTGTGCGCCCAGGTGAAGGCTGCCGTAAAGAAAAGTTGGCCGAAGCCGCGCAGTTCGCCCGTCCTCTTGGTCAGGCTCGCGACCAGAGCGTTGTAGTCGGCATTGGAAAGGTTCCCGAAATACGCGGGCATTTGGCCGTATGCATCCGGAATTCGCAGTCCCGGTTGCGTGTTCAGGATGCGAGTGGTGGTGCCGATGATGAACGGATCGATATCCTCCTCGGCAACCAATTTCCGGGACTCACTGCCGACATAACCGACTTCAAAACCCAGGCCATTCGCGATTTGCTGTTGGATGCTGAAGTTATATTGCAGCGTGTACGGCGTCCGCAAGTGCGGGTCAATGAAAACGCTGCTCGGGCCAAACGGCAGAAACCCGGCGGTAGCGAAGTTGATGTTGCTCGATATCGGCCTCGACGGGAAGGGATTCGTGGTCCCAGTGGTACCGAAGGGATCCGACAAGAAAGTCGCCGGCCCATCCGCCGGAAGTTCCGACAATGAGAATGGGATGAATGCGGCGGAGTGGAATGGGGGCGTCCCGTTCTGATACTGATTGTCTTGCGCCAGCAGGACGTCATAGAACACTCCGAAGCCGGCCCGAATGCTGGTCTTTCCCTTGCCGAAGGGATCCCAAGCGAATCCCACCCGCGGCGCCCAGTTGTCGCGAACCGGGAAGTTCACGCCAGTGGACGGTGCACCCGGGTCGCCGGGAAACAGCAGCCCGAGCGGCGCATTGGGATATTCCACCGACTGGCGTCCCGGGATAATCATGTAATTCCTTTTTTGCGGATCGCTCTTCGGGGACGAGTATTCGTACCGGACACCTAGAGTCAGGGTGAAGTTAGGCTTCACCTTCCAGTCATCTTGCACAAAGGCGCCGAATTGATGACTGCGCACGGCGCTAAAAGCACCCGGATATTGATAGTAATAATCTGGAATTCCCATCAGGAAGTCGGCCAGATCGACGCCCGAGCCGATGCCGGTTGGTCCGTCGAAAGCGAAAGCTCCATTCGCTGCGTAGGCGAAGAATGCGTTGTTTTCGACCCAACTGATGGAGGCGCCCGCCTTGAAGGTGTGCTTTCCGCGGTTCCAGGTCACCGAATCCTGATAGCCGTAGGTGGTGTCGGCGTAGTAAGCGGGACCATTGATATTGAAGCCGAGTTGCAGATTGCTAGCGTACAAGAGCATCTGGGCTGGGCCGGTGGCAAGATCCGGCGTGTTCTGTATGCCCAACTGGTTCGAAGTCGGCAAAGTCACCGCCGGATAGTTCAGTGAGTTGTAGTCCCGCTGGGCTGTAAAGTGAAACTCGTTTACCACCGTGGGAGAAATCACCTTCGTATAGGAGACGTTGCCAAAATAATTGTCGAACTTGTCGTTACCCGGATATCCGCCAACATTCGGCGCGCCATTCTGGACAAACGGGTAGTCGTACGGATTGTGAAAGCGAACCAAGGTGATGGAGAGACGATCGTTGTTGGTGATGTTGAAGTCAGTCTTGATCGTAAATTCATCGCGGTTGTCTAAGGCTGGGCCATTGGGCGTCAGGGTGCCCGTCGGGCTGGTCGGAATCAAATTGTGCGCAATGTATGCCTGCGCCACTGAGTTAATGCTGGACGGAGCGATAATCCCCTGCGCCGCCAACTGAGGATTCGGTTGGAAATAAGGATAGGTCTGAAGGAAGCTCACCAGGCTTGCCGGCGGCCCTCCCGGCATTTGTGAGAAGTTACCGGTCAGCTCCAAGGGCGTGTAAGTGGTTACCTGCGGGTTCACCTGCACTGAGCTTTGCCGTTGACCCTGGTAGCCGAAGAAGAAAAAGAAACGATCCTTTCCGTGAATCAACTTGGGGATGCTGATCGGTCCGCCGATAGTTCCACCGAACTGATTGCGAATCAGTACGGGCCGAGGTTGATACTCCCCCGGCGTGCTTTGATTGAAAAAATTATTAGCGTTCAGGTCTGTGTTCCGCAGATACTCGAATAAGGTGCCGAATACCCGGTTGGCGCCGGACTTGGTCACTACGCTGACCACTCCTCCGTTGCTCCGCCCATATTCAGCGGAATAATTGTTTTCAATGATCCGGAACTCGGCGACGGTGTCCGGATTCGGATTTACCACTGGCACGCCGTATGTCACAGAGGTATTGTTTCCGCCGTTCAGGAGGTACGTGATGGCGTTGTCTCTTCCGCCCGCGATCGAAAACTCACCACCCGGAACGCCCGCCGCGGCGCTCCCGCCATTGATGCCAATCACGGATGGCGTGACGCCCGGCTGTGTCAAAGCCAACTGCAAGGTGTCGCGTCCGTTGAGAGGCAGGTCCTCGATGGGAGCTCCGGTAACAACCGAGCTGACTGCCGAGGATACCGTGTCCACTAGAGACGATTCGCTCTCCACCGTCACGGCTTCCTTTACCGAACCCACCTCCAGCTTGAAATTATTCGCCAGCTGATCCCCAACGTTGACGGTCAGCTTAACCACTTCCGCCTGCTTGAATCCCTCTTTTTGAACAGTCACGCTATATTGGCCGGGCTGGACGGTTGGGAAGAGATACAAACCGGCATCGTTCGACGCGGTAGTGGAAACCGTTCCACGTTCCGTGCTGGTCAGTTGCACGGAAGCGCCCACCACGATGGCGCCGGAGGAATCCGTCACGCGCCCCGTAATGCTGCCTGTGGCGGTCTGGCCCGCCAGCGGTCGAATTAACCCCAACGCCAGAAAAACGCTCGCGATGCGCAAGCCCAAGTGCACGCTTTTCATAACACCCTCCGTGATTACTGCTGCTGCGGGATTCGTCGAGCACCTGTCTGAGCAGCGCGGGCCACCAAGCGCTATGAGCGGCCACCAAGCGAAAGCTCGGAGCCGCGTTCCTTTAACCTTACAGAAGTTTCACAATGTTGATTTATAATGCAACAAGTACCAAAGAGTGTCAACAGCAGATTTGGTCTGCCCAGTGGGCCGGCCACGATTTGGGAGGAAATGAAAATGGAATTCTCCAGGCGTAAGTTCTTGGGCGCGGTTAGCGCCGCTTCACTCAGTGGCGTTTCGCGCTTGCAGGCACAAGCCGGGTCAGCCGACCTGGTGCTGTTCAATGGCAAGATTGTCACGGTGGACGACGCATTCTCGATTCATCAAGCCATCGTGATTAAAGATGGGCGGATCGCGGCGCTAGGCGGAAATGAACTGCGCAACCAATACAACGCGCTGCGCACCATCGATCTTCGCGGCCGCATGGTGATGCCCGGGTTTCACGATACACACATCCATCTGGGCGGTCATTCCCGCCGCTATATCGATTTGAACGACACAACGTCGCTGGCCCAGTTGAAGGAACAGGTTCAAGACAAGGCCAAAGAACTCGGCCCCGGAGAATGGATCACCGGAGCAGGCTGGGACGAATATCACTTCACCGAACAACGCAAGCCGCTGAGAGAGGATTTGGATGCGGCGGCTCCCAACAATCCAGTCGTTTTGACTAGAGCCGGAGGCCATAGCTCGGTTGGCAACAGTAAGGCTCTGGAACTGGCGGACATCAACAAGGCCACGCCGGATCCTCCGCGCGGGCTGATCGAAAAGGACGCGAGCGGCGCGCCCAACGGTGTCATTCGCGAGCGCTCCGATCTCTACACCCGATTGGTCCCTAAAGACAAACCAGCCGACGTGCGCGAGAGCTTGCTCAAGAACGTGAGCGATCAGCTGAAGCTCGGAATCACCAGCGTGATCGAGGCCGGCTCGTCGGTCGATCCCAATGTGGTCGGCTCTTATGCCGAGTGGGAGATTTTGTATCAGAAGCACGGAGCCCAGCTGCCGCGCGCATCCATTCAGGTCGGCTATCCATCACCCGCCGGAGAAGCCAAGGCCGGCGCTCAAAAGCTTAAGGAGTTCGGAAAAAAGACCGGCGACGGTAATGACCGATTGCGTGTCGGCTCCATCGGCGAGATGGCCGCGGATGGAGGCTTCACCGGCCCCACCGCATGGTCGCTCGTAGACTACAAGGGCCAGCCGGGATTTCGCGGACGGGCGTTCTTCAACCCCGAGGAGATTCACGCCAACATCGAGGAAGGCCATAAACTCGGTTGGCAATTTGGAATCCACGCCATCGGCGACGCTGCCATCGCCATGACAGTGGATGCCCTCGACACCGTGCTCCAGAAATATCCGCGCAACGATCACCGGCACTACTTGTGCCACTTCACCGTTCTTCCGCCCGAGCGGACCATGCAGATCATGGCCAAGGACAAGATCCTGATTGCCCAGCAGCCGAACTTCACTTACAACCTGGAAGGCCGGTATGTGGAGACTTTGGAGGGGAATCGTCTGAACACGAACAATGCGTTAACTACTCCCATTCGGAAATACGGAATTTTCATGGCCTTTGGCAGCGACAATCTGCCCATCGGCCCGATGGTCGGCCTGTATGCGGCCGTGACGCGCAA
>JBEKLB010000065.1:0-20138 GCA_050010415.1 Bryobacteraceae bacterium | reverse complement strand
TTGGGATCGATCGCAACGCCCTCCGCTTGCAGCGCGGCGAGCAGCCCATCCATGTCGTCCACGCGGTAGTTCAGCATGAAAGGCGCCCGGCTCGGATTGAAATACTCGCTGTCTTTCTTAAAGAGTGCCCACACCGTCACTCCTTCACGTTCCGGGTTCTCGTGCTCGCGCCAATGCAGCATCGCCCCGTGGCCATGCGGTTCGCGCTGGATGCCTAGGTGTTTTTCATACCACTTGTACAGGTCTTCAGGATTCTCCGCCTTCAGGAAAATACCGCCGATGCCAGTGACGCGTTTCACTTTAGAACCTCCGGACTATTGTACTCGTAGGTTAAGATGGTATTTTACGGCCATGTTGTCTATCGTCATTCCTATCCACAATGAGGAACCGTCCATCCTGCCGCTTTATGACCGGCTGACGGCGGTATTGGAAGCGATACAAAAACCTTACGAAATCATTGCGGTGGACGACGCCTCCACGGATCGCAGCTTCGACCTTTTGGCCAATCTTGTCGAAACCGACGGCCGTCTGAAAGTCATCCGTCTGCGCCGCAATTTCGGGCAAACTGCCGCTCTTTCCGCCGGTTTCGATGAGGCGCAAGGCAACATAATCATTTCTCTGGATGGCGATTTGCAGCACGCGCCCGAGGATATCCCGGCGCTCCTCGCCAAGATCGAGGAAGGTTACGACATCGCCAGCGGCTGGCGCAAGGAACGCGTCGACAACGCTATCACCCGTAAACTTCCCTCGCGCATCGCGAACTGGTTAATGGCAAAATCGTCGGGCATCGCGCTGCGCGATTTCGGGACCACGTTCAAGGCCTACCGCGCCGAAGTGCTCAAGGATATTAATCTCTACGGCGAGCTGCATCGCTTCATCCCCGCGCTCGCCAGTTTCTACGGCGCGCGCATCGCAGAAGTTCCCATCCGCAATACACCGCGCGTCTCGGGCGATTCGCACTATGGCCTGGGCCGGACGTTCAACGTCATGTTCGACATCCTGACCATCAAGTTCCTGCTCAAATATTTCACGCGGCCGATGCATTTCTTCGGCCGGCTGGGTCTGGCCGCGTTCACCCTCGGATTCGTCATTCTAGGCACCGTGTCCGTTCCGAAGCTGTGGGGTGAGGCCATCATGGTGAACCACGGCCCGCTGGTGATCCTGGGTGCGCTGCTGCTGCTCAGTGGACTGATGATGTTCAGCACCGGCCTGCTCGGAGAAGTGCTGATGCGCACCTATTTCGAAAGTCAGGGACGCCGCATCTACGCCGTACGCGAAGTGCGTTGCCGGCGCGAGCCGGTTGCCCCGGCGTAACCGTCAACTGCCAACATGATAGAAACCAGAATCCAGCAAGTGGACGCCATTACGGTCGTTGAGATGTCTGGGCGCCTCGATCTCGGCGACACTTTAACTGACGCCGAGAATTCCATCAACCGGCTGATCGACGGTGGCGTCCGTAAGATGGTCATCGATCTGTCTAGGACCTGGACCACATCGACAGCTCAGGCCTCGGAATGCTGATCTTTTGCAGCGGACGCATGGAACAGAGCGCCGGCCGGATGCGCATTGCGGGCGCGGGCGGGCCCGTGTTGCGGATATTGGAAGTCGCTCATGCCGATCGCGTTCTTCACCTGGATCCGGATCTGGCTTCCTCCTGCCGCAATCTGTCGGCGGACGCCGCAGCTGGTTGATTGTCAGCTGGTTGAGCGCTGGTTGACGCACTGATTCGATAAACCGAGGGCACCCCTCGAAATGCCACTCGCCACCGGCACGAAGCTCGGGCCGTACGAAATCCTCGGGCCCATTGGAGCGGGTGGCATGGGCGAAGTGTATCGCGCCAGAGATCCGCGCCTGAATCGATTGGTGGCCGTCAAGGCTTCCGCGGCACAGTTCTCGGAACGGTTCGAGCGTGAAGCCACAGCCATTGCAGCGCTGAATCATCCACATATTTGCCAGGTCTACGACGTCGGCCCGGATTACCTGGTGATGGAGTTCATCGACGGCTCGCCTCTGGCTGGTCCCTTGAATCCCGATCTGGCGCTGCGCCACGCGGTTCAGATCGCCGATGCGCTCTCGGCCGCGCACGCCAAGGGGATCACGCATCGCGATCTCAAGCCCGCCAATATTCTGGTGACGGCCTCCGGCATCAAACTGCTCGATTTTGGGCTGGCGCAATTGAGCGGCATCGGCCGCGAGACGGATGCCACTGGAACCATCGGCATGACGCAGGCCGGAACAATCCTGGGCACCGCCGCCTACATGTCTCCCGAACAGGCCGAGGCGAAGCCCGTGGATGCGCGCTCGGACGTTTTTTCGTTTGGTCTGGTTCTTTACGAAATGCTCAGCGGAAGGCGCGCCTTCACCGGAGATTCCGCTATCGCCATCCTGGCCGCCATTCTGAACAAAGAGCCCGCGCCGCTGCCAGTGACGCCGGCCTTGCAAAACATCCTGGCGCGCTGTTTGCAAAAATCCCCCGCGGATCGATTCCAATCCATGGCGCAATTAAAGGATGCTCTTCTCGCCTGCGGCAGCGGCATCGGCTCCGCGCCGCGGTTGCCGCTTCAACCACCAATCTCGCCGCCAGAAGCCACACCCTCCATCGCCGTCCTGCCGTTTGCCAACATGAGCCGCGACGCCGACGATGAGTATTTCTCGGACGGCTTGGCCGAAGAGATCATCAATGCGCTCACTCAGGTCCCCGAGCTGAAGGTAATCGCCCGCACCTCCGCCTTCGCGTTCAAGGGCAAGAACGAAGACATCCGCAAGATAGCCGAAACGCTGGGCGTTTCAAGCGTGCTCGAAGGCAGCGTCCGCCGCGCCGGCCCGCGTCTTCGCGTCACCGCGCAGTTGATCCGCGCTGAAGACGGCACACATTTATGGTCACAGCGCTACGAGAGCGAAATGACCGACGTCTTCGCTATCCAGGATGAAATCTCGGCCGCCATCGTGAAGCAACTGCGCTTGAACCTGACCGGCCAGTCCTTAGTGAAGCGAGCCGTTACCAACGTCGCCGCGTATGAAGCCACGCTCGAAGGCCGCCACCATATAAGCAAGTTCACGCCCGACGCTAATGATCGGGCCCCGCCAATGCTTCGAGCGCGCTATCGAGGTGGATCCTGGCTATGCTCCAGCTTACGCCGGAATCGCCGAGTACCATGTGATGCAGGCCAGCCTGGGAGCGGCCACGTCTCTGCAGGAACTTCCGTTAGCACGGAAAGGGGCGCTACGCGCCCTCGAACTGGATCCGATGCTTGCCGAGGCGCACGCGATCTTGGGGCATATTTGCGCAGCGCTCGATTACGACTGGGCCGCTTCCGAACAACACTACGTTCGCGCCATCGCTTCCAATCCCGCGTCGGCGGCCGTCCGATTCTCTCACGGCTATTGGTGTCTGCGCCCGCTGGGAAGAATTGCCGACGCATTGGCGGAACTGGGGCGCGCTGTGGAACTCGATCCTCTATCGGTGTTTTACGGGAGCGCCCGCGCTTATCTTCTCTCCTTCGCCGGCCCGAGCCAGGAGGCGGTCAGCCTGGCGCGACGATGCACCGATATGGATTACGGCTCCTCCATTGCACCGTTGATTCTTGGCTATATTTTGGCCAGGCAAGGCGATTCCGACGAAGCCATTGCAATAGCGGAACACGAGCTTCGTGGGCATGGGCGTTATCCACTCTCACTAACCTGGGCCGGAGTTGTGTATGCGCTGGCTGGACGCGACGATGCGGCGCAGGGGGTCCTCAAGGAGCTCGAAGCCATAGCCGCCAAGACCAATTCCGCGGTCGGACCGCTCACCGTAGTCAACTGCGTGCTCGGCAATCTCAACGAAGCTTTCCAATGCGCGGAGCGCGCCATCGATCAGCACGATCCACAATTGATCGGGTTGAAGTGCACACCGTTGTTTGAGCGCCTTCGTTCGGACCCGCGCTACCCGGCGCTGCTCCGGCGCTTGAACCTGATTTAGCTTAAGCGGAGAGCGCGAACCCCTCGTAATCCTTCGCCGCCACCTCGTCGCATTTCTGGCGATACGCTCCAACCCCTCCCACATAGGGCATGAAGACCCGCGGTTTGCCGGGCACATTGGCTCCCATATACCAGGAATTCGCGAGCGGAAAAAGCGTCTGGCCTGCGACTTCGTTCACGTGGTTTACCCACTCGTTTTCGGCTTCGACTTGGGGTTCAATGGTCGCCACCGAACGCTCGCGAAGGTAAGCCAGGCAATGGGCGATCCAATCGGCGTGCTGCTCAATGGAGAGGGCCATGTTGCTCAGGACCGAAGGGCTGCCAGGCCCGGTGATGGTGAAGAGGTTGGGATAACCGGATACCATAATGCCGAGATAGGTGCGCGGACCAGCGGCCCATTTCTCGGTTAGGGGGACACCGGCGCGGCCACGGATATCGATGCGAGAAAGTGCACCGGTCATGGCATCGAAGCCGGTGGCGAAGACCATGCTATCCAGAGCGTAATCCTTATCGGCGGTGCGGATTCCAGTGGACGTGACCTTCTCGATGGGAGTGTCGCGGAGATCCACCAAAGTGACGTTGTCGCGATTGAACGTGGCGTAGTAATTAGTATCCACACACATGCGCTTAGTGCCGATAGGATAATCCTTGGGCATCAGTTTTTCGGCCACCTTAGGATCGTGAACGATCTCGCGGATCTTACTGCGTACAAAGTCGGCGGCGGTGTCGTTGGCTTCCTTCTTAGTGACGAGATCGCCAAAGGCGCCTAATAGAGCGATGCCTCCGCGCTGCCAGCGCTGCTCATACGCGCACTGGCGTTCCTCTGGAGAGGCTTCGAAGGCGGGGCTGTGATTCGGTTCCAAACTGATGATGCCAAAACCGGAACTGCGGGCCTGATCGAGGTAAGTGGCGCGGTGGACGTTCCAATCTTCGATGACTTTCGCGGAGAGCAGCTTATTGTGCGCCGGAACGCTGAAGTTGGGCGTCCTCTGGAACACATAAAGGTGTGCCGCCTGTTCGGCGATGACGGGGATGCTCTGAATCGCGGACGAGCCGGTGCCGATGACGCCCACCTTTTGACCGGTGAAGTCCACGCCTTCGTGCGGCCAGTGGCCGGTGTGATAGCACTTGCCCTGGAAAGAATCCAGGCCCGGATACTCCGGCAACTTGGCGGCGGAAAGGCAACCAGTGGCCATGATACAAAACCTGGCGGTGACCGGCGCATGGCGATCGGTGTGGATCTTCCAAAGGTTGCTCGATTCGTCGAAAACCGCGGAGGTGACGCGCGTATCGAGCACAATATCGTTGCGGAGTTGGAACCGATCCGCGACGTGGTTGAGATAACGCAGGATTTCGGTCTGCGTGGAGTAGCGCTCGGACCATTTCCACTCCCGGTCCAGTTCCTCCGAGAAGGAGTAGGAATATTCGAGGCTCTCTACATCGCAGCGCGCACCAGGGTAGCGGTTCCAGAACCAGGTGCCGCCGACGCCGCTGCCGGCTTCGTAGATACGGGCGGAGAAACCCAGGCCGCGCAAGCGATGCAGCATGTAAAGCCCGGCAAATCCGGCGCCCACGATGACGGCATCTTGATGCATGCTAATCGTCCCCGACCGCCGACTTCGGCGAGAACTCGATCACCGTACGGCTCAATCTCCGCCGCCAGTAGCTCTCGAACAACCCCTTCATCGCTTCGCCCATGCCGGCGTGCTCGAACACGATCGCGGTCCAGGTGGGACGCGTAATCACCGGATCCAGCAGCGCCAGCAACCCGCGCGCGCCGTCGAACACCGCCAGCTTCATGGGCAGTGAATCGGTCTGCGCCACTTCCACCCCCGATGCCGCGTACTCCTCCAGGCGCTGCCGATGAGGCAGGTCGAGTGTACCCGCTTCGATCAGCAAGCGGCACGTGACGCCGCCCAGCCTGGCCTGCTTCACCAACTGTTCGTCCAGCGGATCCACCGCGTAGGGCGGCCGCGAAAACTCCAGATACTCCTGCCGCACATCGGAAAGCATGCGCCGGTATTGCTGCGCGATCTGCTCCGGATCGCTCACGATCCGCAAGTATTCGAGCGTTCCCCGCTCTCCCTGCCCTTCTGAATAGGACGCCGCTAGGTCCACCACCAGGCTGTCGGCCATGCGCGTCTGGTCGGTCAACTCCCGCTGCAGCATCTGAGCGCGCCGCGCCAGATAGCTCGGGACGGCCAAGCTTGGCTCAACGGCGGAAAACAGCTTGGTCTTCTCCTGCACCACCTGCGCGAATCCCTTCTCCACCAGGCTGTCCAGGACTTCGTAAATCTTTTGGCGCGGCACGTGCGCTCGGGCCGCCAATTCGATGGCCTTGAAGCGCGGATGCCCGATCAAAACCAGGTAAGATCGCGCCTCATACGCGTTCAGGCCCAATTGCTGCAGCCTGCGCCAGAAACGCTGAAAATCCAACTCGGGCAGTTCCGTCGTCATCGAAGTCTAGAGCATATCAGATGGGTAGTGTTCACGCGCGGCCTCTCACGCTCGGAGTGATATCATTCGTTAGCTCCGCAATATGAACCCGAATTCGTCGATGACCATGAACTCGAAGGTGACGGTGATCGGCGCCGGACGCATGGGATCCGCTCTTGCGACGGCGCTGTTTCATAAGGGATTTTCGACGACGGTGTGGAACCGGACTGGCGCGAAAGCGGAGGTCTTGTCCAGGCTCGGTCTCAGCGTGGCTCCCAACGTCGAGGAATCGGTTCGAGAAGCGGATATGGTTATTGTTAGCCTCAGTGATTACAGCTCCACGCGGCAGCTCTTGCGGCAACCTGACATGGAAGCGGCTCTCCGCGGCAAGATCGTCGTGCAACTAAGCAGCGGTACGCCTAAAGAAGCCAGGGAAATGGATGCCTGGGCCCGCCAGTGCGGAATAGCGTATCTGGACGGCGCCATTCTGGGCAGTCCGGAATGGATCGGAACAGCAGCCTGCATGATCTTCTATTCCGGGCCGGAGGAAATCTTCAACCGCGCGAAGCCGGTTCTCGCCACCTTTGGTGAGAGGACCATGTTCGTGGGGCATGAAATCGGTCATGCTTCGGCATTCGATGTTGCGGTCCTCACCTTTGGCGTAAGTGCGATGTTGGGCTTTCTCCAGGGGCAGGTTGTTTGGAAAAGTGAAAACCTGCCCGCTGGAGGATTTCTGGAGACAATCAAAGGGATGATGCCAGCCATGGAATCCATCTTCGCCGACATGTCGCGGAGAGTTTCGTCGAAAAATTACAGCGGGGACCAAGCTTCGCTCGAAGCGTATGCCGTGGTCACCAGGCAGCTTGTAAGCTGGTGCCAGGATCGAGGTTCGGACCACACCGTTCCCGATGCGTACGTTCACCTCATGGAGCGGGCCATCCAGGCGGGCAAAAGTCAGGATGATTTCGCATGCCTGTTTGAGCTTCTGTCCGGCCAGGGGGCCTAAGCGTCCGGTCTCTTCGGAACGCGCTGCGCCGGATCGTAGAAAAACGTCTCCTCCGCGATATGCTCGCCTTCCCAGCGCTGGCAGGCGAGTTCTTCCATGTCGGTCACGGTTCCATCCAGCCATTCAAAATGGAAGATCCACCGAATCACAACATGGTCGCCGCTTACGAATACCGGACGGACGCATTTCGACCTGACCGTCTTCGCCCTCGCGAACAGCCGCTGCTCATTGGCGACATGAGCATCGCGCCCCACGCGTGGCACTCCCTGGTTTTCCCGCATCGAAGCATCCGCGGTGTAGAACTCTTGGATGGCCTCGGCATGCGCGTTCTGCTCCACCCTGGCGATGAAGCGTTCCAAAGTCTCGGAACTGGGCATCGCTCTGCTAGGGCTTGCCGCGCGGTGTGAGATCGCGGTGCATCATGTACGAGATTTCGATCGGCATGCTGTCCATGCTCTGAACCCGCAACACCATTTGATAGAAGCGCGGCAGCGTGCCATCCGCCGATTTCAGCTTGGCCGCCAGCGCCCGGGCCAGCGTTGGATCGGTGAGCGCACGCACCGCGGCCAGCGTGCTCGAAATCTGATTCCCCGACAAATACAGGATGTCGCCGTTGCCGTACAATCCCGGAACGTGAGTGATCAGCGCGTGCGCCTCTTCCGTCCCCGGCAAAGACCCTTGCGGCTGGTCGGGAATGAACGCGGGCTCGCCCGGTTGCGGGCTCAGGTTCCGGATCCCACCTGTCTCCAGCACCAGCGGCTGTCCCTTCGAAAGCGCCTCGATCTGGCGATTTCCCGACACCGGTCCGAGGAAGATCACGTTATCCATCAGCACTTCGGGCATCGCCAACTGGTTGCTGCGAGTAAGCAGTACGTTGTCCTTGCGGTGCGCCAGAAATTGACCCAGCACGAAAGCCCCGTCAGCCGTTCCAGCTCCGGTTGTTCCCGCTGCCGATGCTTCGGTCGAGGCAGCCAGGCAAATCATGAGCGGGCGGTTGCTATTGAGGATTGGTCCCCACAACTGTTGCAGCTCCGGCGTGCCCGCTGCAACGGCGCTCACGTTTTTCGTTCTCCAGAGTTGAACGCCGAGGATGAGGGCACAAAGCCCGGAAACCAGCAACAACGCGCTCAGCACAACTTCGGTGCGATGGCTTCGCTCCGGTCGCGCGACCTCTTCTACCACTGCTGGAGCGGCCGGCTCAGGCGTGATCTCGCGCGGCTCGAACGTGACCCGAAAGCCACCTTTAGGAACGTCGACAATCACCGGATCGCTCGCGCCTTCGGTGCGATAATACTCCGCCAGCTTCTGCCGCAACCGCGCGACATGCATCCGCACCACGGATTCCTGACGCGGATCGTAGGAGGCGGGTTTGGCGAAAACATCCAGCCCCACCGTGTATTCCTTCAAGCTGTCGGCCGTTCCGGAAAGCGACTTCTCAGCCAGATATTGCAGCAGATTGCGGTGTACTTCCGAAGTGCGGAAGGCTTTACTCTGGATGATTCGCTGGACCTGCGTTTGGTTCGCTTCGAGCTCCAGCACCATCGCTATCTATCATAAGGCATGCTCGGCGGTTCGTAGTAACCGCTCAGCTTCAAATGTATGGTCACTGGATTCCGGGCGGCATTGCTCCACCGCCAGCGGTACCATCCGGAGGATTGCGCGACGAAGGCGCCGTGCGCCTCCCCGCCCCGGCCCGGACTTTGATCGGCGAATTGATAAGACACTGCCCCTCGGTTGGCGGCCCAGGAATAGACCAGCGTGGCGCCGGCTTGCATCGCGATGCGGTACTGCACCTCCCCTTGGGCCTCGATTTTGAGGTCCAGGCCATCTTTGCGGAACGGCTGGAGCAGCACTTTCGCGCTCGCGGGCAGCATGGCGGCCGAAGGGGTGGGTGGCTTTTGGACCCTGCGGAGACGGACGCCGGCCAATGCACCGATCACAAGAACAGCCAATGCAGGCAGCCAAACTTTCCGGGTCACTATTCCAAATTGTAAGCCGCTGCCAGGCCCACCCGCCCGGTATGAGGCGAAAACACTAGTTTTTTTCTTTTATCTAACCGTCAACCCTGTAGGATCAACACGCTTGCGCCGATAGAGAACACAGGAGCAGGCATGGCAACATTGCCTCTGAATAGTTGGAGCGTAGCATCCATCCGCCAGACCAGCGGGATCAGTCTGGAAGAGATCGCGCGCAACACCAAGCTCAAGGTCACCACACTCAAGGCCATCGAAGATGCTAACTTTGATGTTCTACCGGGCGGAATTTACAATATCAGCTATATTCGCCAATACGCCCGGGCGATCGGCGTGGACGAAGGGGCTCTGGTGAAGATGTACCAGTCGCTGCGCCCAGATGATAATCAAAGTCGGGCCTAAGGGCGTTAGCCGGGTCGCAAATCCCCAAGCCCAGAAAGCAGGAGCAACATGGCCGCTGCCGCTTCGTTCTCAACCCAACCATTAGCGTCCCAGGCAGTTCTTGGCAAGGACGTCACAGTCACCGGTGAAATTCGCAGCAACGAACCTCTCATCATCGAGGGTGAGGTAGAGGGCACCATCGATGTCGCCGGGCACCTTCTCACCATTGCGCCCAACGGAAAGGTGCGCGCCAGCATAAAGGCCAAGGAGATTGACGTGCTTGGTTCGCTGCAAGGCAACATCGAAGGGGCCGACAAGGTCTCCATCCGCAACGGCGCGCGATTCGTCGGTGACATTCACGCCCGCGGCATCGTGATTGAGGACGGCGGATTCATTCGCGGGAAAGTAGACCTCTCGCGCAAGTCCGGCGCCGTTGCCTAGCTGTTTTAGTGAAACGCCTGATCGATGGCGTGGAACGTGGTGACGAACTGTACTCCTAGAACGTTGGTCTGCGTTCCCGCCACATGTTCGATCTTCAGCCATTCGTAGCTTGCCTTGAGCAACTGATGCCGGTTCAGCCACCAACCCCCGCCCAGTTCATAAGACGCAATCCAGGGTGAGAACTGGCTGCTGGACGCTCCGCTGGTGTCCGCAGCCCCGCCCGGCTTCAGCCAGCCCTCTCGCCCCGCGACATACAGCCGCGGCGTGATGATCCTTTTTCCCTCTCCATACGTGGAGGAAACCGAGGGCGCCTCGGTGAATCCCGGCAGATCGTACTGGAAGCGCTGCCATTCGCCGCTCAAGCTCCAATGCCCGCGCGCCCACTGCATCTCGAGCCCCAGGCCGCTGGCCGGAAAGCTCCGCACGGTACTTCCCAGCGGAAGCAGCGGCGCAACATCCGGCGACAGATAGGGGCCGCGAAATCCCGAAACACCTACGCGCCATCCCTGCACAATGGTGTAGCCGCCGCCCGCCACCCACTGCGCATATTGCGGAGCATGGCTCAAGCTCAGCGGATTCGACGGTGAGCCGCTAGTCACCTGAATGCGCCCGTCGAACTGATGGCTCGATACTTCGGCTTGAACACCCGGCAGGCCATACAGGCTCACCGGCGTCAACCCCTCGCCCCCGCCCGCCGCTCCGCCACAACCGCTCGACACATACCCGTAGTTCTGCCACAGCAGGTTCGCCACGCCGCAAGGGAGCTGATCGTTTCGCAAGGTCAACGTCTGGACATAGCTGAGCGGCTGATCGAGTAGCGCGTTATCGGCGTCATCGTAATGCAGCGGGAATGCTCCGAACGCGGACGATAGCCTGCCCGCCTTGAACACCACCGTCGTTTTCTCTTTGCGAATCTGGTATCCCACGAATGCCTGGATGGTCTGGATGTACCATTCGTGATCCGGATCGTAGGCGTCGTAATAAAGGTAGGGCGCCAGGCGAAATTGCTGCGCGGCATAGGCGAACCAGTGCGGCCCCAGAGTAAGGGTCGGGTAGAGCATGATTTGAGCTCCGCCCGTTACCGGAACGCTGCCCGGATCCTCGAACTGCACTCGCCCGGTGTACATGGCCCCGGCGCTCAATGTTACCGGAAGGCTGAATCCGTAATTGGAATCTTGAGGCTCCGCGGGTGCCGCGAGCGCCAACGGTAGCAGGCACCAAATCAGGCCCCTCCGCATTTGGCCTCCCCGCTCACCAGCTGTGCTTCGCGCTGCTCCCCATCGGGAGCCAATCGAAGCCTTAGCGAGACGGTGAACGTCGTTCCCGCGCCTACGCGACTCTCCACGCCCACTGAGCCACCCATCACCTCAACCAGCTGCTTCACGATGGTCAACCCCAAGCCCGTACCACCATAGCGGCGCGTCATGGAGCCATCGGCCTGCGTGAATTTCTCGAAGACCAGCTCCAGCTTGTCGGCCGCGATCCCTATGCCTGTATCGCGCACCTCTAGAACCAGCGCCGCTGCGTCTTGCGTCTTTTCCAGGCAGCGGACAGCAACCGTGATCCCCCCGCGTTCGGTGAACTTGATCGCGTTTCCGATCAGGTTGATCACCACCTGGCGAATGCGAATCGCATCGCCCACCAGCCTCACCGGAGCGTCCCCGGCGTACTCGAGCTGGATGGTCAGTCCCTTGCCAGAGGCCTGCGGCTCCAGCAGGTTGTTTACTTCCAGAATCGTCTCCCGTAAATTGAACGGCGCCCATTGAATCGTCATCTTGCCCGCATCCAGCCGCGAGAAATCGAGGATGTCGTTGATGATGGTGAGCAGCGCATTGGCCGAGTCCCGCACGGTGGAAGCGAAGTCCGTCTGCTCTTCATCCAGCGGCGTTTCGAGCAACAGCTCCGTCAACCCGATCACCCCGTTCATGGGCGTCCGCAGTTCGTGGCTCATGTTGGCGAGAAACTCGCTCTTGGCGCGATTCGCGGATTCCGCCGCTAGTTTGGCCTTCTCCAGTTCGGTGCGCGTCCGGCGTTCCGCCGCAGCCAGGCGGTTGAAAGACTCCGCCAGCACGTGCAGCTCTCCCACCGCTTCCCCCGCGCTGATATGTTCTGGAAATTGGCGATCTCGCTCGCCACGCTGAAACTGCGCCGCCAGTTCGCGCAGAGGCCGGCTGACGGACCTGGACGTCGCCAGAGTGCACAAGAGCGCCAGCAACACGCCGCATACCCCCACCCTCACCAGAATGTTCAACCACCCGGCGGTAAATCCGCGTACCGCTGCATCCAGCGATCGCAGGGCCAGCAACTGAAATCCGGTGCCCAGACGCGCGTTTTGAACCGGCAGAACCAGGAATGTCTCATCGTCGCGCCGGATCTCACATTCGGCGCCAGGCTTGGGACACTCGGAGCTGAGCTGCGCTTCGATCGACGGCCAAGTAGCGCGCGGCAAGCTGGATTCCACCACGTGGCCAGCCTGCAACAGCACCGTCTCGCCGCCCAAGTGATACCGGGTCAAATCGAACCTGGCTCCGAGCTTCAGCTCACCGATCTGTTCGCCATCAATAACGATCGGCGTGGAAGTCAGCTCATACAACACGCCCGCGTTTTGCATCACTGGAACGTCGGAAGGAATGCTTGGTAACTCCGCGCCGCTGGCTGCTTGCCCCGTGCCGAATTCCACCGCAGCCAGCGTTCGCCCCTTCCAGTCCGTCACGGCGAGAAGGTCATAACCCACCAAGCCGTGCATCTCGCGCAACTGGTCCTCGATGGTACGCCGGATCTCGGCCGCCGTCCCAGGCGTCGACGGCGCTTCGTGCATCAATCCAATGGCTGCTTTCAACGCTGCGCTGTCGGCCAGAACCGGAACGAATTGAGCAATGCGCCGCGAGTAATCCGCATGGGCGCGATCCAAGGATTCCTCGGATTTCTGCAACGACTCGTGCAGGCTGTCCTTCACGTGCTGCTGCACCAGCGTGTTCAGCGCCGCAAAACTTACCGCCATCACCGCGCAAACGGGCAGGAACGAAAACAGGAACGCCCGCGTGGTGAGTGAGGTGCGCGCGAGCAAGGCTACTGCTCCGTATCCACCGGAACGCGGATGGTTACGTCCGCGGCGCCCGCTTCGGGTACGTCGACATCCACCTTGTGGAGGCCCGCGATCTTGTGCCAGGCGGTGAGCCGGTAGCGCCCGGCCGGCACGTTCGAAAACGAGAAGCTGCCGTCGCTGGCTGGCTTCTGAAACCAGGGGCTCGCGGTCACCACGATGGCTGCATACATATTCGAGTGGATATGGCAGTAAACCTGAACAACCCCTGGGTTGTTGAACTTTACGGTGCGGCTTTGACCTTGCGGATAGTAGCCCAGGTCGAACGGCTGGGCTTTGGAAAGCGAGAAGACATTGTGGAAAATCGGATCTGAATTGGGGAATTCAACCGTCGAGCCAACGGGCACTACAATCAGGTCCGGTTCAAAACGGGCCCGCACCTGGTTCAGCATTTCCGTCACTGGCGTTTTGGGCGCAAGCATTTTGGGTGAGGGTCCGGCCGCGCCATCTTTCCCAGGTTCCAGGATCACCACCATGCGGTCGAATTCGTTTTCCGGCTCCCGATCCTGCGGCGCAACGGGTGTGGCAGCGCCGCGCAAGTTATAGACAATCGGGGACAAAGCCTTTTTGCTGAGCTTTCTGGTGATGAGCGCGTGGCCATGAACGTCGCCAGCCAAAGCAGGTAGTGCGAGCAAGAGCAGGCCTGAAACGGAGCACACGAGTTTCATCCCAATTCCTCTCCTTCTAAAATCGGTTGGCGGAGGAGCGGGCATTAGCAGGTTGCTGAAAAAAGCCGTCTACATTCGCGAACGGCAGGCGTGGGCGCCTACGCTACACGGGCCATCAATAACATAAGTGTGCCCGTGTAGGGCGGACTTCAGTCTGCCGGCTTTTTCTGCAACCTGTTAGGGCGATATTCCAGCCTGTAAGGTATTGCACAAATGGTGAAATGTTGTCAGCATGCTATTCTGAAGCGAAGTTTCTATCCCGAGGAGTTAGCGACGAATGCGGAATACCGCTCCCCCCATTCGCTACAAGGTCTCTAAACCCCTGCAAGCAGTGAAGCTGGCTGAGCATCCCGGCAGCACGCTGCGCGATCCTACCGGCACGCTGGTCCAGATCCCGGCCGAAGTGATCGTCGAAATCGAAGGGGGCGTCGCCGAGTCCGGCTTGATCATTATTCACTGGAATGGCGAGGTCTTCTCGGTTTTCAATGAGGACCTGCAAGAAAAAGCCATGCCGGTGAGCGCGGCTGAGGCCTAAACCTGGAAGTCTGGAGCCCGCGCACATGCCCAGTGAACGCGACCTCGATTTGATCCGTGCCTCCGCCTCAGGCGACGCCGAACGCGTTCGGACGCTTCTGGGGCGCGGCGCCAAGGTCAACGCTCGCATGAAAAACGGAGCCACCCCGTTGCTGGCCGCAGCCGTTGCCGGGCGCATCGAAGCACTCCAGCTTCTATTGTTGCAGGGCGCCGACTTGAAGGCTCGTTACCGCGACGAAGCCACGGTGCTCGTGATGGCGGCCACGCAGGGCCACGCCAACGTGGTCCAGTTGCTGCTCCAAAAAGGCGCCAGCCATCACGAGCACACTCGCAGCGGAGTCACTCCACTGTTGGCCGCCGCCATTGAAGGGCATGGAGCCGTGGTGGAAGCGCTGCTCTCTGCGGGCGCCGATCCAAACACCGCCGATGCGCGCGGCGTCACCCCTCTCATTGGCGCTGCAGTCAACGGACGCATGGAAGCGCTCTGCGCCTTGCTCGCCGCCGGAGCCGACATCGCCGCAGTCAGCACATCCGGTCTCACAGCGCTGGTAGCGGCCGTGTCCGCCACTCCCGCCGTCGCGTGGGTGCTGCTCGAAAAGGGCGCCGATCCGAATACTTTGGACGAACAGGGCCGTCCGGTTCTGGTAGCCGCGGCAGCCGGCGGGAAAGCGGACGCCATCCCAATGTTGCTCGCCAAGGGCGCTCGGATGGACGATGCGGCGGTGCTCGCTGCCGCCTTGGGTGGACATGTCGAAGCCGCGCAAGCGCTGTTGAGCGCGGGAGCCAATCCCAATGCGGCCGGCGATACCGGCATCACATCTCTGATTGCGGCCGTGGTCCGGGGACACACCGCGATGGTGGAGTTGCTAATCGGGTCAGGCGCCGATATCAATACGCGCACCAGCCAGGGTGTCACGGCGTTAATGGCGGCGGTGAACAGCCATCCGGAAGCCATCCCAATGCTGCTCGCGCACGGCGCGGACATCAACGCGGCCGATCAAAGCGGCCTCAGCGCGCTGCACGCCGCTGCCGCCATGGGCCTGACCGAAGTGGTTCAACTCCTGGTGCAATCGGGCGCAGACCGCGAACAGCTCACCAGGAGCGGGCTGACCGCCCTGAACATCGCCGAGGCGGGAGGCCACGCGGAAATCGCCGATTTCCTGCGCCAGTTCACTGAACCGCGCGCATAGGCAACCCGTCCGTCTGGCTCGACACTATGGCTCTTCCAGCCAATCCGGCCACGAGCCGCGGATTCTCCACGCGCCAAGAACGCGCCCGCCAGGCGTCGGGCTTTCCGCTTTCCACAAACCGCCCCATGCCGGGCAGGAGCAGCGACTGATGTTCTTTGAGCAGCGCGAACTCCACCAATTGTCCGTGGTTAATCACTGGGCCGGGCTGACGAAAGCCCCCTCCAGGCGCGAGTATGGGACACAAAATGCCGAGCCCGAGAGGAATAGTAACCATTTTTCCCGACCAGAGCAGGCGCTCTCCCTGCGCCAGGATGTCCTCAACAACCTTGGCCGGCTCCATGCGTGAGTAATCGGCAGACTACCCGGATTGATTTAGCGGCGAATATGGCTCGTTTCCGCCACAATAATGAAAGATGCCGATGACCGAAATGCAGGTGGGCGACCAGGTCTTTCGCTACGATCCCGAAGCGACCGCGGCGATATACGCAGGTCTGAAGGGTGGCTGGGCGGAAAAGTGCGGCTGTGTGGGCTGCAGGAATTTGGCGGCGCAGCGAGATCGAATCTATCCAGCTTCGTTCCGAGAGTTACTCCAGCAGCTTGGTATCGATCCGAATAAAGAAGCGGAGGCGGTCGCGGACGGACCTTTAGCGAACGGTTTGCACCATTATGGCGGTTGGTTCTTCTTCGTAGGAGAGATGGTCACAGCCGGTGAAGGGCTCCGAGACGCCAGCGACTCTCCACTGTTCAGATACTGGTTTTCCCGATTTGGCCCTTGTCCCCAAGAGTTTCGCAATGGCCCCAGGCTCTGCATCGAGTTCGAGGGCCACTTCCAATGGATTCTAGAAGAAAACTGGAAGTCAGATCGGCGCATACGTCCTGCCGGAACGTCACAGCCCTAGGGAGGATGTTGCGCGCGCCGCTTACGATGCCCGCGCCCTCTCCGCCGCGGTTCCTTCCGTTGGCGCGGAAACCTGCGCCTGATCCTTCGCCGGTGGCAGCGTGAAGTGGAAACACGAGCCCTTTCCGTCCGACTCCACCCAGATCCGCCCGCCGTAAGTCTCCACAATGCGCTGGCAAATCGCCAGGCCGATGCCCGTTCCCGGATAGTCCTGCCCGTGCAGGCGCTTAAAAATCTTGAAGATTTGCTGCGCGTATTCAGGCGCGATTCCGATACCGTTATCCTTCACCGACAGCATCCATTCCGGTTCCTGCCACTCGGCGGAAATATGGATGCGCGGCGCATCTTCCGCGCGATATTTGATCGCGTTGCCCACCAGGTTCTGTAGCAGCTGCACCAGACGAATCTCGTGTGCGTGAACGGCTGGAATGGCGTCCCAGGTAATCAACGCGCCGCTCTGCTCCACCGAGGCCTGCAGATTCAGGAGCACCTTGCGAATCACATCCGTGAAATCCACTGTCTCCGCCGGACCCTCCGCCGACGATCCGGTCTGCGAATACGTCAGCAGGTCCTTGAGCAGCATCTCCATGCGACGCGCGCCGCCCACCACGTAGGAAATGTACTGGTCGGCATTGGCGTCCAGCTTTCCGAAATATTTTCGCTGCAGCAACTGACTGTACAGCGCCACCATGCGCAGGGGCTCCTGCAAGTCATGACTGGCCGCGTAGGCAAACTGGTTCAAATCGTCGTTCGATTGCCGCAGCGCTTCGTTGGAGCGCAGCAGCTCTTGCGTACGCTCAGCCACGCGCTGCTCGAGAGTGGCATTCAGTTCACGTATGGCCTCATCGGCTCGGCGGCGCTCGGTAACATCGCGAATGGCGGAAGTTAACAGCAGGCCTTCTTCGGTCTGTAGCGGGCTCAAGCTGATTTCCACCGGAAACTGGCGGCCGTTCTTGCGCCGGGCCCACAGTTCGGTGGGGGAAGCCGGCCAGGCCAGCCCGTTGGCTCGCGCCGGAGGCGTGTAACTGCTCCACTCCGGAACCAGCATTCGGATGTTTTGCCCGATCAACTCCTCGCGCGGGAAGGCGAACATGATTTCCGCCTCTGAATTCGCCAGGCTGATCGAACCTTCTGCATCGCTGATGATCATCGCATCGGGCGCCGCTTCGAGCAGCGAGCGGAACTTTTGTTCGGCCTTTCCCAATACTTCGGCCTGCCGGCGCAGCAGCGTTGTATTGCGGGACAGCTCGACAAAAACCCCCACTTTTGACCGCAGAATCTCGGCCACAATCGGCTTGAACAAGAAATCCACCGCGCCCAGATCGTAGCCGCGGAACAGATGTTCGTCGCTGCGATAGCCGGTAAGAAACAGGATCGGCGTGTGCCGGGAGCGCTTACGGGAGCGGATCAACTCGGCCGTCTGGAACCCGTCCATGTCCGGCATCTTTACGTCCAGCAGGATGGCGGCGAAGTCGGCGTCCAACAGATGACGCAGAGCTTCGGTGCCGGAGCGCGCCAGCACCAGTTCCTGGCCCAACCCGTCCAGCGCCGCCTCGAGCGACACCAGATTATCCGGCGTGTCATCCACCAGCAAAATCTTGACGCGATCCTGGGCTGGAAATTCTGGCTGCGGCTGCGTACTCGCTCCGCTCGGTACCGGTGTCTGGCCGGAGGGGGCTGGTTGTTCCATGTTAGACCGTCGCCGCCGGCGCCGCGATCTCATGGCCCCGGCTGATCCAGACGCGGAGCACCGAAAATAGTTGCTCCAGATCCACAGGCTTGGTGATGTAGTCGGACGCGCCGGCCTCGATGCACTTGGCCCGGTCGCCTTTCATGGCTTTGGCGGTCAGCGCGACAATCGGCAGCGAACGGAATTCGGGCACCTCGCGAATGGCCCGCATGGTCTCGTAGCCGTCCATTTCCGGCATCATGATGTCCATCAGCACCAGATCGACATCCGGCGTTTTCTTCAACAGTTCGATGCCGGCGCGCCCATTCTCGGCGTGCGCCACTTTCAGGTTGTGATCTTCGAGCAAACTGGTCAGCGCGAAAATATTGCGAACGTCGTCGTCCACCACCAGCACTTTCTTGCCGAAGAGCGTGACGTCGGTTTCCCGCAACTGTTCCAGGATACGACGCTGGTCCGGCGCCAGATCAGTCTCCGCGCGATGCAACAGGAGCACGGATTCATCGAGCAACCGCTCCCGGGTCTGAACCGTTTTCAGCACGCCGGCGCGGCTGAGGCGAGCCAGTTCGAGCTCCTCCTCGGCGGTCAGCGGCCGGTCGCACATCAGCAGAATGGGCGGCGCATACGGGCCCGCATGGCTCTGGATCTCCTCCACCAGCGCCATCGGCGCTATGCCATCAATGTGCAGATGGACCACGATGCCGTCCAGATATTGCTGCTTCAAAACGGCCAATGCTTCGCCCGCGGTGGCCACCCCGATAGTATCCAGATCCGGCGCGCCCACGGTAGCAATCATGCTCGCGAGCTGCAGTTGGTCGGCGCAAACCATCAGGAGCTTCTTCACCCGCTTCTGCACGGAATGCTCGATGGCCGCGAACGCCTCCGCCAGCAAATCGTTGGTGACGGATTTTTCCAGATACGTCATGGCTCCCAGCGCCAATCCGCGCCGTCGATTCTCGTCGCCGGAAATAATATGCACCGGAATGTGCCGCGTGGCTGGATCGTGCTTCAAGCGATCCAGGATAGTCCAGCCCGCCATATCCGGCAGATTGATATCGAGCGTGATCGCGCCCGGCTTGAACTCCCGCGCCAAGGTCATGGCGCTAGACCCTCGCAGCGCCACCAGCGCCTTCAGGCCGCGATCGTGCGCCAGGTCCAGCAGAATGCGCGCAAACGTGATGTCGTCCTCCACGATCAGCAGCGCCGCGTCGCCCGGCTGCACCAGGTTGCGATCGTCGTCGATCACCAGATCCTCTACCAGCTCTTCGGTGGGCATGGCGGTCACCGGCAGGATCATGTCCACGCTCGCGCCGGCCGTCTCGTTCACCGCCTGCTCCAGCAATACCGGTGGCGTGATGCGCAACGCTTCGCTCTTGGGCTGCGCTGCGGGCGTGATGTAGGTCTGCGGCAGGTACAAGGTGAACGTACTACCCACGCCGGGCGCGCTCCGCAGCCTGATCTCGCCACCTAACAAGCGCGCCAGCTCGCGGCTGATAGATAACCCCAGTCCGGTGCCTCCGTACTTGCGGCTGGTGGTTCCATCCGCCTGCTGAAACGCTTCGAAAATGATGCGCTGCTTCTCCGACGCGATTCCGATACCGGTATCCAGGACCGAAAACGCGATCACGGATTTGGCGCGGCTCAGCACACCGTTCGCCGGGCTCCATCCGCTAGCCACTTTGTCGATCGAGAGGCGCACCGTTCCCTGCTCTGTAAACTTCAGCGCGTTCGACAGTAGATTCTTGAGCACCTGCTGCAGCCTCTTGGCATCCGTATGGATGATTTCAGGCGCCATGCTCTGCCCTAGTTCCACCGTAAAATCGAGACCCTTGCCGTCCGCAACATGGCGGAACGTTCGCAG
>JBEKLB010000064.1:0-20174 GCA_050010415.1 Bryobacteraceae bacterium | reverse complement strand
GGGCGAATCTCCGTCGCTTGAAATCGACCGGTGAGGTCGTGTGGGCAGCATTCACGCCAGGCGCCAGCGACATTTTCACCGACGTGGCATGGCGCGACGGGCATCTGGTCGCGCGGACCTAGGAGTGCTTCATGATCACTGTCGATCAGGAGACCGGAAGGCCCGTCGAAGTGCTCTTCACCAAGTGAGCTACTAAGTCCGGCATTTAAGCAGGCTTCCGAAACTGGTTGTGCTGAAGGTCAGCGCGCCGTTCCCGGTTCTTCCACCCACCCATCCCCCAACCCCAGCGATGACCGCCGGACATCGCCACCCCAGCCCCAATCCCCGAGTCCCAATCCGTGAAACCCGGAGCGCTCGGGACCGTCTGTTACTATGACAATCGTGCGCGTAAAGGTGCTGTTTTTCGGCATGCTGAAGGACATCGTCGGCCGGGCGGAAGACCACATCGAAGTGGCCGATGGCGCGCGGCTGGAGTCCGTTTTTACGCGCTATGCGCGGCAGTTTCCACGGCTGACAGATCTGGAATCGAGCATCGTGCTGGCTTTGAATCAGGAGTTCTGCGACCGGTCGGCGGCCATCCGCGAAGGAGACGAGATCGCGTTCCTGCCGCCCGTGAGCGGAGGGTCATCGCGAGAGGCCGGCCGCTACACGCATGAGATCTGCGACGCCGAGACCGGTTGCTTCTTCGCACTGACCCGCGAAACTATCGACACGCACGCTATTGCGCGGGAATTGCTGCGCGGCGAAGACGGCGCGGTCGTGGATTTTGAAGGCGTGGTGCGAAACAACACCAAAGGCCGGGCCACAAAATTTCTGGATTATGAGTGCTACGAACCCATGGCGGTGAAAATGATGGCCGAGATTGGGCGCGAGATCCTGGGCACCCACGCCATCGGCCGCATCGCCATGGTGCATCGCCTCGGCCGTCTTGAAATTGGCGAGGCCAGCGTCGTCATCGTGGTCACCGCGCCGCATCGCAAGCCCGCGTTTGAAGCCGCGCTCGAAGGCATCAACCGGCTGAAGCGCCTAGTGCCCATCTGGAAGAAAGAGCATTTCGCGGATGGAGAGGTTTGGGTGGAAGGCGAATGGGACGAGTCCGTCCTAAAGAAGTGATCCGTCCCGTCGTTTACTGTTTCGTAGCGGCCGTGTGTCTGTGCGCGCAGCCGCAGCCTGTCATCAAGGTAAACGTGCGCCTGGTGCGCATGCTGGTGACAGTGAAGGACGCCGCTGGACAACTGGTCGGCTCGCTCAACAAAAGCGATTTCACCGTCTACGACAACGGCGTGAAGCAAGATGTTGCCGTCTTCGATCGCCAGACCGAGCAACCATTGTCCGTCGCCATGCTTGTGGACACCAGCGCCTCCACCGGCATCGAGATGCGCTACGAGCTGGATTCGGTGAGCCGTTTCCTCAAGGTGCTGTTGGGCGAGGGCAATCCCGACGACACCGTGGCGCTCTACAATTTCAACAGCGATGTGACGCTTCGCGCCGGGTACACGCGCCGTTTCGCCCGGGTGGATGCGATATTGAAGCAGCTAAAGTCCGGAGGCGGCACGTCGGTTTATGACGCTATTTTCCTTGCCTCGCACGATATCGAGTACCGCAATGGCCGGCATGTCATCGTGCTAGTGACCGACGGCGGAGACACCACCAGTACCGTGGATTATCACCAGGCGCTGGAGGCCGCGCAGCTAGCCGACACCATCCTGTATCCAGTGCTGGTGGTGCCCATCACTAACGACGCCGGCCGCAACGTGGGCGGTGAAAATGCGCTCACCTCGCTGGCGGCGGGCACGGGTGGTCACGTTTTCACTCCCAGCTTAGGCGCGCAGCTGGATCGCGCCTTCGACGACATCCTGCGCGAGCTTCGGACGCAATATCTGATCGGCTACTATCCCAAGGACGTGCCCCCCAGCAAAGATCGCTTTCATACACTGAAGGTGGCGGTGCAGAGCGCCGCGGCGGGCGCATTATCCAATCGGGGTTTGCGGGTCAGCACGCGCAGCGGATATTATGGTGAGGCCAATGAGGGTAGACCAGGATTTGGGCAGTGACGCGGAGGCAGCCGTGAGCAAAGCGAAGACGAAGGCTCCCGAGCAGACCTTCGAGGAAGTGAAGTACCTGCGCTATCTGATCGACAAGGCCATCCCCGTGCGAATTCGCTTGAGCAGCAATGAAGAGGTGTCGGGAGTCATCGAGTTCTACGATTCGAACTTCATCCGCGTGACGCGCGACGGAGCTCCCAACCTGTTTCTGTATAAGCACGACATCAAATATTTGTACGAAGAGCCGGAAGCCTGACTCCGCTGTCCGCTGTCTCCCAGCCTGCCCCCGAATTGTATGCCCTCTTATTTGGAAATTAGCGAAGCGATCGCCCGCGAGGCTGGAGCGCTGCTGCACGGCTATTTCGAGCGCCACATCGGCTTCGAGCTGAAAGGCGAATTCGATCTGGTGACGGAGGCCGACCGGGCATCCGAGAAACTGGTGATCGAGCGGCTGCAAAAGCATTTTCCGACACACTCCATCGTGGCCGAGGAGAGCGGCGGCCACGCGGGTGCGTCCGCGGAGTATTGCTGGTACGTCGATCCCTTGGATGGCACCACCAATTTCGCGCATGGCTTCCCCATGTACAACGTCACCCTGGCGCTCGAAAAAGCCGGTGAGATTGTGGCCGGCGTGATTTTCGATCCCGAGCGCGGCGAAATGTTCACCTGCGAGCGAGGGTCGGGATCGCATTTGAACGGGAAGCCAATTCACGTATCGCGCGTTCAGAATGTCGACGATACACTCGTCGCCACCGGATTTCCCAGCCGCAAGCGGCATCAGAACGTCAACGTGCACTTCTACTATCAGCTTGCAATGATCACGCATGGCGTGCGCCGCGCCGGAGCAGCCGCGCTGGACCTGGCCTATGTGGCGAGCGGCCGTCTGGATGCCTTTTGGGAATTTGGCCTCAATCCGTGGGACATGGCGGCCGGCACTTTGTTGATCACCGAAGCCGGCGGCAAATGTTCGGACATGCACGGAGCGCCGGCACGCCTGCGGGGTCCGCACTTGTTGGCAGACAATGGCGCGGTGCATGACGCGATGCTTGAGATATTCGGCGAAGTATTTCGCCGCGAGTATCGCTATCCCATGCCGGTCATCGAATAGGGGCTTTGTATTAAAGGGCCTCGGCCAGGCGCCGGATCGCTTCGCGGATAGATCGCTCGCCGATCGACGAAAAACCAAGAATGAATTCGCCGGGCGGTGGCGTGGTGAGGTAGCACGCTTTCGAGGTGATCAGTTGGACTTTGGCGGCGGCCGCGCGATCGGCGATGTTTTCATCTCTGAATCGAACCAGGACATGCATCCCCGCTGCGTCGCCGCGAACTTGGACGCGATCTCCGAAATAACGGTCCAGCGCTTCCACTAATGCCTCCCGCCGCTGGCCGTAGATCCGTCGCATGCGACGGATGTGGCGCTCCAGGTGACCCTCCGCGATGAAATCGGCCAGCGCCGCTTGCTCCGGGACCGGGGTCTGCCGGTCCGCCAGCCATTTGGCGCGACGCAGGCGAGGCGCCAGACTGGGCGGCGCAATCACATATCCGATCCGCAGGGACGGAAACATTACTTTCGAGAATGTCCCGATATAAATCACAGCCACGCCAGTGGCCAATCCCTGCAACGCTGGCAAGGGAGGGCCGCTGTAGCGGTATTCGCTGTCGTAATCGTCTTCGACCAGGACCGCATGATGACGGCGGGACCATTCGATTAATTCCAACCGCCGCGTCAGCGACATCGCGACACCGGTTGGGAATTGATGCGAGGGCGTGACGTAGACCACGCGCGATTTCCTGCCGAGCTCCCCGATGACGATTCCGCTCTCGTCGATCCGCGCGGGCCGCAGCCGCGCACCATATCCGGAGAAGATGCGGTGCGCGCCATGATATCCGGGATTTTCGATGGACACTTCGTCACCCGGTTCGAGCAGCAGGCGCACGCACAGATCGATACCCTGCGCCGAGCCGTTGACGATAGTCACCTGTTCAGGAGTGCATCGCACCGCTCGCGAGCGTGAGACATAGGCCGCAATTTCATCGCGCAACGGCCCATAACCCGCGGACTGATCCGCGTAGTCGAACAGCTCTGGAACGGCCGATCGCAACCGCCGCATGACCAGCTTGCGCCAGATCGCGAGCGGGAAGAGCGAAAGATCCGGAAGCCATTGCGTGAGGCCGATGAATCCCGCGGGACTGGGAGGATAGCCGAAATCTTGGTTGAGGCCGGCGCCATAGCGCGAAAGATGCGGAGCCGGAGTCGCCTCGGCCCGTGGTGCCTCTTTGTGGTGCGGACGCAAGAGTTCGTCGGGCAGTTGCCGGCAGACGAAAGTGCCGGACCCTCGCGCGGACTCGATATACCCTTCCGAAGCAAGCTGTTCGTAGGCCAGCGTAACGGTGCTGCGCGACACCCCGAGCGCGCTGGAGAGTTCGCGCGTGGAGGGAACCCGCTCGGCGCGGCGGAAACGTCCGGTGAGTATCCCTTGCCGCCATTGATCGTAGATCTGGCGATGCAGCGGCGCGGCGGACATCCGATCCAGCACAATCGCAGCGCGCATAAGTGGACTGCTCCAGATTAGCAAAAGTGGATCTTTCGACCAGCCAGGCCTTCCGCTACACTCGAACTACGATGGAACAGTATGCACCCACCGAACGAACCGAGGTAAAACGATTAGCCAAGCGCGGCGTATACGACAAAGAGCAAGTTCACGGCATCCTGGACCAAGGTTTTATCTGCCATGTCGGATTTGTTCTCGACGGCCAGCCGTTCGTCATCCCCACCGCTTACGCACGCTCCGGCGAGCAGGTCTACATTCATGGAGCGCCCGCCAGCCGCCTGATGAGAAGCAAGGAAGTGGATGTGTGTATGACTGTCACTTTAGTCGACGCATTGGTGGTGGCGCGCTCGGCATTCCACACTTCCATCAACTATCGTTCGGTGGTGGTGCTCGGTAAGGCGCGGCTGGTTCTGGATGTCGACGAAAAGCGCGAAGCGCTGCGGCTCTTCACCAATCACGTGATCGCCGGCCGCTGGGAGCAGGCCAAGCAGCCCACCGTTGCAGAGCTGAAAGCCACCAGCGTTCTGGCGCTGCCGCTCGAAGAAGTCTCCGCGAAGGTTCGCACCGGCCCGCCTATCGACGACGAAGAAGATTACGCGCTGCCGATCTGGGGCGGCGTAGTTCCGCTGATTCAGATGTTCGGAGAGCCGCAGCCTGACGGGCGCATCTTAGAAGGCACCGCAGCGCCACGTTTGTCTCGTTAGTGCAGAGCCGCAACGGCGGTTCGAGTGCCACGCAGCGTATTCTTCATGGACTCCTTAGGGAAGCTTTCCAGAAACCCCTTGAGCATCCATCCCAGCCCCGGGGGAACGTCGCGCGAAAGCGAGATGGCCTCGCAGCGCGCGTAGACTCCGCCGTCCGCGGCTTCGAAGCGCCAGTAGGAATTCAGACGCCAGAGGAAACCTGAATCGTCGGCCTGCGGCACTTCGACCGTGTATGATTTGCCCGGATCTTTTACTTCGCCCACGTGCGTGGAATGCGACGTAACAATCAAGCGTCTCGCGTCCGGCATTTCATAACGGATGTGATAGGTGCTGTTGAGAACGATAGTCAGGATGTGCTTTTCGTACATGCGCAGCAGCACATCGTATTCGTCACCCTGATTTCGATCTGGGCTGCGTGCCAGTTGCTGCGATTCGATCACTTTAGGCCGGTAAAAATCCTTGTAGTGCGCGTAGTCCCGCAGCACGGATTCCACTTGCGCGAGAGTGGCGCCGGGCATGAACATCGTTCCCACCCAATCCTGAATCATGGCGGATGGCGCGTTGACGTTGCGGGCCGCATCCACTGGCTCGATGCTGGGTTCGCCGTTCCGCAGGTCCGGATCGCGAACCGGATCGGAGCTCATCCTGGCTTCCGCTTGTTCTACGTAGCGGTCGAAAGCTGCCGTGGCTTCGGGCGTCAATCGCGCGAAAGGCACCGTGACCAGAAGAAGCGGGAGAGACAACCACAACCGCGCCCGACTCACACCACCATTATCGCGCGCCGAGCCTCGATCCTAAAGGCTTTTGAACTTGAGCGTCACTTCCCCAATTCGAACCACGTCGTTGTCCTTCAATTCTTCCCGGGCGATCGGGTCGGGGCGCTCGTTTAAATACGTCCCGTTGGTCGAGTCCAGGTCCGTGATGGTAAACCTTTGATCCTTGTATCGCAGGCTGGCGTGCTTTCCCGAGATGGCTGAGTCGCGCAACACAACGTCGGCATCGGAAGCCGATCCGATAATGTTCGGCCCTTCCCGGATGCGGAAGTCCTCGCCCTTCTGCAGGCCCGTCAAGGCCACGAACCACCCCACCACCGGCGGCTTTCGCTTGTCGGTCAGCACCACACTTCTGCGCGTGGTGGAGGGCGCCGCGCTTTCGCGTGAGGCATCCGTCTCCAGGCGCGTTTTCACTGTCACCGACGGTGCGCCCGTCTGATATCCCGTCCGCTGGCAATACGGGCACACCTCCCAGGTATCTTCCATCTGATGTCCGTTCGCGCAAAACTTTGCCATTTGTGCTCTTTCCCTTGGAGCTGAATTAGGTCAACCAACAGAGACCTCTATTTCATCCTTCTATAGACGCCATTGACGCCAACTTTGCCACAGCGCGGTGACTGGACGGACTTCCCGGTGAGCCATTCATCAGCGCGCTTTGCGAGGATTATATACTGTCCCTGTCCGCATGGCGTTGTCAAGCCCACCCGCCTGCGCCACAATGGGTCACACAATCCTTTACTTTCAAATACATAAGGTGGTACGCTGAAGAACTTATAATGCGAACTGTCGATTTGATCCACCGAAAACGAGATGGTGAAGAACTATCGCCAGAGGAAATTGCCGCGCTTGTGGAAGGCTACAGCCGGAATGAAATTCCGGATTATCAAATGTCAGCCTTTCTTATGGCCGTTTTTCATTCTGGAATGACGGACCGGGAAGTGAGCGCGGCCACGGAGTGCATGGTGCGCTCCGGCGAAACCGTGGACCTCAGCTCCATTCCCGGCATTAAGGTAGACAAGCATTCTACCGGCGGGGTGGGAGATAAAACCAGTCTCATATCCGCTCCGTTGGCGGCTGCGGCGGGCGTGGTGGTTCCGATGATGTCGGGGCGCGGGCTGGGGCACACCGGCGGCACGCTCGATAAATTGGAATCTATTCCCGGCTTTAGAACCGATCTGACCATCGACGAGTTCAAGGCGCAATTAGCCACGCACGGCCTGGCATTTATCGGGCAGACGGTGGAAGTGGCGCCGGCCGACGGCAAGCTGTACGCGCTGCGGGATGCCACCGCGACCGTGGAATCCATTCCGCTGATCGCTGCTTCCATCATGTCGAAAAAGCTGGCCGAAGGCGTGGACGCACTGGTGCTGGACGTGAAGGTGGGCAACGGCGCGTTCATGAAGAAGCAGGTGGATGCGCGGCGGCTGGCGCAGATGATGGTGGGCATCGGGCGGCGCGCGGACAAGCGCGTGCAGGCCTTGATCACCGACATGAATCAACCGCTGGGCTACGCAGTGGGCAATGCGCTGGAAGTAATGGAAGTTTCACAGACCCTGCAGAATGCAGGTCCCACCGATCTCACTCGCCTGGCGCTGGAACTGGCGGCTCGCATGATCTTCCTCGCCAAGATTGTTCCCACGCTCGAGGAGGCGCGCGAAGTGGCGCAATCCAAGCTGTTGGACGGCTCGGGCTATCGCAAGTTCAAGGATGTCATTGAGGCCCAAGGCGGCAACTCGCAAGTTCTGGACCGGTTCGAGCTGTTGCCGAATGCTACCGGCGTTCGCGAAATCGCTTCGCCGCGCGCCGGTTACGTCAGCGCTATCGCGGCCGAAGACATCGGCTTGGCGTCTTCCCGCATCGGCGCGGGACGCAACACCAAGGAAGACGACATCGATCCGGCTGTGGGCGTGATTCTGGAGGTTAAAGTAGGGCAGAAAGTAGAGGCCGGTGCTGTGCTCTGCCGTGTTTACTATACCCGCGACGAACATGTCGACGAGGCTTCCGAAGAGATCGAAGACGCTTTCCGCATTTCCGCGCAACCTCCCGAGGAGCGGGAACTGATTCTCGAAGTAGTCAGCTAGCTAGTTACGATGAGGGAAATTATTTATGTGGCGCACGCACTCGTGCGTGCTGCGTTCACACTCGTGTGAACGGGTTCCTAGAACAGGCATGAGCTAAGACATGGCGCGCTTCACCGGCATACTGGGGATCCTCGCGATCCTGCTGGTTTGCGTTCTTTTCTCCAAACACCGGCGCAATATTCGCCCATCGCTGATTCTGTGGGGCGTGGGCCTGCAGCTCACCTTCGCATTCGTGGTGCTGCGAACGCCTGCCGCGCGCTTGTTTGAGGTCCTCAGCGACAAGGTGAATGCGGTAATCGGTTACTCGCAGGCCGGCAGCAAGTTCGTATTTGGCGATCAACTGGGCGGCGGTCCGATGGCCGTTTTCGCGTTTCAGGTTCTGCCCATCATCATTTTCATCTGCAGCCTGTTTGCGATCCTTTATTACCTGGGCGTCATGCAAGTGCTGGTGAAAGCCATGGCGGTGGTGATGCAGCGCATCATGGGCGCGAGTGGCGCCGAAGCCACCAACGTGGCCGCCAGCATCTTCATGGGTCAAACGGAAGCGCCCATCACCATCCGGCCGTTCCTCGAAGGCCTCACCGAGTCAGAGCTGTTCACCATCATGGTGAGCGGCATGGCGCACGTCTCGGGAGCCACCATGGCAGCCTATGTATTGATGGCGCACGTGGAGATTCGCCATTTGCTGACGGCGGTGATCATGACCGCGCCCGCCACCATCATGCTCGCCAAGATCCTGGTGCCGGAGATTGGCAAGCCGGTCACCGCCGGACGCGTCAATGTGACGGTGGAGCGGCAGGGGGTGAACATCATCGATGCAGCGGCCCGGGGCGCCATCGACGGGCTGCACCTGGCGCTGAACATCGCCGGCGTGCTGATCGCGTTTCTGGCCCTGGTGGCGCTGGTGAACGGGATGCTCGGCTATTTTCACTTGTCGCTCGAACAAATCCTGGGAGTCGTGTTTTCGCCCGTGGCGTGGCTGCTGGGCGTGGATTTTCACGACTGCCGCACCATCGGAAACCTGCTCGGCACGCGCCTGGTGTTGAACGAATTCGTGGCTTTTCAGGAGCTCGGGCCGTTGAAGCCGTCACTCGATCCGCATTCGTTCACTATCGCCACGTATGCGCTGTGCGGTTTCGCCAACCTAAGCTCCATCGCGATCCAGATCGGCGGCATCGGCGGGCTCGCTCCGAGCCGCAAGTCCGACCTCGCGCGCCTGGGTCTGAAGGCGCTGGCGGCGGGAACCATGGCCAATTTCATGTCGGCCTGCATCGCGGGCATGCTTCTTTAGATGGAAGGCGCGCTAGCCCATATTCGCAGCGTTACGGGGCGCGAGCCGCGCGTCGCCGTCGTGCTCGGCAGCGGTCTGGGGGCCTTCGCCGACGAGTTGGCCGATCCAATTGCAATCCCGTACTCCGATATTCCGGGTTGGCCTGCATCCACAGCCGCTGGGCATTCCGGAAAGTTGGTCTTTGGAAAACTGGGCAAGCTGGAGGTTGCCGTGATGGCCGGACGCGCTCATCTCTACGAAGGCTACACGCCCGCTCAAGTGACCATGGGTGTGCGGGTGCTACACCGCCTGGGCGTACATAGCATGGTATTCACCAATGCAGCCGGAGGCATCAATCTGTCGTACAGCCAGGGAGCGTTGGTGCTGATTTCCGATCACATCAACTTACAGGGCTCGCACCCTCTCATTGGCCCCAATGACGATTCCCTGGGGCCGCGTTTTCCGGATATGACAGAGGCCTATTCGTCGTCTTTTCGAGCCAAGGCGCACCAGGTGGCGCAGGAATTGAAGATCCACCTGGCTGAAGGCGTGTATGCCGCGCTCACCGGCCCGAGCTATGAGACGCCGGCTGAGATCCGCTATCTACGCGCCATTGGCGCGGATCTGGTCGGGATGTCGACCGTCCCCGAAGTGATCGTGGCTAATTATCTCGGCATGCAGGTACTCGCGATTTCCTGCGTCACAAATATGGCGGCCGGCATTTCGCCGCAGAAGTTGGATCATAAAGAAGTGATGGAAACCGGTTATCGCGTCCGCGATACGCTGATCGGGTTCTTGAAAGCGTTGTTGCCAAAACTATGACTTTGATCGAAGCTGCCATTGACGCCCGGAACAAAGCGCATGCGCCCTATTCGCACTTCCACGTGGGCGCTGCGCTCGAGGCTATCGATGGCCGGGTGTTCACCGGTTGCAACGTCGAGAACGCCACCTACGGGCTCAGTGTGTGCGCTGAGCGGGTAGCGATATTCAAGGCGATTTCTGAAGGCGTGCGGAAATTCCAGCGCATCGCGGTATCGGCCGACACCGACGTGCTGACTCCTCCATGTGGGGCGTGCCGTCAGATCCTGTGGGAGTTTTGCGGGGATATCGAAGTCACACTGACCAACCTGAAGGGGAAGACGGAAACGCTCCACTTGAAGGATTTGTTTCCGAGGCCTTTTGATGATTCGTTTATTTAAACTCGCGTTAGTTCTTTGGTGCGCGCCGCTTCTTATTCACGCCGAACTGGCCGACTCCATCTACACTGCCCGTTACGTGGTCACCATGAACGCGAAGCGCGATTTGATCGACGATGGCGCAGTGGCCGTTCGCGGCCAGCGTATTGTGGGCGTCGGAAAGCGCGCCGACATCGAGAAACAGTTTCAGACGAAACAGCGCATAAACCGCCCGGACGCCATCCTGATGCCAGGTCTGATCAACACCCATACCCACGCCGCCATGTCGCTGTTCCGCGGCATCGCCGACGACATGGTGGTGCAGGACTGGCTCAACAAATTCATCTTCCCCGCTGAGGCAAAGAACGTCACGGCGGATTTCGTGCTGTGGGGAACGCGCCTGGCGTGCCTGGAAATGATGCTCTCCGGCACCACCACGTTCGTCGACATGTACTATTTCGAGGACAGCGTCGCCAAAGCCGCCAAAGAAGCGGGCATGCGCGGCATTCTGGGCGAGACCATGATCCGGTTTAAATCGCCCGACTTCGCCACGCCCAAGGACATGCGGCAATGGACCGCGAAGTTTCTGGATCAATACCAGGGCGATCCGCTGATCACTCCCGCCATTGCCCCGCACGCCATCTATACCAATGACGACGCCGATCTAAAGGCCGCGCGCGAGCTGGCCAACAAATTCCACGCGCCGCTCGTGATGCACCTCGCCGAGGGTAAATTCGAATTGGATGACTCGCTCAAAACGCACCACATGACGCCCACGCGTTTCGTGGAATCCCTCGGCATCCTGGACGGCTGGACCATTGTGGCGCACGCCATCTATTTGGACGCGGCGGACGCCAAGATCCTGAAGGCGCATGGGACCGGAGTGGCGCATTGTCCTTCCAGCAACATGAAACTCGCGAGCGGTATCGCGCCGGTGGTGCGGTTTCTTGCGCTCGGCATCCCCGTGGGCGTCGGCACCGACGGCCCGGCCGGCAGCAACAACGATTTCGATTTGATGGAAGAAATCAATCTCGCGGCCGACCTGCAAAAGGTGAGTGCCAACGATCCCACCGTTCTTCCGGCCGAGCAGGCCGTCGCGATGGCGACCATCCTGGGGGCGCGCGCCGCGGGCCTGGAAAAAGAAATCGGGTCGCTTGAAACCGGCAAGCGCGCCGACCTCATCACGCTGCGCCTGGATCGCCCGCACGCCGTGCCGCTCTACAACGTCTATTCGCAAATTGTGTACGCGCTGAAGGGCTCCGACGTCGAAGACGTTGCCGTCAATGGAAAGCCGATTGTGCGGGAAGGCCGCTCGCTCACGCTCGATGCCGCGCCCATCCTGGCCAAGGCGAAGGAATATGCCGCGAAGGTCACTGCGTCTCTTCAGAAGTAGTAGTCCGCAAGAACGCAAGGGATAATTGAAATAACTGAAAAACGCGTCGAGAGTAACCGCGCGTCCACTCCACTTAGCAGTTTCAAGTTTCCATCGGGGTGACCATGCGACTCAAGTTTCGTTGTTCGATCCTCTCTCTTTCCGCCGGTATCGCCGTAGTGCTGGCTCCGGCCTACTGCACCTCCATCACCACCTACAACAATTTGACGAACTGGGCAGCCGCCACTACTGCCGGATATCAGACCGTGACGTTCACGGGTCTGACACCGGCAGGAACAGAAACCCAATACAGCAGCGCAACAGGCGTGACTGCCGACGGTGTTAATTTCATTGGATACACTTCCACTGGATTGTCGGATATCGAAGTCATCGATACCAGCACGTTTTCGTATTACAACTGGGGTACCGGCGACGCCCTGATACAGAGCCTGAGCCGGCCAAATGCAGGCTCTCCGCTGCCGTACGTGAATATCGTCCTTCCCGCGAACGTCACTTCGCTCGGCTTGAACCTCTTCACGGCCAGTCCGGAAGCCTTGAACTTCACCATTACAGTGGCAGGTAACCAATATTCGGTGCCCAGCTTCAGCCAACCCACGCTGGCCTTCTGGGGAATTACGTCCAGCACGGCCATCTCTTCGCTCCAGCTCACTCTGGCAGGCACCACTTACAACGGAGGGTCGAGCGAACTGCTCGATAACTTCAGTTTCGGGACCGAGGATATCGCGGTCGCCCCCGAGGCTGGGACGTATCTGCTCATTGGCTCCGGACTGATCGGATTCGTCCTGCTGCGGAAACGGTTGACTGCGGAAAAGCCGGGAAGTCCGCCGCGCTAGGGTTTATAATGCTAGTTGATGAATAAGGCCAACTGGCGTCCCGTTGCTCTTTCGCTTACCGTGTTGGGAGCCGTGGCGCGCCTGCTGCCGCATCCGCCCAATTTCGCACCCGTGGGCGCTACCAGCCTGTTCGCCGGCGCCCGCTTGCCGCGCTGGCAGGCATACCTGATCCCGCTGGCGCTGATGGCCGTCACCGATCCGATTCTGTCGCCGCTTTACGGATTCAAGCCGTACAGCAAGTATCTGATCTTCACCTACGTCAGCTTCCTGATCAGTGTGTGGCTGGGTCGGTGGCTGCGCAATACGGAGAACATTTCCCGAATCGCGGCCGTTACCGTGCTGAACAGCATCCAGTTTTTCCTCGTCACCAACTTCGGAAGCTGGTTGTGGTTCCAAGCCTATCCTCGGACTGCGGCTGGCCTGGCTAGCTGCTACATCTCCGCCATCCCGTTCTTCCGCTGGACTCTTGCGAGCGACATCCTCTACACCGGCATACTGTTCGGGCTTTATGCCTGGCTCAGCCGTACGGTTGCCACCAGCGAACGTCAGCCCCTGGCGGCTTGAGCCTTCCGCACACCGCTCAGCGGTAAGCATCCTTTCGATGGCGGCCGCGGAGGATCTCGATGGAATCGCCGAGATCGTGGAAGCGAACGCGGTAATCTCCCAGGCGCAGGCGAAACTCGGGCGGCTCGATTCCCTGCAATCGTTTGACGTCGCCTTTCTCAGATTCCAGAAAGCGGGCAATCGTTCGCAAGACTTGGATGGCGAATGGGCTGCGGAAGGGTCCGGATGTCGGCTTTTGCCTGATCGGTGAATGCTACGCCCTTAGCCATTCCCCGCGCCGTTTTCCTCGGGCAGCGGGGTCTTGCCCATGGTGTCCCAATCGGCCATTGTCAAACCGAACTCGGCGAGGACGTTTTCCAGCGGAATCGGCTTGTTGTGCTTGAGCCACTCGCGGGCTTCGGCGACGGCGCGTTCTTCTTCCTCGCTGATCTCCTCGTCTTCGAGCGGAGCGTTCGCCAGTTTGCGGGAAAGCGGGTCGAGCATGACTTCCATGACATGCACCACCGCAGCGACCTGATCGGGCGCCAGATGATTTAACAATTGCTGCGCATGCTCTCGGTCTGCGTTCATACCAGCCTATGCTTATAGTAACGTGGCTAAACGGCGGCGAGTAGCCCTTTCCTGGTCCAGCGGCAAAGACAGCGCCTGGGCGCTGCATCTACTCCGGCAAGACCCCGGCATCGAGGTTGTAGCGCTGGTCACCACTCTGAACGAACAGTTCGATCGCGTCGCAATGCATGCGGTGCGGCGCGAGCTGCTGGAGTTGCAAGCCGTGGAGGTCGGTATCCCGCTGTGGACCGTCCCCCTGCCTTGGCCCTGCTCCAACGAACAATATGAAGCCCGCATGCGCGACCTGTGCAGCCGCGCGATCAACGAAGGCGTCCAGGCCATGGCTTTTGGCGATCTCTTTCTGGCCGACATCCGCGCTTATCGCGAGAAGCAGCTCGCCCGAACGGGGCTTGCACCATTGTTCCCGGTCTGGCAGATTCCGACCGCCCAACTGGCTGCGGAGATGGTTGCAGCGGGTCTCAAAGCCAAGATCACTTGCGTCGATCCCAGGGTGCTCCCTGCCGAGTTCGCCGGCCGCGATTTCGACGCCCAGTTCCTAAAAGATCTGCCCCGAACCGTCGATCCTTGTGGCGAAAACGGCGAGTTTCATAGTTTCGTGTACCAGGCTCCCGGCTTCCGGCATCCTATCAAAGTCTTGGTCGGCGAAATCGTGGAGCGTGATGGGTTCGTTTTTGCGGATGTATGCTCAAATAATGGTGGTGCTGCGTCTGCTGTTCGCTAGCTTCGCGGTAATGTCGGCGTTCGCCCAAACCCCTGCCGAGCGGCCCCCTCGGTTTGAAGCCTACCCGGCAACCGAGATCTTCAACGGAAAACCGGCCCTGCCCATTTTAGAGACACCCGAGGAACGCAAACTCGAAACCCTAATCGCCGATGGAGTGAGCAAAGGATGGGGAGTTTTTGACGGCGAGACGGGAAAGGAACGCCGGCGGCCAGGGCCGAACTTCGCCGGACACTACGTTCTCGTGAACTTCGGATGCGACGACACCGACTATAGCGCGACGCCCTCACCCATACGGGGCGGCGCACCCCTAGACCCCCCGAGAACCAGCGACTGCCTGGGCACACCGATTGTAGATGCCAAAACCGGCCGCGTTTATAGGCCGCCTATTCCGCAGGTTGGAGCACACTTGCGGCAATATTTCGGCGTGGTAGCAGAGTCACTGGCACCGAACCACCCGGCCGCCTCCTTTCACAACTTCCCGCTAAAGTCACCTTTGGCCTACCGGCTGAATAGTCCATTACTGATAGTCGATACTTGCGAGGGTATTGAAGCTTCCGGCGGCAGCGTTATCAGCTTTCGCTCGACAGGGTGTGGCGCTCATTATTGCCTGATGGACGAAAACGGATTGAAGTTGATTCAGCGAACTGTCGAATAGTCGACTCTCGCCAAGCTCAACTCGCTGATAACAAAAGCGATGTGCTTTGCGATGGAATTGCAGGTAAGATCTTGCCATATCTCGATCATGGTGGTATGCTCATACTAGTTGATAACAACGGACTAAGATCATAGGTTAACCATGGACTTCAACCGATTCACCGAAAAACTACAAGAGGCGGTTCGAGCCGCCCAATCCATCGCCGTTCAGCACGGAAATCAGCAAATCGACACCGAGCACCTGATGCTTGCACTGCTTGATCAGGAAGGCGGCCTCGCGCCTTCTATCCTGAACAAGGCTGACATCCGCGTGGATGCGCTGCGTACGCGCGTGCAGCAGGAAGTGGACCGCATGCCCAAGGTTTCTGGCGCGGGCGGCGGGCCGGATCAGGTTTACGTCACCAATCGCATCACCAAGCTGCTCTCCCAAGCCGAAGACGAAGCTAAGCGGCTTAAAGATGAATACGTCTCCGTCGAACACATACTTCTCGCAGCTACCGACGACGCTGGAGCAACCGGCAAGCTGTTCCGGGAGTTCGGCATCACGCGCGAGCGGCTGATGCGCGCCCTCCAGGAGGTGCGGGGCAGCCAGCGCGTCACCAGCCAAAATCCCGAAGTCACTTATGAGGCGTTGGAAAAATACGGTCGCGATCTGACGCAGTTCGCGTCCCAAGGCAAGCTCGATCCGGTGATCGGCCGTGACGAAGAGATCCGCCGCGTGATCCAGGTGCTTTCGCGCCGCACCAAGAACAATCCGGTGCTCATCGGCGAGCCGGGCGTCGGCAAGACCGCGATCGTCGAGGGCTTGGCCCAGCGCATCGTGCGCGGCGACGTTCCGGAAGGCTTGAAGGAGAAGCGCGTGGTGGCGCTCGACATGGGCGCGCTCATCGCGGGCGCCAAATTCCGGGGCGAATTCGAAGAGCGCCTGAAAGCGGTCCTCAAGGAAGTGCAGAGCGCCGAGGGCCAGATCGTTCTATTTATCGATGAACTGCACACCGTGGTGGGCGCGGGTAAAGCCGAAGGCGCCATGGACGCGGGCAACCTGCTCAAACCCATGCTCGCGCGCGGGGAACTGCATTGCATCGGCGCCACGACGCTCGACGAATACCGGAAATACATCGAAAAGGACGCCGCTCTCGAGCGCCGCTTCCAGACCGTGTTTGTCGACCAGCCGAGTGTCGAAGACACGATTTCCATCCTGCGTGGCTTGCGCGAGCGCTACGAAATCCACCATGGCGTTCGGATTAAGGACTCTGCTTTGGTAGCGGCGGCGGTGCTTTCAAACCGCTATATTACCGACCGCTTCCTGCCTGACAAAGCCATCGATCTGGTGGATGAAGCGGCCGCCAAGCTGCGTACCGAGATCGATTCCATGCCGGCCGATCTGGACGAGATCCTGCGCCGCATCATGCAGCTGGAGATCGAACGCGAGGCGCTGAAGAAAGAGTCCGACACGGCATCCAAAGATCGGCTGAAGAAGATCGAGAAGGAAATTGCCGACTTAAAGTCGGATTCCGATGCCCTGAAGGCGCAGTGGCAGGCCGAGAAAGAAGGCGTGCAAAAGCTGCGCACGCTGCGCGAGCAACTGGATCAGACCAAGGTCGAGATCGAAAAGGCCGAGCGGCAATACGATCTCAACAAAGCAGCCGAACTCAAGTACGGCAGACTGACGGAGCTGGAGCGCAAGCTCAAAACCGAGGAATCCCGTTTGGCCGAGAAGCAGTCGGGCAAGCGGCTGCTCAAAGAGGAAGTGGACGAGGAAGACATCGCCCAGGTGGTCAGCCGCTGGACCGGCGTGCCGGTTTCCAAGCTCCTCGAAGGCGAAATGCAGAAGCTGCTTCACCTGGAAGACGAACTTCACCTGCGTGTGATCGGTCAGGATGAGGCCGTCCAAGCGGTGTCGGAGGCGGTGATGCGGGCCCGGTCAGGCCTCAAGGACCCCAACCGCCCCATCGGAAGTTTCATCTTTTTGGGACCCACCGGCGTCGGCAAAACCGAGCTAGCCCGGGCCCTGGCCGAGTATTTGTTCGACGACGAAAAGGCCATGATCCGGATCGACATGTCCGAGTACCAAGAGAAACATACAGTTGCGCGGCTGTTGGGAGCCCCTCCCGGCTACATCGGCTACGAAGAAGGGGGGCAGCTAACGGAATCCGTCCGGCGTCGTCCATATTGTGTAGTCCTTTTCGACGAGATTGAAAAGGCGCATTCCGACGTGTTCAACGTGCTGCTGCAGATTCTGGATGACGGCCGCCTCACCGACGGCCAGGGCCGCACAGTGGACTTTAAGAACACCATCGTGATCATGACCTCCAACATCGGCAGCCCGCGCATCCTCGAATATCGGGGTGCTTTCGCCGGCGTGGGGTTTGACGTGATGAAGGACACCGTGCTCGAAGAGTTGCGCGGTCATTTCCGCCCTGAGTTCCTGAACCGCGTCGACGAGGTGATCGTGTTCCACGCTCTAACAGAGGAGCATCTCAAGCAGATTGTGAACATTCAGTTGAACGGCCTGCGGAAACGCCTGGCTGAACGCCACATCGAATTAGAATTGACGGATCGGGCCAGCGAACATTTGGTTCGCTCCGGCTACGATCCAAGCTACGGCGCCCGACCGTTAAAACGGGCCATCCAGCGCGAAATTGAAACGCCACTGGCGCGCCGGATTCTCGGAGGCGAGGTTAGGGATGGCCATCGGGTGGTGGTGGACCTTGACTCTGCCGGTCACTTGGTTTTTGAATCTAAACTTTTTGAAACTAACTCTGGGGGTCGCGAGCGTGAAGCGGCTCTCGAGGAAGTCAAAAGATAAAAAGGATAAAAAGGAAGACTACTTATGAAGGGTCACATCAGTAAATCCACGGCGGCTCTGTTCGCCGTTGTTGCGCTGCTGGCCGGTGCGCTCATCGTCACCATCAGCAGCCCCAATCGGATTCCAGTTTTCGCGGACACCACTCGGGGCGCCGAGACCGGGGCGATCACCACATTCGCTCCCGTGGTCAAGCGCGCCATGCCGGCGGTGGTCAACATCTCCTCGTCCAAAGTCGTGAAGGATCAGGGCGGGGAAGGCGGCGGCCAGGGTCTCTTCAACGATCCGCTTTTCCGGCAGTTCTTCGGTGGACGCATGCCGCAGCAGCAGGAACAGCCGCGCTCGCAGCGCGCAACCAGTCTCGGTTCCGGAGTTGTAGTCAGCCCTGACGGCTACATCCTGACCAACAACCATGTGGTGGACGGCGCAACCGACGTCAAGGTGTCCTTCTTCGATAAAGAAGAATACCCGGCCAAAGTAGTCGGGGCCGACAAGTACGCTGACATTGCGGTGCTCAAGATCAACAAAACCGGGCTGACCGCGCTGCCGTTCGCCGATTCGTCCCATGCCCAAGTAGGCGACGTAGTTCTCGCCATCGGCGAGCCGTTCGGACTCGGTGGAACCGTAACCATGGGCATCATCAGTGCCACCGGCCGCAGCCTGGGCGGACAGATCGAGCGGTTTGAGGACTTCATCCAGACCGACGCCGCCATCAACCACGGCAACTCGGGCGGTGCGCTCATCGACACGCGTGGCGATCTGGTGGGCATCAACACCGCTATCCTCTCCGGTGAGACCGGCGGAAACCAGGGTATCGGCTTCGCCATCCCTGCCAATCTGGCCAAGAACATCATGGACCAGATCATGACCAAGGGTAAGGTTACTCGTGGATTCCTCGGAATTACGCCGCAAGAGTTGACGCCCGAAATGGCCAAAGCCTTCGGAGTTCCCAATACGCACGGCGTGGCCGTCGCCACTGTCGTTTCCGATAGTCCCGCTGCCAAAGCCGGGCTAAAAGTAGGCGACGTAATCACGGCCGTCAACGGCTCTCCCGCTGACGACGTGAACTCGTTCCGCTTGCAAGTGGCCGGCTTCGCGCCTGGAACCACGGTGCACCTCAAGATCGACCGGAGCGGCCAGACGCTGGATCTGCCGGTAACTCTCACCGAATTTAATCTCGATGCCGAGAACAAGGGTGAGGGCGAAGGCAATCTCCCGAGTGGAGGCGAGAAGGGCGCGCTGAAAGGCTTGTCCGTTCAAGCCCTGACGCCCGAACTTCGCCAGCAACTGCAGACGCCCGAAGGGACGCAAGGGGTGGTCATCACCGACTTGGACGCGGACTCAACGGCAGCCTCCGCGAATCCTCCGCTGCAGCAGGGCGACATCATCGTCCAGGTGAACCGGAAGCCCGTCACCACGGTCGCGGAGTTTAACGCTGCCGTTCGAGCTGGGGCCTCGCGCGAATCTACTCTCTTATTGGTGAAACGCGGTCCAGGGACGTTTTTTGCCGTAGTTCCAAACAAGTAAGCGCTCCCGCCAGCGAAGTTTAGTCCTTGAGAAGCAGGTTTCTTTAGTGAGACCTGCTTCTTTTTGTCTTCAGCGGCATCAAACACTCAGGAGCGTAGAGCATCGACCATGAGCAAGCAAAGCAAAACCTGGACGACCTTCTTCGCTGAGAGCCCGGCGCCGTGGGAGCCTTCGGCCGACGTTTACCGCACGAAAGACGGTTGGCTGGTGAAGTTCGACTTGGCGGGCGTAAAGGTGCCCGACGTATCCGTGACCTTGCGGGGCCGGCACCTGACCATCAGCGGCGTACGTCGCGACTCGTTTCTGGAAGAGGGATCGAGCTACTACTCAATGGAGATTTCGTATAACCGCTTCGAGCGCTCCCTGGTGCTGCCGGCGAATCTCGAAAACGCACGGGTGACCATCGCGGCGCGAGAAGGATTGTTGCTGGTGAGGATGATCACGGAAGGAAATGAAGAAAATGTCTGAACAACCTGTTGTCTACACACTGCCAGTGCTGCCGCTGA
>JBEKLB010000063.1:0-20629 GCA_050010415.1 Bryobacteraceae bacterium | reverse complement strand
GCCGCGATACTGTTCGCGCCACTGCTCGGGCGTCAAGGAAAGCCAGACGGCGAAGGTCTCGGCGAAATCTTCGTCGGGATGAGCCTGGGCGTACCAGTTGGGCAGATTGCGCACGAAGCCTTTACTGTAAGGACGCGGCTGATAGGTTTCCGGAGAATATTCAGTTTCGGGGCTGCCGAAGACGGCATGCCAATCGTCGCGCGAGGAGAATCGGTAGGCGTGATCGATGGCGTGGCCGCTTTCGTGCCGCAACAACTGCTGGCACCATTCGGGAGTTCCGCCTTCCACCTGCAGCATCTGATGCATTTCAAGAGTCTTCAAGCGAGGATGCGCCAGGTAAAACGGAATCGCGATGGCGGGCGAGCCCTCCGGCGAAAACCATTCATCGCCCAGATAGCAGGGCGGACGAAACGCCAGGCCATGTGCGCCGAGTTCGTCGTAAAGCTGCGCGATGCGGCCCTCGAGTTCGCTTCCGGGAATCCGCGCGCCGAGATCGCAGATGCGCTTTTGAAGCAATTCGTCGTCTTTTAGCGCTGGCCAAGGCGTGGCCACCGGCGCCGGCAGCTCGGCCGCGCTGGGCGGCGGGTCGTGTCGCTCCACGGACTTTATCCTAGCGCGAACCCAACTTGAGAATGCGGCGGCGCAACGCCGGGTCGCGTTCGAGCGCACGAACAAAAGCCGATTCGTTCGGTGCGTTCTTAGCGCGTTGAACGGAGGGCGGGAACGGAGACGATCTGAGCGCCATGGCAGCGCGGCGGGTTTCAAAGTGGTCCCAATCGCCTGCGCGTGAACCAGCCATTTCGTAAATCATCCAACCCGCGGCTAGACGTCGCAACGTCCCAGCCGGGGTGCGAGAAGCGGGGTTCGCGCGGAGCTTCGATTCCTCGGTCAGCAAAAGCTTGGCCACTGCAGGGTTCGCGGGGCGAAAGCCGAGCTTCCGATAAAACCAGAACGCGCCGGACTCGATGGCCTCTTCGTTATGCTGACCCACTTGATAGGGGTCGACCGCGAAGCAAGTGACCGGGAGCAGCTGGCGAAACAGCCGGAGCAAGCGCGCGTAAATCCAGGCCGTCTCGCCTTCGCGAAACGTGTAGTAGAGATTGAAGCCCACCTCCATGTGCTCAAACAACGTCAGGCATTCGATGTAGCCGATGGGAACGCCGTTCTTGAAGAACATCCCAGCGTGATAGGCGCGCAGAGGCAGGCGACGCTCTGGCGGCACTCCGCAAACGAACGCCTCAACTCCGCGGCCGAGATCGGCGCGAACCACGTGCGCTGGATCGCCATACGTAAAACCGTGCAGTTCGCGATAGCGCATCGCGGATGTCTCGCGCGCGAAATCGAGCAGCTTTTGACCTTCGTTCCGGCTGAGCGTTTCGACCGGGAGCGCAGGTGATTCCAGCTCGGCTTCGAGCGAGACATCGGCACGGCGTAGCAGCGGACTGGCGTGATAGAAAAACTTGCGCCGCCCCGGCAATCGCCCATTCGTACGAGTGGCCCTCCCATCGCCCAGTTCCCAGCGGACGAAGATTTTGGCCTGCGCGAACAGTTCCGCGTTGTCGATTTGTGCCAGCACCCAGCGAAGATCCGATCCCCCGCCCTGCTTGGCAGCGCGAAACCAATCCATATAAGGGATGTTCGCCTCCACCAGCAGGTCTTCGTCCGCGAAAGGATGCAATCGGCGCAGCAATGGCCCCAGCAGCGAAGCATCGTAACCGCCCCAATCGATTTCGACCGCTTCGGGATGACGCTCGGCCAACCAGCACGTGATGTCGTAGGTGAACATCGCCGAGAAGCCGGTCCCCGCGATTCCGGAGACATCGGGCTCTTCAAACGGCGTAAGGTCCACGCCCGTGCGACCGAGCTGGGCAATTTTGCCGGGTATCGAAGCCAGCAATATGTCGGCCAACCGAGCCACTTCCCGATTCGGCGGGTACGCGCGAAAGAACAACAGTGCCTCATGGAACCGGATCAGCGATGTGGCGTCGCGAAACTGGGCCCGGCCAAGTTTCAAGAGGAGTGGCGGCAGAGCAACCTGCTCCTTCGAGCCAAATGCGCGCTTCAGCGACTCCAGCCGATTCAGATCCATCGGGAGTAGACTATCAGAAGCCATGAGATTCCTACTCACAGCCCTCACCTCCTTGCTCTTGCTGGCCAGCATTCCCGCCTCGGCGCAGGACCGGCTCTACGTTGTCACATACGTGGATCTTATGCCCAATTTCGCCGACGATGGATCTAAAGTTCTCGAAACGTACGCAGCCGACTGCCGCAAGGAAAAAGGGGTCGTCCGCTTTGAACTGTTTCACGATATCGGGCGGAAGAACCATTTCACAATGGTGGGAGCGTGGGAGAATCGGGCGGCGTTCGACGCGCACCTGGCAGTGGATCACACTCGGCAATTTCGAGAAAAATTGCAGCCCATGTTGGGAAGTCCTCTGGACGAGCGGCTGTACAACATCATGCAATAGGCGAAGCCCTGCGCTGTCACTGTCCCGACGACAGTTCCTTCACTAACTGATACAGGAACGCCTGGCCCTCATAAAATGATGTGACATTCATGCGCTCATCCCGGCCGTGGGCCCGCACATCGTCGCGATCGCCGAAGAAGCCAGACACGCCGTAGGTGGGAATGCCTCCTACGCGCAGGTAGCGCCCATCCGTGGCGCCGGTGCTCATAACGGGAATGGTCAGGACGCCGGGCCACATGGTATCGCTGATGCGAGCCACCGCCTTGAGCACGTCCTGACGCATGGGAGAAGCCGGACCGACACCCACGTCTCCTTGCACATGAATCGCAACCTGGTCGTCCCCGACAGCGAGCCGCAGCGCCCTTTGCACCGACTCAACGGACTCGCCGGGGAATATGCGGCAGTTCACGTTCGCGGTGGCGAGCTGCGGGAGCGCGTTCAGTGCATGTCCGCCGGCCAGCTCCGTGGCGACGCAGGTGGTGCGCAGCATCGAATTCCAACGCGGCGAAACGGACGCAACACGCTGCATCGCGTCGCGAGCGGCGTCGGACCCGCCGTCGGCAATCTTGACCAGATCGTCCTTTAACGCTCCGTCCTCCACCTTCGCCATTTGACGAAAATAGGCGCGCGTCACCTCGTCGGTCTTTAAGGCGAACCCAAACCGGGAAAGCCTTTCGAGCGCAGTGGCCAGCCGATAGATAGCGTTATCCGGCACGGGAACGGAACTGTGCCCTCCCCGGTTATGCACTTCAAACTTGAAATCGGCGTAGGATTTTTCGCTGACCTGGATATTGTTCGCAATCTTCTTGCCGGACACCATTACGCCCCCGCCGCCCTCGTTCAGGCAGAGGTCGGCCTCGATCAACTCTCGCTTGTTCTTGAGCAGCCAGATGACGCCGTTGAACGGGCCGCCGCCCTCTTCGTCAGCGGTCAGGGCGACGATGATGTCGCGCTCCGGCTTGAATCCCTCGCGCTTGTAGCGAATCAGGTTCGCGATCCAGACGGCGGCTTGGGCCTTGTCGTCGGAAGTTCCGCGTCCGTAATAGTAGCCATCCTTTTCGATGAACTGGAATGGATCGGTGCTCCAGTCCTCGCGGTTGGCTTCCACAACGTCGGTATGGGCGAGCAACAAGATAGGTTTTAGTGGTCCCGTACCGTGATAGCGCACGACGAGGTTGGCCTTCTTGGGACTGGCGCCACCGACGAAAATGTCGGACTCGGGGAAGCCGGCGGAGCGCAATCGGGCGGCAACAGCCTCAGCCAGAGGAGTGGTGGATCCGGTGCTGTAACCGGACCGGACCTCGATCATTTCCTTATATATTTCGCGCGCGAGCTGCCGATCTGCGTCAGGCGGCAGGGCGGCGGAAGCGGCTCCCAAAGCGAGGGCAGAGAGCGCTACCCACCCGGGCGCCTTACACCAAATCATGCGCGGATTGTAGCATGCCGACGGTTAGGTGAACTCTCGCGGCAGTCCCACTCGCCGTAAGCCCAGGGCCTGGCGGGGATTGTTGGTGACGACGGCTTCCACCAGCGGACGAGCAAAGAGAGCGCGCGTGAGGCACGGGTCATCCACGGTCCACACGAAGAGCGGCTTTCCAATGGTCTCGGCTTGGTCGCGGAGCGGATGGTGCGCGACGAGCAGGTCCACCTCGGCGCTCAGACACGCGGAGCGAACGTCGTCGCTCCAATCCGCGAAGATCAGGCCGGTTCGGATGCCCGCGTGGATGGTTCGGGTTTCGCGCAGCACGGGCGCCAGGAACGATGTGATGCAAAAATCATTCAAAGAGAAATAGCGCAGCAGCAGACCGATCGCGTCGCGCTCGCAGCCAGGTTCTTTGAGTTCGACGTCGAGCTGAATGCGGCCTCGCGTAAGTTGCAGGGTTTCTTCGAGCGTGGGCAACTCAGCCGAGAGATGGCCGATGGGATCGTGGGAAATCACCAGCTTGCCATCGCGCGCGCGCCGGACATCGAATTCGATCATATCGGCGCCAACTTCGATCGCCCGCTCAAAGGCCGCCAACGTGTTCTCAGGAGCTTCGGACGACGCGCCGCGATGGGCCACCACTCGCATCCAAGAGACGCTCGATCAACCGCCGGACTTTTTCGCTGCCGGTTTCACTTTTGCGCCGCCTTCGTTCAGCAGCTTTTCGATTTCATCGCGCATATGCTGCTCCTGCTGGTTATCGAAGAAGGCTTCATCCACACCCGTGTATTGCGCGCGAATGACGCCCTGGCGATCGATGAACACGACAAAAGGCACCAGGGGACGCTTGTCCTTCGGCCACTGCATATAATCCAGAGCCGACATGACTCCGGCCGTACCCACCGGCCACGGCACTTTGAAATTCGAGACGAACGAGGCAACATCCGGGTTTTCATTCAGCGCCGCTGCCACCACCGCGAATCCTTTCGGGGCCAGCGCGGGGTAGATGTCCTCCAAGAGCTGCGTGGTCTTCTGGCAGTGCGGGCAAGTGGTGAGGATGAAGGTGAGGCACAAAACCTTACCCCGGTAATCGCTCACCTTGATTTGCTTTCCGTCCGTCAGTTGGATGGAGTAATCGGGCGATTGCCTTGGGATTTGGGCGGCCTGCAAGTTAGGGAGACAGAGAGAGCCGGCTCCGATGATAAGAGCTGCGATTGTAAGTGCGCGCATAGCGAAAGTCTGAGTATACAGGAGCCTGCTTCAGTTTTGGTCTGGAGACCTGGTCTATGGAAGCTTGGTCCAGAATTCCCGTCCCTGGGCGGCGAATTCGCGGGAGATGTGCGAGAGTTGCGGCTCGATGGCATAAACCGTATCTTCGACAATTGTTCCGGCAGTGACGTGCACGGCGGGGATCTGGGAGAAAGCAGCCATGGGCTGAAACAAGAGAAAGGTCGGCCCCGGCATTCCCGACGTCACTCGATAGACGACGGCATTTTCGACTATTGGCGCATCGTCTATTGGCGTATCGTTTATTGGCGCATCCTGGCCCGGTTTCATCTGAACAACCACCATCCTTAGGAAGCGCGCTTGCGCGAGGTTGATGGAGGAGACGCCTGGAGAGTCACGGCGCTCGGCAAGGATGGTTCGCTGAGACGCAAGGGTTTCGTCGATGCCGGCCTGTATCTGAGCCAGATCGGGATGCGCCTGGTATAGCGAGCCAAGGACCGCCCCCGCTTTCTCCACGCCTTCAAACGAATCGTATGGACCGAAAAACAGGGCCTCGGGCGCTCCCGTGAAGGCTTGCATTTCCATCCAATAAATTGGGACGTCCAGCGAATTACATGCGCGAGACATGGCGCGCTCCAACCGCTCGCGATGAAGACCCGTTCCAGGCTTGAATTGCTGGCGAACCAGCAGAAGAATCTTGGGAGGGGAAGCGGCCGTGGGCTGGGCACCGCAAAGCGAGGCGCAGGCTAGAATGAGCAGGAACCGCGCAGGCCGCACGTCTTAGTCCTTACGAAGTTCATCGTCCAGATCGGTCATTACTTGTTCCCGCTTGCCATCCGCTAGATCTTTTTCCAGGCGGCGCAGCGCCAGGCCAACGATGTCGCGATGGTGCAGGCGCGACCCAACGGCCTCATGGTCGCTCAAGCGCAGCCACAGCTCATGCAAACGATCGACATCCTCGGGCCACAGCCGCGGAGGGTGCGGGCCCAGGTTCACGTACGTGGAAGGCCGGTCTTTCGTAATGATCTCGAGCGAAAACGCATGGCGCGGTTCCGGCTGGCTTTCCCACGCGAGCCCAATGCGCCGCGCGAGTTCTTCCGACGGCATCTTCGCCGACACTCCCGTCACCAGACGCGAGGCCTTGAGCCGGGTGGCGGTTTGCACCACAGCGTCGAAGGGATTCACGGCCGGGACCTCCAGCAGTTCCACCGGCTTACCTTCCTTCTCGGCCATCTCCACCACGTGGCTGAACAGCTCCTTCTCGTAATCGCTGAACATCTGCTCGTCGGAAAGATCGTATTCGCCGGCACCGGTGGAGATGGTGCGAACGGTCATAACAACGATGTCGTGACGGCGCAAGTTGATCTTCTCGAGAACCTTCTTCAGGTGCTCCATGTTGTGGTAATCGCGCACCGCCACCAGAACGCAGCCGGGCCGCGCATGCAAGGTTGCCGCGTTGACCTGCGGTTGATGGTCCAGGTTGAATTCTTCCAGCGTCTTGTGTTCGGCCGTCAGTTTGCGTGTCTTCGCGTTGATGTGCTCGGAGAGCGTGAACACTAAGAACACGACCACCGTGAAGCCAACGCCGAACTTCGTCGCGTTTTCCTTCGAAAACAGATTGGCGATCGCGACGAAACCCAGGATGACCGTGGTGACGCCCAGGCCAACCGGAATCTCGACGCCGCCGAGCCGAAAATTGAACGGAAATTTGTATTCCTGGTCGTGACGCTGGTAACGCAGCGCCAGGACGCCCAGGGATTTCAGAAAGAAGCTCCACACCACGCCAAACGCGTACGCCTCACCCAACAGGTACACATCCCCGCGGCTGAGGATGATGGTGGCGAGTTGCAGCACCGCAATCATGTTGACGATGCGGAAGGTGGTGCCGAAACGCTTGTGCGGCTTGCGGAACCAATCCAGCAGGACTCCGTCTTCGGCCACGCGATTCAGGACGCCGTTGGCGCCGATCATGGACGTATTCACCGCACCCGACAGGATCAGCACTCCGACAATTACCACGAAAACGTGGAACGCCAATTTGACCAATTCGGGTCCCACCAGGCGCATGGCCAGGCCCCCGAGTAAATCATCGGAGAAGTGGTCGCGAATATCGGAAGGGCTGATGATCATCCCAGCGAAGACCGTGATGACGCCGGTGCAAATTACCGCGTACCAGCAAACGATGTTCGCGGTGATCTTCAGATTTTTCATCTTCGGATACGCGATCTCGCGATAAACCTGCGCCAGGGTCTCAAAACCACTCATCGAAAGCAGCGAGTGTCCGATGGCGATCATCAACGCGATGATGGGGATGGACGGGAAGATGGTGCCCTTGAACCAACCGAGCGATTCATTGGTGAACTGCAGATTTCGTGGCAAGGGCGCGGGCGGAAGAGTAATATGGCCACGCAGAATAATGGTCAGCGGACACCAGATCAATAGCGCCACCACCATCACGGTGGTGATCTGCATGATGCGCAGGGCCTTGCCGCTGGATTCGTGCATGCCCTTGGTGTTCTGCCACCAGAAGTACACCGTGACGATGACGGCGAAGAACGCGGCAAAATAATTCACGTTGAAGGGGAACGACTGCCCAAGCATCTTCGCGATTTCGTCCAGCAAATGGCCCAAATATTGGCCCGCGCTGACCACGCTGATAGGTCCCGTGAGAATGTAGTCGAAGACCAGCGAAGAGACCGACAGGCGCGCCACGAAGGGGCCCATGCTGTCCTTCACCACGATGTACACGCCGCCGCGCACGAACATGCTGCAGCTTTCCATGTAGACCGAGCGCACGGCAAAGCTGAACAACATAACGCCGAGCACAAACCAGGGGGCCGCGGGGCCGACGGCCGTCTCGGCGATACCTCCCGCGTAAAATGCCGACGATGCAAGATCGGCAAGAACGATGGAAGCGCCTCGCCAAAAGCTAATGAAGGAGAGAGCTACGGTGGTGGCCACCACCACCTTTGCGGTAGTGGATGATGGCTTGCTTACTTCTGTTGACATTATTGGGACATGTTCCAATGACTATTCTACTTGAGCCGAATATTCTATCTTACGATGATCGTATGGGCCTCAGTTTATGAGCCGGGCACTCAGCCTAACCAGGGCAGTCGAGATCGCGGCAGACTTGCGCTCACGCGGCTTCCAGGCCTGGCTGGTGGGCGGGTGCGTGCGCGATCTGATCTTGGGGCGCGAACCGAAGGACTATGATATCTCAACCGACGCGAGGCCGGAAGAGCTGCTGCAGCTGTTTCCAAAGGCTCAGCTGGTGGGTGCTCAGTTCGGCGTGGTGCTGGTGGATGGCTTAGAAATCGCAACGTTTCGCAGCGACCATTCGTACACCGACGGCCGGCATCCCGGGCAGGTGGCGTTTGAAACAGATCCCAGGCAAGATGTGCTGCGGCGGGATTTCACCATCAACGCACTGTTGCTCGACCCCACGGTCCTGACCTTGTATTCCTCGTATTCCTTGTCCTCCCTGTCTTCCTCCGTCGTCGACTACTCCGGCGGCTTGCCGGATCTTCGTTCAGGCATGGTACGGGCCATCGGCGATCCGGAACAGCGTTTTGAAGAAGACCACCTGCGGATGCTTCGAGCGGTGCGTTTCGCTGCGCGCTTCCGGTTTGAAATCGAGCCTGCGACCTTAGCCGCTATCGGGAAGCTGCACGTCAAGATTCTGCGCGTCTCACCCGAGCGGATTCGCGACGAGCTGATCCGGATCTTGACGGAAGGCGGCGCGCGGCGCGGGTTCGAATTGTTGGACCAATCCGGGCTGCTTGCTGACATTCTTCCGGAAGTGGCCGCGATGAAGGGCGTGGAGCAACCGAGGGAATTTCATCCGGAGGGCGACGTTTGGACGCACACGCTGATCATGCTGGAGGGACTGCAATCACCCTCCCCAGCCCTCGCCCTGGGCGTCTTGCTGCACGATGTCGGAAAGCCGGGCACGTTTCGCGTGGCTGGCCGCATCCGATTCGACGGCCACGTGGAGCTGGGCGAACGGATTGCGCGTGAGATCCTGAATCGGCTGCGGTTTTCCAATGCCGAGATCGATCAGGCGATCGCACTGATCGCAAATCACATGCGATTTTCGCACGTGCATCAGATGCGCGAGAGTACCTTGAAACGGATGCTGCGGCTGCCCGCGTTCGACGAGCACCTGGAACTACATCGGCTGGACTGTTCTTCGAGCCATGGACATCTCGACAACTATGAGTTTGCCAAGACCAAGTTTGAACAATCGGCGCCCGAGGAACTGCGTCCGGCGAGGCTGGTAACAGGCGATGATTTGATCGCAGCCGGCTACGCGCCTGGTCCGGACTTTTCGCGCATGCTGGAGGTGGCTGAGGACGCGCAACTCGAAGCGCTAATCCACAGCAAGGAGGAAGGCCTGGAACTGGTAAGATCCACGTTCGGCCCCCCGGGGGTGAGCAGATGACAACATCCATCGAGCAGTACTTAAACACGAGCTATCATCCTGACCGCGAATTCGTGGACGGGCTGGTTGTTGAGCGGAACTTGGGCGAGAAGACGCACAGCGCAGCGCAGGCCGAAGTGATCGGCTATTTTGCGATTCGCCGCGCCGAGTTACGAATCAAGGTCTATCCGGGAGTACGCATTCAGGTCAGCCCCACTCGAATAAGAGTGCCAGATGTGACAATAATCAATGCCTCTCAATTCCAGGGAGAGATCTTCACCGCCCGGCCTCACCTCTGCATCGAGATTCTTTCCAAAGACGACACCTTGGATTACATGCAGGAGAAGATCGACGATTATCTGCAATTCGGCGTCCCTTACGTCTGGGTCATCAATCCCCGCTCGCGCAATGGCTACGTCGCTACCAAGGCTGGCATGGTCGAAGCCGAATCCGGCATTCTCGAAACGGCCGATCCCGACATCCGAGTGCCCATCGCCGAACTGCTTGACGTTGACTAGCCCCGGGTCTTGCCCTCGGAATCAAGTATCCTGAAACCAGGTATGGGAGCAGCAACTCTCGTCTCGGTTGAAGACTACCTGAGTACCAGCTACTCTCCTGACCGCGAGTATCTCGACGGCAGGATTGTGGAGCGGAACTTGGGTGAACTAACGCACGGGAGAATCCAACGAAGATTGATCGTTTACTTTCATCTTCGGTCGAAAGAACTTGGGATTGAGGTTGTTCCGGAGCAGCGCGTGCAAGTTGGCCCGACTCGGTTTCGTATTCCCGACGTGACGATCGTCAAAACCTCACAGATCCAAGGCGAGATCTTCACTGCCCCGCCGCATCTGTGCATCGAGATTCTTTCCAAAGACGACACCTTGGACTACATGCAGGAGAAGATCGACGATTATCTGCAATTCGGCGTCCCTTACGTCTGGATCATCAATCCCCGCTTGCGCAAAGGCTACGTCGCCACCAAGGCTGGCATGGTCGAAGCCGAATCCGGCATTCTCGAAACGGCCGATCCAGACATCCGAGTGCCCATCGCCGAGCTGTTTGACGTTGACTAAGGTCCCTTCTCGACCGTCCCTCTGTTAAACTTTCACCGTGCCCGCTCCAGCAACTCAGCAGGCCTACTCGCGCGAAGACGTTCGGCGGCAATTAGGCGTTTCCAAGCGTCAACTCGATAGCTGGGAGAAGCAGAATCTTCTGCCTTCGGGCGGGTCGTTCAGCTTTTCCGACATCCTCGCTTTGCGAACTCTGGTGGGTTTGCGGAAGAGCAACGTCTCCGCGGTGCAAATCCGCAAAGCCGTGCATGCCGTCCGTAGGCATTTCCGGGAATTCGAGAATCCGCTGACCGAGATCAAGATTTACTCGCAAGGTAAGAAGATCGAAGTTCAGTTCGCCGGCAACAAGAAAATGGAGGCCATCTCGGGCCAACTGATCCTGAATTTCGACCAGGCCGAGATCAGCAAGCTACTGTCTTTCCCCGGGCAGGCCGAGGAATCGGAAGCCGCGCGGAAGATGAAGTCGCGGCGCGAGGCGGAGCATTGGTTCGAAAAGGGACTCGATCTGGAACAAAACGGCGCTCCGGCCACCGAAGTGATCGCGGCATATCAAAAAGCAGCAGAGATCGATCCCACATCGGCGGGAGCGCTGGTGAATCTCGGAACGGTCTATTTTAACGCCCGTGATTGGCGCCTCGCGGAGCAATTTTATCGCAAGGCCGTGGAAGTGGATCCGGAATATGCTTTGGCGCACTTCAATCTGGGCAATCTCTACGATGAGCGCGGCGACCGGACCGGCGCCTTGAAGCACTATCTGGCCGCGATTGCCATTCATCCGCGCTACGCGGACGCCCATTACAACATCGCGCTCCTCTACCAATCCATGGGACAGCCCTTGAAAGCCGTGCGCCACTGGAAGGCCTATCTAACCATGGACCCCGGAAGCGCCTGGGCGGCAATTGCACGCCGCGAACTGGCTAAGATCAAGGAAGCTGCTATTTTGCGCGGCCCGCAACGAGGCTAATCCCTTGGGTCATGGTTCCTCCTAAGCCGGACGGGACACGCTTGCGCCCGCTTCCAGCAATTGGCGCACTTCTTCATCGCTAGTTTGTGAAAAATCCGCATACCATGAGCTAACAGAATGAAAATCGACAGGCGTGCTCACGCAAACCACTTCGTCGACCTCTCTCCGCAGCTCGCGAGCCGTTTCGGCCGCTGCCACGGGCGCCGCGACGATAATACGCGCCGGGTTGCTCTGCCGCAACGCTGCCGTAGCCGCTCGCATCGTAGACCCTGTAGCCAGTCCGTCATCCACGATGATGATGCGGCCACACAACTCGGGAAGCGGCCTGTTGCCACGGTAGGTTCGCTGTTGGCGCTCCATTTCCAGCAACTCCCTGTCAGCGACCGATTCCACCGCCGCAGGGGAGATCCCCAGAGCTTCGATAAGATCCATGTTGAGGACGCACAGGCCTCCGCTTGCAATCGCACCCATCGCCAACTCGCGATGACCAGGCACTCCCAGCTTCCGGACGACGAACACATCAAGCGGCGCGTGTAGCGCGCGGGCTACTTCAAAGGCGACGGGCATCCCTCCCCTGGGCAAGCCCAGCACCAAGACACCCGGATCGCGAGCATAACCCGCGAGTTTTGCAGCGAGTTGCCTGCCCGCGTCCCGCCGATCAAGAAATTGCTTCTCCATACCTCAGGCCTGTGCAACCGAAGAACCATTATCCACGCGGCAAGTCCAGCCGCGGCTGGTGAGCGTGTATCCTAAGCGTAGAGGATCATTTTGAGCAGGATCGTACTAGCTTTCCGGAGTTTCTTCGCCATTCTATTCACTGGAAAATTGCAGGCCGAGGTCGCGCTGGAGCTTGGTTTTTCTCCCCGGACGAAGCCGCAGCCGGCCGCCAAGCCCGCGCCTGCCGTACGCGCGGCGCAGCCTTCGGATGGCGCGCTGCAGATTCTGGGAATTTTACAGCGCGACTCGCGCCTGATCGACTTTTTGATGGAGGACATCAGTGCTTACTCAGACGATCAGGTGGGCGCCGCAGTCCGGGATTTGCACCAGCAATGCCGCGATTCGTTAAATCGCTACCTGCGCCTGGCACCGGTGATCGATGGCGTGGAGGGAAGCCCTACGAAACTGGATACCAACGATCCGGCGACGGTGAAGCTATTGGGTAACGTACCAGCGAACGGTAAGGCATCGGCGGGCGTGCTGCGGCACAAGGGCTGGAAGGCGGAGAAGATCGACCTTCCGCCGCTCGCGCCGGGATCGAGCGCATCCGTGATCGCGCCGGCCGAAGTGGAAGTCGAGTAGCCGGCTCGCGATGAACATCGGCATCGACCTAGGCACCACCAATTCCGCCCTCGCTTACATTCCCGAGATCCACGGAGAGCTGCCGGATTATCCAGAAATCCAGGTACTCTCGGTTCCGCAATACGTTGCGCCGGGCCAGGTAGAGGCGCGCCGGACGCTCCCGTCTTTCTTGTTCCTGGGTGACCAAACCTACGTCGGCGCTTACGCTCGTGAACAGGGCGCTCTGGTGCCCACCAAGTCGGTTCACTCGGCGAAATCTTGGCTATCGAATCCGGAAGTAGATCGCACGGCCAAAATTCTTCCTTGGGACGCACAGGAAGGCGGACGCGTACTTTCGCCCGTGGATGTGTCGACAGCCATTTTGTCGAACATTCGCGACGCCTGGAACCAGGCGCATCCCAACGCACCGCTCGCGTCGCAAGACGTGGTGCTCACCGTTCCGGCTTCGTTCGATGAAGAAGCGCGCGAGCTGACGGTCGAAGCCGCGCATGCCGCCGGGATCGAGAAGCTGACGCTGGTGGAAGAACCCGCGGCGGCGTTTTATTCCTGGATCGCCAATCACCTGGCGCAATCGCAGAAGAGCCTGTTCGACGGGCAGCTGGTGCTGGTTTGCGACGTGGGCGGAGGCACCAGCGATTTCACGCTGATCAAAGTGCATCGCGATGGCGACCGCATCGAGTTTACTCGAACGGCTGTGGGCAAGCACCTGCTGCTGGGCGGCGACAATTTGGATCTGACGCTGGCCTGGCTGGTGGAATCGAAGCTCGGGACGCAATTGTCGATTCGTCAGCGGACGGGCCTGCGCCGGCAATGCGCGGCCGCCAAAGAGCGCATGCTGGCGGATCCAAATCTCAAGTCCGTTGAGATTACCGTGCTGGGCGCGGGATCATCCCTGGTGGGCGGCACGCTGAAGACCGAGATTACGCGCGAGGAAGCGCTGGAACTGACACTCGAAGGCTTCCTGCCATTTTGCGGAATCCACGATAAGCCTACCGAGGAAAAGCGCAGCCTGTTTCGTGAGCTGGGATTGCCGTATGTTTCCGACCCCGCCGTGACGCGCCACCTGGCGGCGTTCTTGAGCGCCAACGAGGACGCGAAACCCGACGCCGTTCTCTTCAACGGCGGATTCTTTATTCCCGAGATCTGCCAGCAGCGCGTGGCCGACGTGATGGAGCGCTGGTATGGGCGGCGTCCCGCGATTCTTGAGAATCGCGATCTGGACCTCGCGGTTGCGGTAGGCGCGGCTTATTACTCGTACGTGAAAGCCACCGGTGCCGGGCTGTTGGTGCGTGGCGGACTTCCCCGTTCTTACTATGTGGGCATCGGCGATAACGAAGCGGTCTGCCTGGTGCCGCGCGGCGCCGAGGAAGGCCAGACTCTGGAGCTCGACAGCCAGGAGTTACATCTCGTGGCGAACAAGCCAGTGTCGTTTCGTTTGTACAGTTCGCTGACGCGCGTGGACGATTCGGTGGGACAACTGATCGGAAGCGCGGAGGCGGCCGATCTGCATTTGCACGCGCCGCTCAATGCCGTGATCCGCTTCGGCAAGACGGGCGAGCGATTGGTGCCGGTGAAGCTGCGCGCACATCTGACGGCAGTGGGGACGCTCGAAGTGTGGGCCGATTCGAAGATCAGCGAGCACCATTGGCGCCTGCAATTCGAATTGCGGAAGACGGCCGGCACGCGTACCGGCGGCAAGCCCGCGGCGGTGGTCAGCGACGAAGCTGTCGCGCAAGCCGAGGTTTTACTCGAAGCTGCGTTTCGATCCGGCGTCGTCACCGGCGAGGAATTGCCAGGCAAGCTGGAGCAGGCGCTGGCATTGGGGCGCAACTCATGGCCTCTCAGCGCCATCAGGAAACTGAGTGACCGGTTACTGGAACTGACCGAATGCCGCCGCAAATCCGCGGCGCTGGAGATGCGCTGGCTGAATTTGTGTGGCTTCATGCTTCGCCCCGGCTTCGGATTTCCCGGTGACGATTTTCGTATCGAGCAAGCGCGGCGTATCTACTCGGCCGGCCTTCAGTTTCCGAATCAAGTGCAGAATGAGATCGACTGGTGGATTTTCTGGGGTCGCGTAGCGGGCGGGCTAAACAAAAACCAGCAGGTGGATATCTTTCAGAGGCTGTCGCCGGTGCTGTTGCCGCGTGGGTCCAAACGGCCGAGAATCAATAATAGTCTGCTGCGCGAAATGTGGCGCACCGCCGCAAGCCTGGAGCTTTTGCCATTGCAAACCAAAACGCAGCTCGGCGACGCGCTCCTCACGCTGCTGAAGAAGGGCGAGATGGTGGAGACCGGCCTGTGGTGCCTGTCGCGGCTAGGCGCGCGGAAGCTGTTCTATGGTCCGATCAATCAAGTGCTGCCGGTGCAGGCTGCCACGCGCTGGGTGGAGGCGCTGCTGAAAGTCCCGAAGGCGGAAGATGCGGTGGTGGCCATCGCGCGGCGCACGGGCGATTCCACGCGAGATCTAAGCCCAGCCAGCATCGAGAACATCCGCAAGCGGATTCCCGAGAGCCTGCTGCCGGCTCTGGAAGGCGAAACCGAAGAGGATCTTGGCAAGGTATTTGGCGAAGAGCTGCCGTCGGGATTAGTTGCCGCGGCTTCGTGACACCAGCGCCGTGACCGAAGACAGTATCACCCAAAAGCTTCGCCGCCGTTCTCCGCTCATCGGCGACGACTGCGCGGTGATTCCGTCGCACTCCGGCCAGGATCTGTTGTTGAAGGCCGATCTCAGCATTGAAGGCGTTCATTTCACCCGCGAGAGGAAGGCCGAAGAAATCGGTGCACGTGCGGTTGCGCGAAGTTTAAGCGATATTGCGGCCATGGGCGGAACGCCGCTGTACTGCCTGGTGTCGATCGCGCTGGCGCCTTGGACGGATGAGCGCTGGATCGATGGATTTTATCGAGGCGTCTACAAGTTGCTGCGAAAAGCGAATGCGTCGCTGGCAGGCGGTGATATTTCGCATGCCGATCAATTGGTGTGTGACGTGATACTTTGCGGCTCCGTCGCCAAGGGCAAGGCGCTGCTGCGTTCCGGAGCTAAACCAGGAGATGCGCTTTATGTTTCGGGGCCGCTGGGAGGATGGCGCAACAAGAGCGCGATCGTGCCCCGGCTGGAGCTGGGCCGCAAGCTGGTGGGTGTGGCGACGGCCTGCATGGACATCAGCGACGGACTGGCGCTCGATTTGCATCGGCTGTCGAAAGCGTCAGGTGTGGCCGCTGACTTGGATAACATGCCGCTGCTCAAAGGCGCAACCATCCATCAGGCTCTGCACGATGGCGAAGACTACGAACTTCTGTACACTGCGCCGCCGCGAGCGAAGGTGGCGGGCATTCGAATCGGCAGCATTGCGATGGGCAGGCCCGGCGTGGTGCGCTACAACGGCAAGGTTTTGAAGCCCATTGGATATGACCACACCCGACAAAATCCCGCCTGACAGGATCCCGCCTGACAAAGTCATTGACCTGATCGAAGCGTTCCGCAGATCGAAAACAATGTTTGCCGCCGTGAAGCTTGGCATCTTCGACGGCGCGCGTCCCCCGGATTCGAAAGCGCTAGCCCGGTTGCTCGACGCCTGCGTCGCGTTGGGGCTGCTCGAAAAGCGCGCTGGCTCTTACGTCAATACGCCCGAGGCCGACAAATATCTGCGATCCGACAGCCCCGATGCATTGACCGGCTATATTCATTATTCGAATGACGCTCTCTATCCGATGTGGGCGCATCTGGAAGACGCGGTGCGTGAGGGCACGCCGCGCTGGAATCAGACCTTCGGATTGGACGGCGGAATCTTTTCGGGATTCTTCCGCACCGACCAGGCGAAGCGTGAGTTCCTGAAGGGCATGCACGGATTCGGACGCATCAGTTCACCGGCCGTGGCGGCGGCATTCGATTTAAGCGGGTTCCATCGATTGATCGACCTGGGCGGGGCGAGCGGACATTTAGCGGAAGCCGTGCGGGAGCGATATCCGCACATGGAAGCGCAGGTGTTCGATCTTCCCGAGGTAGCCGAGCTCTATCCTGGCACGATTGCCGGCGATTTCTTCAACGATCCGCTGCCGCCGGCCGATCTCTACAGCGTCGCGAGGATTCTGCACGACTGGTCGGATGAAGAGGTTCACCGCTTGCTCGCCCGGATCTACGCCGCGCTGCCTGCGGGCGGCGGGCTGCTGATCGCCGAGAAGCTGCTCGAACCCGGCTATGTCTCGGCACACATGCAATCGCTCAACATGCTGATCGGCGCCGAGGGCCGCGAGCGATCGGCCGTGGAATACGAAGCGCTGCTCGGTGCGGCGGGATTCTCTAAAATCGAAAGCCGTGTTACGGGCGCGTATCTGGACGCCGTGCTGGCGATCAAATAGCGCGCGCGTTCACTTGCGCAAGTATGAGTCGTCCCCGCGAAGCCAGTCCTCACGGCGCGGCGAAAATAAATCCAGGGCCACCGAGTCCTCGATCGCTACCACGCTATGCCGCACGTGGGGAGGAATGCGCAGCGCTTCACCAGCTTGGATCACGCGCTCCACGCCATCCACAACGAACTTCGCCGAACCTTGCTCCAGCATCGAGATCTGTTCATTATGATGGCTGTGCTCCGGCACAACGCATCCTTTGCTGAGGTACATACGCGCCACGGTCATGGTGTCGGCGTGAATCACTTGGCGCGCGAGGGAAGGATTCAACTGTTCCTTCTCCACTTTGTCCCACTCATAATGGTGCATCGAAATAATTAGATCACGTCGGCGAAGCTCCTGCGTAGCCGGTAGAACCAGACGTGCCCCAGGAAGAAGAGCGCCAGCGCGATGACCCACAGTTTCACCAGCGGCAGCAATTCCGGGGCGTGTCCTTCAAGAAACACCGCTCGATAACCGCGCACCAGCGTGTACAGCGGATTCTGGCGCATCACAGCCAGGACGGCCGGCGACAGATTGGTCGACTCCTGATAACAAATGGGTGTGATGAAAAACCAAATCGTCAGGACCAAAGCCATAATCTGGCCAAGGTCGCGCATGTATACGCCGAGAGCCGCCAGGAACCAGCAGAGGCCTAGCGTGAAAAGCAGCTGCGGAACCAGCAGCACGGGCAGCCACAAAACCGCTGCGGGCACGGCGTGACGAATGATCAGCAGCGCCGCGATGAAGACCCCGGCGCCAAAAAGCTCGGTCACCAAGCCAGCGAGCACATGGTTTACCGGCAACGTATCGAGAGGAAAAACCAGCTTCTTGACGAAATTGCGATGTTCCAAAATCACGGAAGCGGCGCGTCCCACCGGCTCCGAGAATGCGAGCCATGGCAGCATCCCGGCGATAAAGTAGAGCGCAAAACCGGTGCGGCTCTGATCCGCTCCGTATCTGTTCTGCAGCACGATTCCGAAGACGAAGAAGTAAGTCGCCATCAGCAGCAGCGGGTTCAGAATGGTCCAGAAGAAATCGCCAAATGAGCCGCGATAGCGCGCCAGGATATCGCGGCGCGCCATGGACCGGATCAGCCGGTGGTTCTGAGCGATGGTTCGTACCGGACTCGCGAATAGCCTCGGAAGCGCTGCCCGGATTCGCCGCCAGCGAAGCGATCGCAGCGTCGCCATCTCCTGCGCCACTACTTGCAGCCCGCCCTCGGAAGCTTGTACCAGAATCCGCAGGAACGGCTCACCGCGCGCATAGGCCCAGCCGGCGGGCGGCTGGATATGCGAGACGTAAATTTCATAAGCGCCGGCATCCGGCATTGGGATGGAGAGCTCAAACCTGGCAGCCTCGCCGGGCGCAACGTCGCCGGCTACGGGCGTCCATGCGCCTTCTTCGAGGAAGCGGTTGGATTGCGGGTCGAAAAACTGCCAGCCCAGGGAGAAGTTCTGGTTGGTCCAGGTTTGGCGTGATTTATTTTCGATTGAAAGCGAAGCTTCGAGCACAGATCCTCGCGCTTGTACTCGAACGTCGCGGTAGCTCATTGATACAACCACGCCGGATAGCGTTCGCGAACGGGGCCGATCTTCCGGCCCACCGCGTAGATTCCGTCGCCCCGCAAATCCTCGGGCATTTCGTAGCGCGCTAGCAAATGCTGCACCCACTCATGCTCGGGCTTGGGCTCATTGCGGAACGGCCCAGTCTCGAGCAGCGTGGTTTCGAACCCGGCGGAACGGAACAAATGCACAATCTCGCGCGCCGTATACTCCCGATTGTGGCGCGCCTCCGGCTCCTCGCCTTCCACGCGCGGGCGAATATATGCGGGAAAGAAGCCCGGATGGTAGCCGGCCATAATCGCCGAGATCGCGCGTAGCGAACCGATGTTGGGCGTGGTCAGCACCAGGTGCCCGCCGGGCCGCAGGATCCGGTTGATCTCTGCCATCATATGCATGGGATCTTCCGTCAGATGCTCCACCAACTCACCGCATAGGACGGTCGAGAAATAGCCGTCGGCGTAGGGGAAACGGTCCTTCTCCGCATCAAAGAGTTCGAGCGTGCAATGGAACTCACGGCCATCGCTCGACTGCACAGCGCGCTGATCCACTTTGCCCGCCGGGCCGTAGTAACATCCCCGTACTTCCCCGTAACCGAGGCGCGTTTCGAGCGCGGGCGTAATTTGCAGATACGAGCCCATTTCGAGAATACGGTCATCGGGACCACCGGGCGGTGTGATCGCGAGCGTTTTTTCGAAACGAGTGAGATGCGTTTCCATGTAGCGCTTGGCGGCCGCGTCGGGCGCCCAGGAAAGAATATATTCCGGGTCGACGTGGACCGGCTCCGCGATTTTGGCTGGCTCGGCCCCGGTTCGTGCGCCACTGTGGGTTGGTTCGGTATGCGTAGCCGCGCCGTTCCCGGCAATGTTCTCTAGAAAGTCCGCGTAGCGCTGCGCTACTTTGGACCAGGTACATTCAGTCTCCACCCATTGGCGCGCCCGTGCGCCCAGCGCCCTGCGCAGCTCAGGCCGGCTGACCAGCATATTGAGGTACTCGAAAAGATGATCCTCTTCGCTCGCGTCCACTGGCGCTTTCAAGCAGATGGAATCGGGCAGCTCGCTGAAGGAACCAACCTGAGAGACCACCACTGCTTTACCGAGTCCCAGAGCGCGCATCAGCGTGCCTGAATTTTCGCCCACCGTGGGATAGCGCAGGTTGAGAACGATGTCGCAGGCCGCAACGTAACCCACAAACTCCTCAATGGGGCGGAATCCGAGCACGCGCACGTGCAGGCTGAGATCGAGCGATCGAATGAGCGAATCCAGACGTAGCTCGGGGTGCGGATCGCCCACCAGGATCATCTTGGCCGAGGGGTGAACGCGCACCAGCCTGCGGAAGGCCCGCAACGATTCGGCAATTCGCTTGTAGGGCTTCAGGAAACCGAAGATGCCAATGAGCGGCGTGGTTTCGTCCAGACCTAATCGCTGGCGAAAGTCGGAGCGGTTGGCATCGGGAATCCAAGCGCCGTGCGGGATGCGGGCCACGGCGCCCGAGAATCCCGCACCACGCAACTGGCTTTCAACGCAGTCGCTGTGCACGATAGCGGCTTTGGACCGGCTGAGCAACTGGCGCAGCATCGGAACGCCCTCATAGTCGGGACCCACCTCGAGCCGCCGGACGCGGCCGGCGTACGCCAAATCCTCGGGATTGCCTTCCTGCTCCACGGCGCGAACGTATGCGTCCCAATCGCCGCGCTTAATAGTGATGTCGGCGATCAAGTGATGGAGATTGGCTTCGTGCACTACCACGACGCCGGGATGATCGAGCGCCGTCTCATAACAAAAGTCGTGATAAACGTTGTTGCCCACCT
>JBEKLB010000062.1:0-20654 GCA_050010415.1 Bryobacteraceae bacterium | reverse complement strand
CCAGCTCTTCCGACGTGGGCGTCGCCACCGCCAGAATTCCCAGCCATGCGAACGGATAAACGCGCTCGTACGGCGTGATCACGCCCACCGGTGCCGACTCCCGGCAGACGCCGTGGAATCCATCGCAGCCGGCAATGAAGTCGCAAACAATTTCCTCGCGCGCACTATCTTTCGTGTAGCGGATTTTTGGAAGCTTAGAATCCAGATCGTGCACCGCAAGATCTTCCACCTCAAAAAACAGCGGTTCACCGCTGCCGATACGCGCCCGCACCAGGTCCTTCACCACTTCCTGCTGCGCATAAACGGTGATCGCCCGGCCACCGGTCAGCTCCGATAAATTGATCCGATGACGCTGCCCACCGAAGCTGAACCAAACCCCATCGTGCCGCAATCCCTCGCGCCGTAGCCGCTCGCCGACGCCGGTCTCAATCATCAAGTCCACCGTCCCTTGCTCCAGAACACCGGCGCGCACCCGATCCTCGATGTACTGGCGGCTGCGGCATTCCAGCACGACGCTCTCGATGCCCGCCAAATGCAGCAGATGAGAGAGCATCAGCCCAGCCGGCCCGGCCCCAACAATTCCAACTTGAGTTCGCATAGTTGCTTTTCTAACTTACCAGCGGTACATCCACCGCGTAGAATTGAAGTTATGGATCCCAATCCCGGCGCTTGGCCGGAACTTCCGTTAGCATCCTGGCAAGACACCTACGAAACGCTCCACATGTGGACGCAGATCATCGGGAAGATCCGCATGACAATGACGCCACTGATCAACCATTATTGGAACGTGACGCTCTATGTCAGCGCGCGCGGGCTCACCACTTCGGCCATCCCTTATCCGGGCGGCATCTTTCAGATGGAGTTCGACTTCATCGATCACAAACTCGTGATTGAAACCAGCCGAGGCGAGATTGACAAAATCCATCTCGCGCCGCGCACCGTGTCTGAATTCTACGACGACGTGATGAGCTCGCTCGCCTCGCGAAATATCGACGTCGAGATCAATGTCCGGCCATGCGAGGTGTCCAATCCGATCCCGTTTACCGAAGATATAACGCACAAATCGTACGATCGCGAAGCTGTCGAGCGCTTCCATCACTTGCTCATCTCGGTGGACAAGGTGCTGAAGAACTTTCGCGCGCGATTCATTGGCAAGTGCAGTCCGGTTCATTTCTTCTGGGGCAGCTTCGACCTCGCCGTGACGCGCTTCTCAGGCCGGATCGCTCCGCCCCGGTCCGATTCCCAATATCGGAAAATGATGCAGGAAGCGTATTCGCACGAGGTGAGCAGCGCCGGATTCTGGCCAGGCGGCGGTGACATCCCCGGCCCCGCGTTCTACTCTTACACTACGCCCGAGCCGGCGGGATTCAAAACCTACGCGGTAGCTCCCAAGGCCGGGCTTTATCACCAGGGGATCGGCGAGTTTCTTCTCATGTACGATGACATCCGCGGCGCCTCATCGCCCGAGTCGGAACTGATGGGTTTTTTCGAGTCTACGTATGAAGCCGGGGCGAACCTTGCCAAATGGGATCGAGCCGCTCTGGAGAGAATTAGTGAAGATGAGAGAAGCAGTGAAAATCAACCCGCTATCGGAGGGTAACCACGAAGGGTAATCATGGCGAAACACTGTACGCACTTAAAAGAAATTACGATGACGAAACCGTCCAAGCACGTATGCGAGGACTGCATCAAGATGGGAGATTCTTGGGTGCATTTGCGCATGTGCCTGGAGTGTGGCAAGGTGGGCTGCTGCGATTCCTCGAAGAATAAGCACGCCACCAAGCATTTTCACGCAACCTCCCATCCGTTGATGCGATCCATCGAACCCGGCGAACGCTGGATCTGGTGCTACGTCGACGAAATTGCGGCCGGCGAACTGGAGAGCTGATGGACGCGCCTGCTCCCGAGGTTGTGGTTCGCGGGAACGCGGCTGGATTCTCGCAGGCTATTCGCGCGGGTTTGCACGAACTGGCGTCTGACGAGCCGCTAGATCAAGGTGGCGCCGATACCGGGCCGTCGCCTTATGAACTGCTCGCCGCCGCGTTAGGCGCATGCACATCCATGACGCTCGGGATGTACGCGCGGCGCAAGCAGTGGCCGCTCGATGAGGTGAAGGTGCGGCTACGGCATTCCAGAATCTATGCGGAGGACTGTGCGGATTGCGACACCAAGGAAGCAATGCTAGACCGCATCGATCGGGATATCGAGCTGGCTGGGAATCTAACGGCGGAACAGCGTGCCAGGTTGCTCGAAATCGCCGACCAATGTCCCGTGCATCGAACCCTGACACGCGGCATGCTCATCCACACGCGTTTGGTCTAGCCTCGCCCCGCGCCGACCACCTTTTTTTCTTGTATCGGCGTCGCTCGGCGTTGATCTTCGGCGCCGTCGATTTCGGGCGCAGCATCCATTCCCGCCAGGCTCCGGAACTTCGAAGGACTCAGTCCCATGTAGCGTTTGAAGAGGAACGACAGGTGGCTCTGATCCGAGAATCCGCAGGTGAGCGCGATCTCGGCCAGTGGCGTACGCGAGTGCGCCAGCAAATGGGACGCATATTGAACCCTGCGCCGGCGGATCAGTTCGCCTACCGTGCAGCGGTTGTATTTGTGGAACTGACGCGATAGATGCACGTAGTGCACGCCAACCTCGGAAGCGATTTCGGTCAGGCTCAGCCGCTCAAGGAATCGTGACTCCACAATTTCAGTGGCCTGCTTCAACCAATGCGGGGCCGACAGTGAATGATCGACCGCTTCCGATCGCGCAATCTCGGCCATGATCTCAAGTACCAATCCTTCGATCGCCATCTCCGAGGCCGTATCTTGACGAGAGAATTCGGCATAGAGCCGATTAGCCAGCCATGTGGTGGTAAGGCCGCTCATCTCGGCCGGCCGCCTGGGGACAGCGGACTGCTGGCGTAGTTGCTCGAAGGAGGCCGTATCGCCGCTGATGTGGAGGCATCGTGAGCGCGCCTGAACCTCGTTCTCATGAACTTCACCCGCCGGCAGGTATCGAATCATTCCCGTGCGGCACAGAATGGAGCGCGTTGCGTAGCGTTCGCGAAAAGCTCCTTCAATTACGAACGTGATATAGGTGTGCGGATGCGAGTGTTTCGCGAGCATTGTCCCGCTCGCATAAAGATTCTCTCTGAGCGTAAATGGGCCGATGTTCCGCAGCCGAAGCGTTTCTCCCGAGACGTCCACACTGGCTCCTCTTCTTCTTCTTTCCCATCTTCCCGGAGCGCCCGGTTTGAGTCGTTGCCGAGATGTAAAGGTTTAGTAAAAACAGGCATTTACAGGCCTTTGTATGCAGGCCTCCGCGCTCGGTCGCGATAGGATCTAATAGAGCCCTGTATACATGACCACGATTCTTGTCATCGACGACGATGAGAGCCTCCGCGACACCATTGGCATCATGCTGGAGCAGGAAGGCTTCTCCCCGATTCTCGTCGCCGATGGAAAAACCGGTTTTGAACGAGCCCTCTCGGTGAAGCCGGATTTGATGCTGGTGGATTTGCGCCTGCCCGGAATGAACGGCACGGAGATTTGCAAGCAGATTCGTGCGGCCAATATGAAGACGCCCATCATTGTTTTGAGCGCCATTGGCGAGGAAGTGGACAAAGTACTGCTGCTCGAAATTGGAGCTGACGATTATATCGTGAAGCCCTTTGGCGCCCGCGAGCTTCTCGCCCGCATACGAGCGGTGCTGCGCAGGACTTCGCCCGATGCCCGGAAAGTTGCGCAGTTTGGAACCATCGCGGTGGATTTCGAACGGCGCGTTGTAACCAAGCGCGGCGATCCGCTGAAAATGACGCCCGCTGAATACAATCTGCTCACCTATTTTCTCCAGAACCCGGACCGGCCTTTGACGCGCGATATGATTCTCAATTCGGTGTGGGGCTACGAATCGTTTCCAAATACTCGCACCGTGGATGCGCACGTCGTCCGGCTTCGTCAAAAGCTGGAGGCCGATGCCAACTCGCCCCGCCATTTCCTGACCGTACACGGTGTCGGTTACAGGTTTCTCCCGTGAAGAATGGAAGCGAAGGAAGAGCGGTGCTGGTTGTGGAGGACGCCGAGACGTGCGCCTCCACGCTGGAGATTATTTTCAGCTCCATCCACGACTTGAAAATATTGCTGGCGTCGAGCGCCGAGCAAGCCTGGGAGCTGCTGGAAAGCCGCCATGAAGACATTCGCGCGCTGGTTACCGACTTGCACATGCCCGGAATGGACGGCTTCGAATTGATCGACAAGGTACGCGCCAATCGTGGACACGCCGCTTTGCCGATCGTCGTGATCACCGGCTCTACCGACCCGCATGTTTCCGATCGCTTGCGCCGGCGCGGCGTCAACGCGGTCTTTGCGAAACCCTATTCACCCGCATTGGTGCGGGAGAAACTGGAGCAGCTTCTCGGAAATGGAACGCAAATCGATTAAGTTTCTACTGGTACTCGTCATGTCTTCGGCCTCCTTTGGCCAAAGCCCTCCGCAAGTACAGGCCATTATGGACCGGTTGGATCAGTTAGAGAAAGACAATCAAGCGTTGCTCGATGAAGTGCGGGCCTTGCGGCAGGAAGTCTCGGGGCTCCGCAAGCCGTCCACCGAATCCACGCCGGCCCAGGCGGAGAATGCAGCCGAGCGCCAGGCCGTGGATCAGAATCGAATCGACGAGTTGGCTCAAACCAAGGTGGAAGCTTCTCAAAAGTTTCCTATCCAGATTACCGGCATGGCGCTATTCAACGCTTCTGTCAATGGCCGCTTCAATGGAAATATGGAAAACCCGTTAATGGCATCCTCCACTCCTGGATCCTTTACGGGCGACGGCACCCTACGGCAAAGCACGTTGGGCTTCTTGTTCAATGGTCCGCAGACTTTTTGGAATGGAAAAATTAGCGGATCGCTCTACATGGACTTCTTTGGCGGCAGCACCACCTCGCTCGATCACCTGGTGCGGCTGCGCACCGCGGCCATCAATATCGATTGGAAAAATACCAGCGTCATGTTCGGACAGGATAAGCCGCTCATTTCGCCGCGCAATCCCGATTCGCTGGCCCAGGTCGGTTACTCGCCGCTCACCGGGGCAGGGAACCTGTGGCTGTGGCAACCCCAAGCTCGCGTGGAGCAGCGCTTCTCTTTGGGCGGAGACACCGGATTGCGCGCGCAGGGCGGCGTTTTCGTCACCAGCTCCTTGGACTACCCGTCCAATCCTGACGCCTATATGGCATCCCCATCGCAGCAGGAATATTCCAGGCCCGGAGCGGAAGGACGGTTGGAGTTGTGGCATCGCTGGAGCGATACGGATCGCGTTGAAGTCGCGGGCGGCTATCATTTCAATCAAAACCGCGTGATCGAAACTCTCGTCCCTTCCGAGCTTTATTCCTTCGATTGGTTCCTGCGGCCCATATCGTATCTGGAAGTTTCTGGAATGTTTTATCACGGCCAGAACGTGGCAACCCTGGGCGCGCTGCCGCAAGGATTCGTCGTGCAAAATTATGACGGCGATGTGAGCGCAGTGCATAGTATCGGCGGTTGGGCTCAAATCCGTGTGCCCATCACTGCGCGTCTAGCCTGGGACCTTTATGGGGGCCAGCAGGATGACCGCAATTCGGACCTGGCGTATGGTTATATCGGAAAGAATCAGGGTTATTTTAGTAATCTGATGTACCGCATCGCGCCCAATGTAATCGTGAGTCTGGAGGGTGGGCAAGTGCGGACGAACTACTTGGGTATGGGGAATCGTTTGAACGACCATTATGATCTGGCAGTCGGCTATTTGTTTTAGAGCGTTCGCAGTGGCGTCTCTCGCGCTGGCGGTAGCATCCGCGGGCACTGTCTCGGGGCGCGTGGAACTGGTGTCCTCGCACGATCCGAACGTGCGCAGGCACACCGACTACTCCGGAGTTGTCGTATGGCTGGAGCCGGCGTCAGGGGCGCCCGTAATTCCTGCCGGCGCAGCGCGAGCGCAAATGGTGCAAAAGAACAAAACATTCAGCCCCCATGTGCTCGCCATCTCAGTGGGAACCGTGGTAGATTTCCCCAATTACGATCCCATCTTCCATAATGCCTTTTCCAATTACAACGGGCAGGTCTTCGATCTTGTCCTGTACCCGCCGGGCACCACAAGATCTCAAATTTTCCGCCGCGAAGGTGTGGTGCGGGTATTTTGCAATATCCATCCCACTATGAGTGCCGTGATCGTAGTCCTGAAATCGCCTTATTTCGCGACGTCGGCAAAAAATGGCAGCTTCGAGATCGCCAATGTCCCCGCGGGATCGTATCGCGCGCACGTCTTTCATGAGCGCGCCACGGAGGAGACTTTGGAGGCGCTCACCCGCAATGTCGAGGTGGGAGACGGACCACTCGAACTCCCCGCCGTGCCAATATCGGAAAGCGGCTATCTCCAGGTGCCGCACAAGAATAAGTTTGGGAAGGACTATCCGCCGGCCAACGATTCCGGCTATGGTGCGAAGCCGTGAGATTCTCCCGACTGTCTTTGTTATGGAAAATCCTGATTCCCACGTCGCTGGTCATGACATTGTCTTTTGCCATCGCCGGCTGGCTGGTGCAACGCGATGTTGTCCGTGCCAGCTATGCCAGCGTGGAAGAAGAGGCCAAAGCCAGCTTTCAGGCCTATGAATCGCTATGGAAAGAGCGGGCCAACCGGCTAGGCGCGGTGAGCGAAATCCTGAGTAACATGTCCGACGTGCGTGCCGCGTTCAGCACCCGCGATGCAGCCACTATCCGCGACACCGCCGGCGAGCTGTGGTCCAGAATTTCGAAGGAAGACGCATTTTTCCTGGTGGCGGACGGGCAGGGTCGCGTGGTCGCCAGCCTCGGACAGCCTGGTTCGTTCGCGCCCAACGACGACCTGCCGATGGTTCGCGCGGCGGTCGCGCAATTTCCCAGGCAGGCTTCCGGTTTTGTACAAAAGGGGGATGAATTGTTCCAGGTGGTGGTGACCCCGGTTTATGTCCAGTCGACCGGCGGGCCGGTGCTGCTGAACGCTTTGGTGGCCGGCTATCGCGTGGATGCAGGCGTGGCCCAGACGCTGAAAAATTCCACCGGGGGCAGCGAGTACGTGTTCGTGTCACGCAATCGTGTGGTCACCTCGACGCTCACACCGGACATTACAGCCGCCGTCATGCCGCGGTTGCTGTCGAACCCGGCTGAAATCCCGGACTATCTGGCGGTACCCACTCCGCTGCGCGACATCAGCGGCGCTCCGGTGGGGCAGCTCTTTATTTTGCGTTCTCTGGCGGGCGCGCGGCAGCGGCTGGCCGCGTTGCGCCGCGAGATCGTGGCGCTGTGGCTGCTGGCGCTGGTTGCCGCGCTGTTGACCACCTATTTTGTGGCGCGCAAAATCATGCAGCCTGTAGCGGAACTGGACCGGGCAGCGGCCGAAATCGCGAAGCAGAATTACGACTACCGGATCGACGTTCGGAGCCAGGATGAGCTCGGCAGGCTGGCGGGCACGTTCCAAAGTATGTGCGAATCCATCCGCCAGGCGCGCGAGGAACTGATCCGGCGGGAGCGCATCTCCACCATCGGACAGCTTTCCACATCCATAGTGCACGACCTCCGCAACCCGCTGGCGGCCATCTACGCCGGCGCCGAAATGATGATGGACAGCGCCATGTCGCAGGAAATGACGCAGCGTCTGGCCCGAAACATTTACCGCGCATCGCGTGGCATTCAGGACATGCTCCAGGAGTTGCTGGACGTGGTGCGCGGCACCTCCAGCGGCAGCGAGATGTGTAGCGTGCGGGAAGTGATTTCGGCGGCTTGGAACACGGTGGCGCCATCCGCCGACGCGCGCGGCATTGCGCTGGAACTGAACGTTGCAGAGGGCTTGGAATGTCCCATGGAACGCGCCCGCATGGAGCGCGTGTTCGCCAATCTTTTTGAGAATGCGATTGAAGCCATGCGTTCCGGCGGCAACATCTCGATTGGAGGAGAGGCCCACGGCGAGAACATCATGGTCCGCGTGGAGGATACCGGGCCGGGTATCAGCGCGGCGCTGCAAGGCCGTCTGTTCCAGCCGTTTGTAACCGAGGGCAAGAAGAATGGCCTGGGGCTGGGCCTGGCGCTTTCTCGTCAAACACTGCTCGATCACGGCGGCGATATCTGGGCGGACGATGCCCCAGGCCAGCAAGGCGGAGCGCTCTTTTGGCTGCGGCTGCCGAAGGGCCGCTCCACCGTCACGCATGAGCCGGTGGCGGTGAATGGAGCCGCTGACATTCACGAGCAATTTCCGAGTCTTCGTCGGCACGAATGACCAGAACCTGCACCGGCGAGCTGGGTGCGGCGATATTCTGATCCAGATCCGGGCGTTCGTTCTTGGCTGCGTCTAATTTCAGACCGAGAAACGCAAGCTGCCGGCACACCTGGTCGCGCAACGGCGCACAATGTTCGCCAATTCCGCCGGTGAAGACGATGGCGTCCGCTCCACCTAGTACGGCCAGCATCGCGCCGATTTCGCGCGTCAGCCGATGCGCGAAGATGTCGTAGGCCAGGCGCGCCCGCGCATGGCCTTTTTCGATAGCCTCCAGAATCTCGCGCATATCGCCGGAGATTCCCGAAACGCCCAGCAGCCCGGACTTGCGGTTGAGCATTTCATCAATCTGATCGGCGGTATAGCCTTGGTGCCGGATCAGATAAACCAGGATGCTGGGATCGATGGAGCCGGAGCGCGTGCCCATCATGATGCCTTCGAGCGGCGTAAATCCCATGCTGGTATCCACGCTTTTGCCGTTCGCGACCGCCGTGACCGACGCGCCGTTTCCAAGATGACAGACGATCAGCCTGGACGAATTCGGAGGTACCTGCAGAAGCTCGGCGGCGCGCATTGTAGAGTATTGAACGCTGATGCCGTGAAATCCGTAACGCCGGATTCCTTGGTCGAGCCAGGAATAAGGCCCGGGGTAGACATAAGCGGCGAGCTGGAGCGTAGCGTGAAATGCAGTATCAAAGACGGCCACCTGAGGCACGCTGGTTCCGAAGACGCGATCCACGGTCTCGATGGCCGCAAGCTGCAGCTTGTTGTGGGCGGGCGCGAACTCGGCCAACTCAGCAATCGCGGAACGAACCTGCGGAGTGATCACAACACTCTCGCGATATTTCGCGCCACCGTGTACAATGCGATGGCCCACCACATCAACCTTGGAAGGACCTGCCTTGAGCGCGGTCTCGAGCGAAGCGGGTGGTGAGTCCTCGCTAGCACTCCACTGCGGTGCGCGCCCCCACGGAAATGGTTCATCTGGAACATCCTGAAACCAGCACTTGAAACTGCTGGAACCGACGTTCAGGACCAGGATTTTCATGCCGCCGGCCACCTCCAGTTGCGGATTTCCGGCAGGTCATCGCCCACGCGTGAGACGTAGAGCTGGTGCTCGATCAGGTGATCGCGCAATACCTGCTTGGGATAACCTGCCACGCTGCGGAGGCGTGGAACGCGATCAATCGCGTCGCCAGCCAAATGGAAACGGTCCAGATCGTTCATCACGGTTATGTCGAAGGGCGTGGTGGTGGTGCCTTCTTCCTTGTAGCCGCGCACGTGCAGGTTCGCGTGATTGGTGCGTCGATAAGTCAGGCGATGGATCAGCCACGGGTAGCCGTGGAAGGCGAACACGATTGGTTTGTCAGCGGTAAAAATGGCGTCGAAGTCGCGATCGTTCAGCCCGTGGGGATGTTCGCTCGCCGGTTGCAGCGTCATCAAGTCGACTACGTTCACCACCCGGATCTTGAGATCCGGCACCAGCTTTCGCAGCAGGTCCACGGCAGCCAGAGTTTCGAGCGTGGGAACATCGCCGCAGCACGCCATCACCACGTCGGGCTCCGCGCCTTGATCGTTGCTGGCCCAGTCCCAAATGCCGACGCCGGCGGTGCAGTGCTTGACGGCCGCGTCCATATCCAAGTACTGCAGCGCGGGCTGTTTTCCCGCCACGATCACGTTGACGTAGTTGCGGCTGCGCAGGCAGTGATCGGCTACCGACAAAAGGCAATTCGCGTCGGGAGGCAGATACACGCGCACCACGTCCGCCTTCTTGTTGACCACATGGTCGAGGAAGCCCGGATCCTGATGGCTGAACCCATTGTGATCCTGACGCCATACGTGCGATGTGAGCAGATAGTTGAGAGAAGCAATAGGACGGCGCCAGGGAATGTTACGGCAGACTTTCAGCCACTTGGCGTGCTGGTTGAACATGGAATCCACGATGTGGATGAAAGCTTCGTAGCAGGAGAAGAAGCCATGCCGTCCGGTGAGCAAGTAGCCTTCGAGCCACCCTTGGCACATGTGTTCGCTCAACACTTCCATGACGCGGCCATCCGGCGCGACGTGATCGTCGAAGTCCAAAATATTTGCCGTGGAAACCCGGTCCGTCACCTCGAACACAGCGTTCAAGCGATTGGAAGCTGTTTCATCGGGCCCGAAGACCCGAAAATTGTGAGTGGAACCGTTCAGCGTCAGGATGTCGCGCAGCATGTCTCCCAGCACGCGTGTCGCTTCGGCGGTGTCCCTGCCGGGTTTGGGCACGTGGACGGCGTAAGAGCGGAAGTCGGGAAGACGCAGGTCCCGCAACAGTAGACCGCCGTTGGCGTGCGGATTGGCGCCCATACGACGCGTGCCCTTGGGCGCCATCTCGGCCAACTCCCGAATCAATGTACCGTTGCCATCGAACAGCTCCCTCGGCTGGTAGCTCTTCATCCACTCTTCGAGCATCCGCAGGTGACCCGGTTTTGCCGCGAGGTCGGTGAGCGGAACCTGATGGGCTCGGAGCGTGCCTTCCACTGGCACGCCATCCACGACCTTCGGGCCGGTCCAGCCTTTGGGCGATTCGAGCACGATCATGGGCCATAGCGGACGTTCGGAGAACCCATGCTCCCGCGCGTTTTTCTGGATGGCCTGAATCTCTCCCACGATGGAATCTAGCGCCGCCGCCATGGTCTGGTGCATCGCTTCGGGAACGTGGCCGGATACGAAGTAAGGATGATATCCGTAGCCTTGCAACAGCTGGGTCAACTCAGCGCGCGGGATGCGCGCCAGCACCGTGGGCCCGGCGATTTTGTAGCCGTTGAGGTGCAGAACCGGAAGCACGGCGCCATCCCGCTCGGGATTGAGGAATTTGTTGGAATGCCAGCTCGCCGCCAGCGCGCCGGTCTCCGCTTCGCCGTCGCCGATCACGCAACAAGCGATCAACCCAGGATTGTCGAGCACCGCGCCGTAGGCGTGCAACAAAGAGTAACCCAGCTCGCCGCCCTCATGGATGGAGCCGGGCGTCTCAGGCGCGGCGTGGCTCGGGATGCCGCACGGAAAAGAGAACTGCTTGAACAGCCGCTTCATGCCCTCGGCGTCTTGGGTGATGTTTGGAAACAATTCCGTGTACGAACCCTCCAGATACGTGTTCGCTACCATCCCTGGTCCGCCATGACCGGGACCGCAGATGTAGATCATGTCGAGATCGTACTTTTTAATAATCCGGTTGCAGTGCGCATAAACGAAATTCAGGCCGGGCGTGGTGCCCCAATGGCCCAGCAGACGGGGCTTGATATGTTCCAACCGTAATGGTTCGGTGAGCAGCGGGTTGTCGAAAAGATAAATCTGTCCGACGGACAGGTAGTTGGCGGCGCGCCAGTAGGCATCGATTTTCCGCAGTTCGCCGGCCACCAGTGGGCCGGATGGAACTTCGGCGGGATCGGTGAGGGTGTTGGCCTGCGTCAAGTGCTCTAGAGAAAGCGTCATTCTTCTCTCATCGACTATCATGCCCGGTTCCGGGAGCCGAAGTCAGTCATGGGAATGAAATCTGGGGGAGGGAATTCAGAATCCAGAATTCGGAAAACAAGGAATACGGGGAATACGAGGAATGAAATGACCGGAGGCTAGTTCTTCCCCGACTTCCCATCCGTCTTCGGTGGCACGTAGCCTTGCAGCGAATACTTGTGGTCGCGATAATACTTGCCGGCGTCGTTCAGGTTCCAGGAATCCTTGGGATGGCAGAAGTTGCACTCCTTCTGCGTCCTGCGCCCGTACTCCGGGCGAGCGAGGCCGGGGAGGGCGCTCAATGAAAATACCGCCACGATTATGGCAGCGGCCGTGAGAATTTCGAGTAGCCGACGCATACTGAAGACGATGATATCGTAGTACGGTTGAACACCGTAGACGTTTCCCAGGTCATCGAGCAGCAGAAGCTCGGGCGCTTCCTCATCGGCCTGGTTCTCATCTCCTGGATCATCACCTTCTTCGACGGCCTGGACAGCAATCTCATCAGCTTCGCCGCGCCTTACTTCGGCGCGCAATATCATCTGAGCAAAATCTAGCTTGGCAACATCTTCAGCATGGGGCTGTTCGGGACCATGGTCGGAGGGTTCGCGCTCGGTTACCTGGGTGATCGCATTGGCCGGCGTCCGGTGGTGGTGGCCGCGACGGCGCTGTTTGGAATACTGACCATGTGTTTCGCGCTCGCCAACAGTTACTGGTCGCTATTTTCGCTGCGCTTCATCGACGGATTGCCGCTCGGCGGGATGCTGCCGCTGGCCTGGGCGCTCAACATCGAATATGCTCCGAAGCGCTATCGGGCCACCATTGTGACGGTGATCATGATGGGCTATTCGCTCGGCACGGCGCTGGGCGGTCCGATTGCCATCTGACTGATTCCCAAGTTCGGATGGAAATCGGTTTTTGTCCTGGGCGGCGCTTTCTCGCTATTTTGCGCGGGGATTCTGTTTGCGATTTTGCCGGAATCTATCCGCTTCCTGGCGAGCAAGGGGCTGGGCGCTGGTCGCATCGGCCCAATTGTCCGGCGTATCGCGCCCGCAAAGTTGATTCCCGCGGACGCCACTTTCGTGGTGACCGACGAAAGCCAATTGAACAAGCACTTCAAGCCGTCGCTCTTGTTCGGTGGCGAACTACGCTTCATCACACCGTTGATCTGGCTCGGCTATATCGCGAGTTCCTTGGCCGTGTTCTTCATCGTCAACTGGACGCCCGTGGTTTTTGAGGCGCTCAAATACAGCCGCAAGGAAGCAGCCACGGCGGCGTCACTCTATTCGGCGATGGGCGCGGTAGGCGGGCTGCTGCTCATGCGCTTCACCGACAAGCGCGGCGCAATCGCCATCACCATCATGCCGGTGATGACCGTGATTCTCCTGTTGACCGCGACCTTCGTCGGCATGGGCCACGTCGAATTCCTGGTGCTGAGCGCGATCACGGGCGGTTTCCTGATCGGCGGACACTTCGGGATGCACAGCATTTGCGGCATCTTTTATCCCAGCGCGTATCGCGCCAACGGGGCTGGCTGGGCCACTTCCATCGCGAAGGTGGGCTCGGTGGCGGGGCCGATTCTGGGCGGAATTGTTCTTTCCACCAGCTTGCCGGTGCGCGACATCTTTGCAGTGCTCGCGGCGTGTCCGGCGGTGCTCGCCATCTGCATCTACATCGTCGGGTGCATGCATCGCCGCATCCTGGGCAGGGAAGCTCTGGCGGCCGACGCCGAAGCCACCGTTCTTCTAGTACCGCAGCAGCAGCCTGGCTAAGTAAGTGGTACGTCAGGTGCAATAGTCTAGGGTATGCACCACTCCTGTCAGTACCTATGCTCTGAACTTGTAACAGTAACTTACGAAGAGCAGCCGGGCGAGATCCGCCAAACGACAGCGAATCTGGAAGAGATCTCAGCTACGTGCGCCGTAGTGTTGCTGGAAGAGAAGCCGAAGTTGGGATCGTCCATCTCCTTAGCTATCAAGGACCATGATCTGTTCGGTGTCATCAAAGGCAGCCTCTACGATGCCACCTTGGGCTGGTTTGCGATTGTCGCTTTGGATGCCAAATCGATCTGGAATCGTGAATGGTTCTCTCCGAAACATCTGCTCGCCATGTGCGAATGCTGCTCCAAAGGAGCCACGGGCACTAAGGCCAATACCTTAGAAAACACTCGGGATACTGAGGAAATTATGCCGGTAAGTTTTGTATGGTCGGAAGTCTAACTACCTACTTACCTACTAAGTGCTGTACGTCTTTGGCACTCACAAAGTAGGGATTCCTCCGCGGCTGGACCCATTTCACTGAGGAGGAGGCGGCGCTTTGATGTGCCCCTCGTACAGATCCTTGTTGTTCTCTTCGCACGAATACTCCATGATTTCCCAGTCCGTCCGGAGCGTGAAGACTCGCTTGTTGGTCCAGGGCTTGGTGAAAATCTTGGGATCGTCGATGGTCACTTCGTAGGCTATGTGGTTCATGTCGGTGCGGGTGAAGCGTTCGATGACGTGCAGCGCGTCGCTGTGCGGATGGCCGATGGTATCCAGACGCGTGCGGCCGTTGAAGTTGACGGTGTCCACCACGAACGTATCGCCGTCCCAGCTGCCGATGGAATCGCCGAACCAGGTAGGCCTCATGTCCTTGACATGTTGCTTGCCGACGGGCACGATGTGGAACCAGGTATTCTGCTCGTATAGAAGCGCGATGTACTTGGCATTCTGCATAATCTGGATCGGATCGGGTGAGTTCATGGAGCGCATCAAGCCGAAGGGCAGGCAGCTCCCGGTGTAGTCGCCGTTGGCGGCGTCATAAGCCTTCCAGAGCTTCATGCCGGCTTCTGAGAACGGCAACTCCGCCGTGCCGATCTGGTCCTTGGTGGTCTTGGACATGTCGGGCACATAGGGGCGTTGCCACAGACCGCTGAAGTCCGGCTTGCCGTCCGGAGTTCGCGGCGTTGGGCCGGAGGGCGCCGCGGCTGGCGGCTTTGAGCTGATGTCGCCGGTGAAACCCGCGGACTGTCCAAAGGCCAGCAAGGGAGCCAGCGAAACCGCGAGAGATGCGGCAGCAATCGAAAGAATACGCACGGGGGATCTCCTATTCTAACCACCTCCCTTGGCCCTTGAACAGGGCACCCGGCCGCGGACACGGCTGGATCGCGGCTCGGTTGGGTTACGGGATAACTACTGACGCTTGGGCGCGCCGTCGTCATTGGAACCGGCAAAGACGCTCTTGCCGCTGGGAAGCTTGACGGAGCGGGCGTTGCAGGTATTGGTGCCATCCTTGGAACGGAAACCTTCCACGGTGGCCTGATCGCCCACCTTGAGCGAATCCCTGCTCCAGCCGTTGCGCGTCAGGGTATTGGGCGGACCGCCCTCGCATTGCCAATGAGCAACGGTACCGCTATCGTCCTTGGTGTCCAGATAAATCCAGATGTGCGGATTCATCCAGTCCAATTTCGTAACGGTTCCCTGCAATGTAACGGCTTTGCTGGCGTCGAACTCCGCGGCGAATGAATGATGCGCCGCAAGCGGCAAAGACGCCGCTAAGACGAGCCCGACGCCGACGACAAAGACGGCTAGCGTTGATCGCATGTTGTGCTCTTCGCGCTACTTTTTATCTTCAGTATCGGCTGCCGATCCGGCGAAAACCTTGCGGCCGTCGGCGAGCGTGACTTTGCGCGCGTTGGCCAGCTTGGAACCGTCCTTGGCCAAAGAACCTTCCACCGAAACCATCTCGCCAGGCTTCAGCGAATTGCGCGTCCAACCCAGGCGCATCAGCGCGTTGGGGCTGCCGAGTTCGAGTTCCCAATTGGTGACGGTGCCCGAATCATCCTTCACGTCGATATAAAACCGGGCATGCGGGTTCATCCACTCCACCTTGGTCACCGTGCCGGTGAGGGCCACCGGCTTGGCGGCGTCGTATTCGGCGGTGAAGGAATGGTGCGCCATAATCGGCGCGGCAGTGGCGAGCAAACCAAGGCCGGCCACGAGTACATAAAACTTAGCTCTCATTTGTTACACCTCTCCACTGATTATAGTGCGATTCGTTGGTCGGCTCGCCATGGGCCGTAGATCCCCGGGAAAACTTTTTCGTATCCACGATTTAGACTGATATACCAATGGGGACGTTATCATGCACGACAGTTGTTGTCAAGCGCATTTGGTAACTTGTCGAGTCATCAGGCCAAACAGAGCTAGGGACGCGACGGCGGGAACCGACGTCCAGAAATACATTACTAGGGGCGAATTCGGCCAGGCGTTGCTGCGCTCATAATAAGCTCGAAGCACATCCACGGGAACCGGGTAAAGGAAGGCCGCGCTGACGGCGACGGCCGCGAGCAGCCACCAAAGTTTTCGGCGTGCGGCATGCGCCAGGAGCAGCGCGACGCCCGGATATTGCATCACTTCGTAATGGGTCCAGCAGACTGGCGACGCCGCCAGCGCGAGTGAGATGACTGCAGCGCTCGCGAGAGGAACCTCGCAGGCGTCGAGTCTGCCGCGAACCCGGATGGCAAGGATCAGGCATCCAGTTACCAAAGTAATCAACGACACGCCGAGCGAAACGATTTGCTGTTCGCGCGACAGCTTCAGATCCTGCAACCCATTGCCTGTAATCCAATCCTGGGGCATGCGTTCGTCGACGTAAAAGGGTTCATAGATCCGCAGCGCTACGGACGGAAGAGACCAACTGACTACCGAGGGCGTGCCGGTGAGATAGTCGGCGCGCGCGGGCGTGCTTGGCCCGGACAAGCAACCAGCGACGAAGGCCCAGGGCAGCGCCGTCAAGAGGAAGGCAGTTACGGCTGTGCGTAGGATGGAACGGAAGTCACGGCGCAGCGCAAAAATCGCGCACAGTGCGCCTGGGATCACTTTGAGAGCGAATCCGGCTCCGGCGCATGCTGCCTGCCCGCGCCCCTGCAGTGTATAGGCTGCTGCCAGCAGCAGCGTCAATTCGGGGCCGATTTGCCCCAAAGCCAGGCTCTCGCCGGCTGCCGCTCCCAGTGCCCATACCAGCGCGACCACGCATCCCGCTAAACGGTCTGAACCCAGGTAGCGCCAGATCAGCCACGCTGCCCAGAGCAGGCACGCATGGGAGGCGAGAAACCAAACCCAGAATGCCGGAACATAATTCAGGCTCGCAAGCGGCGCCAGTAGGCATGCGAGAAACGGTGAATAAATGTAGCCCGCCGACAGATAGGGCGACTCGCCATGCAGCACGTGCTGCGCTGCTAGGTAGTACCAACGAAAGTCGCTGAGCGTGTTGTGGGGTATTTTCTCGAAGAAGGTGTCGTATCCGTACCACGCGGCACAGAGCAGCATCACGACGGGAGCCGCGGCGCTCCACCAGCGTTTCCCCAAATCCGCGCGAGACACTACAGCTGCTTGCGAACGGCTTTTTCGAGTACGGCCATATCGGTTTCGCCAATGAACGATCGCACCTTGTGGCCGGCCCTGTCATAGAGGAACAGCGCGGGTAAAGCGCCGCTCCACTTGGGATCGATGGCGTTGATGAAATGATCGTCGTCGTCGGCCTGTTTGCGGTAAGCCGGGCCTGTGACGCGGAACATCTGGATGAACTTGTCGGCGGCCGCTGTGTGCTCCTGGTCGTCGGCAGAGATGGTGATCACTTCCAAGCCTTGGGAACGCAATTTGTCTTCGAGCAGGACCAGTTGCGGAAACTCTGCGCGGCAAGGAGCGCACCATGTGGCCCAGAAATCGTAAAGGACCACTTTGCCCTTGTGCGAGTCCACCAGCTTCTGGAAGCCGGCTTCATTGATAGGCATCAGCGGGCCAGTGGCGAGAAGAGGCAGACAAAACAGGAAGGCACATGCGCGTTTCATCATTTTCATTATCACCTCACTCATGGGTCCTCCTCTCACTTGTTGAGTTTCAGATTTATCACCGCGGTCTTCTTGCTATTAAACACGCTCAGAGTTTTCCAGGAACTGACGGAGCCTTCATGTTCGGCCTTGACCTGATATTCCACGTCGGTGGCGAGCCCGGTGAAGTGATAGTTGCCATCACCCTGGGTGATAAACGAGCGGATCTGCAGCGTCTTGGCATTCTTCAATTGCACCACCGCATTCGCCACCGGCTGTTTCCGGGTGTTGGTGACCATGCCTTCTAGCGTCCGTGTGGTAGTGTCGTCGTTTTTTTGGGCATGCAATACCGCAAAGGAGAAAACGATCGCGATGCACGCGGCCCGGACGGGCATAAACTTCACCCCTTATTTCGACTGTGGCTCCAATTGGAAGGTTACTTCGACGCGCTCCTGATCCTGGACGCTTACGGTCTTTTGCCGACCCCGATAACCCTTGGCGCTCACAGTCACAAGGTAGTGCAGGGGACCGGGCGGAACTCTGACCACGAATTCGCCGCGAGCGTCGGAAACCATCTCAATCGGCTTGGTCTTCTTGGGCGAGCTATTGGGCGAGCCGCTGGACGATCCGTCGCCGGGAACCTCGGGAGCCACCACCACGTCGGCGCCGGGAAGGGCATAGCCACTGTCCGTGAAAACGCTGCCGCTGACGATCGCGTAAGTTTCCAGAGCCGGCTTCTTCTTGGGTGCCGCAGCGAGCGGAAGGAGGCTGACAAGGAACAGAGCGCCGAGCGCCCACTGGCTAATGCCAATCCTCTTCTTCGGGTTCCTCCTCCTCTTCATCCTCATCTTCGTCCTCATCGTAGTCGATGTCTTCCTCTTCTTCCTCGTCTTCGTCCTCGTCTTCCTCTGTTTCCAGTTCCAAGGGATCCAACCCAGTCACGCTAAGATCGGTGCCGCACTCATCGCAGGTCAGCGTATCACCCTCGTCCAGCTCATCTTCGTCCACGTCAATTACGGCGTCGCAGTTTGGACAGTTGACCATCTACCTTCCCTCCAGGGGCTCAACTCCCTTATACAAGAATTGGAGATCGAGACGCATCATAGACACAGTTTTACCATGCAAGCTGGCGGGGCGGAAGAAACTATCGGATGTCGAGCTTGGCTTCGATCCGCGTGACGCGGTTGTCCAGTTCGATGACTTTCCCGATCAGAGTGTCGAACTTCACCTCGAGATTGTTAAACCGGGCGTCGACGCTGTTGAAGCGCCCATCGAATCGCGTTTCCAAATTGCTAAGCCGCGTCTCCAAGCTGCTGAAGCGAGCGTCCTGGCTACTGAAGCGGGCAGTAATCGAGCTGAATTGAACCGCGTTCATTAACATTCCGACCAGTATGGCAAGGGTCGGAATGCCGATCGTGAGATACAGCTGAATGTTACTCATCGATAGTTTCATTGTACCGCTCAGCTCATTTTCTTTTGCTGGATGGTCCGCATCTCGTCGATAATGCGCTCGAAGATGCGCTTCAATGCTTCCGGCGTCAACGGCCCGGGATTGTTGTTGGTCACGTTTTCGAAGACTTGATCCTCGCGCTTGGGCTCATAAATCGGCAATGCGAACTGCCGTTTGATACGGCCGATTTCATGCACGATTGCGGTCCGTTCGTTGAGCAGCTCGACGATCTTCACATCCACCGCGTCGATCTGCCGCCTGCAATCCGCGAGCTTTTCGATGGTCATTGCCGCCTCGGGCTCTTTGGTTCTTCGATGGTAAACCACTGGCGAGTTTTCTGGCCAGGCCTTCCATGTTGGTGTAAAGTTGAGGGCCGCCGGCTTTTTCCTCGGAGTTTTCTTCGATAACGCGTTCGAACGCGCTGCCTACCACCACGCCATCGGCGACTGCGCCGATGGATCGCACATGATCGGCGGTCGAAATGCCGAATCCAACGGCCAGCGGGAGATTGGTGATGGCCCGCATCGCAGACACCAGCGGTGCGACGCTGTCGGAGACACTGCTGCGTTCACCGGTCACGCCGGTTCGGGACACCAGATAGACAAAGCCGGTGGAGTATTTTGCCACCAGTTCCAGGCGCCGCTGGCTGCTGGTGGGCGCGGCCAGGAAGACCGTATCGAGGCCGGCCTGGCGCATCACGTGAATGTACGGCTCGGCCTCTTCAACGCTCAGGTCGGTGAGCAGACAACCGTCGATGCCGCTCATTACCGCAGCGCGCGCCAGTGGTTCCAAACCATAGCGCAGCACGGGGTTCAGGTAGGTGAACAACAGCAGTGGGATTTCGGATTGTTTGCGGATCTGGGATGCGATGTCGAGAACGGTGGTGAGCTTGGTTCCAGCTTTCAACGCACGATCGCTGCCGCGTTGAATGACGGGGCCGTCGGCAATGGGGTCGGAGAAGGGAACACCGAGTTCGATCAGGTCCGCGCCGCCGCGTTCGAGCGCAGCCACCAGTTCAGGCGTTGCGGCAGGCGATGGATCTCCGGCCACGATGTAGGCGATGAGCGCGGGGCGTTTTTCGGCGCGCAAGCGCTCAAAGAGCCGGCTGATTCTGGTCTGCATCACTTCTCGTGAGATTCATCACTTCTCGTGAGATTCATCGAGTCTCGTGAGATTCATCGAGCTCTTTCAAATGTTCGCGATAGATATCGGTGTCCTTGTCGCCGCGTCCAGAAAGATTGATCACGAACATTTCGCCTTTGGCGGCAGGCGCACGCCGCAGAGCTTCGGCCACCGCGTGGGCGGATTCGAGCGCGGGGATAATTCCTTCGATGCGCGCCAGCGTCCGCGCGGCGTCCAGCGCCTGGCGGTCAGTGACGGAACAATATTCAGCGCGCTTCTGATCGTGCAGCATGGCATGTTCGGGACCCACCAGCGCGTAATCCAGGCCGGCCGAAATCGAATGCGTCAGTGCGATCTGGCCGTCGGCGTCCTGCAGCAGGTAGCTGTGCGCGCCATGCAGCACGCCCGGCGATCCGCCCGAGAATCGTGCGGCATGCGCGCCCAACTCCGCGCCGGTGCCGCCGGCCTCTACTCCGATCAATCTCACGCCTGCATCGGGGACAAACGCGTGGAACATCC